>NZ_JBEYYJ010000003.1:279782-423129 GCF_040645475.1 Streptomyces sp. NPDC046759 | reverse complement strand
CAAACCCCGGCACCGCCACCACCAGCCCCGCGAACAGGGGCCACCCCACCAAATGACACCCGCGCGGGGTTCCGGCCCCCCCACACCCCCGCGCCGTCGCATGCGGCACTCTTGGGCGCATGCCCATGAACGAGTCCGGCCGCGTCGAGGCCTTCAGCGACGGGGTGTTCGCCATCGCCATCACCCTGCTCGTCCTGGACATCAAGGTCCCCGAGGAGGGTGCGCACGGCGGATTGTGGCAGGCGATCGGCGCGCAGTGGCCGTCGTACGCCGCCTATGCGGTGAGCTTCCTGGTCATCGGCATCATGTGGGTCAACCACCACCAGTTGTTCAGCTACGTCGCCCGGGTCGACCGGCCGCTGATGTTCCTGAACCTGCTGGTGCTGATGGTCGTGGCCGTCGTGCCCTGGCCGACCGCGATGCTCGCCGAGTATCTGCGCAAGGACGCCGCCTCGCACGCGGCGGCCGCGGTCTACAGCCTGGTCATGGTCGCCATGGCCCTCACCTTCCAGGCCCTGTGGTGGCACCTCACCCGCACCGGCCACCTCTTCGACGCACGCGTGGACACCGTGGCCGCCCGGGCGACCCGGGCCCGCTTCGCCCTGGGCTCCCTCGGCTACCCCCTGACGGTGGGTCTCGCCTTCGTCTCCGCGCCCCTCACCCTGGCCGCCCACGGGCTGCTCGCCCTGTACTACGGCTTCAACCAGGTACCGGTGCCACTACGCCGGGAGGCGGCCTGACGCGGGGCGAGCGCGGGCAGCCGGCCGGCGACGTACGAGCGGGGCGGGACGCCCACCGGGGGGACGGAAGCCGGCTCAGGGGCGACCCCGGCAGCTCGTCCCCCTCAGACGGAGGCCGAACTCCCGTCCCACGCCCACGAGTACGGAACCTACAAGCCGAACAGAGCGAGGTCCGTCGTCAGCTCCTTGAACACCTCCCGCGGGTCGGCGACCAGCCGGCGCTCCTTGAGGTCCAGCAGGCCTCCCACCGCGCTGACCTCGGCCGCAACAGTGCCGTCGGTCTTGCGCATCTCCTGCCGGATGCGGAACGTCCTGCCGCCGCCCCACTCGAACTCGCAGGTGACATCCACCTCGTCGCCGGCGAGCAGTTCGCGCCGGAAGCGGAGCGTCGTCTCCAGCGCGACCGGACCCACACCTGTGCCCACGAGCCGCGCCTGGCTTATCCCGGCCGCCTGGAGCAACGACCAACGGGCGTGCTCCGCGTAGTTGAGGTACACGGCCTGGTTGAGGTGGCCCTGGGTGTCGGTCTCATAGCCGCGGACGGTCACACGGACGGAAAACGGTTCGGCCACTGTTCGCCCTTCCCACGTTCGGAATCCGGTCGATCGATCCTGTCACGCCACTCACACCCGCCGTGGTGAGGCCAGCACATAGCGCACCCTCGTACGGGGCTCGGTGTATTCGCCCGCCTGCCAGCCCGCGCGCTCCAGCGTGGCCGCGCAGGCCGCCAGGCTCTCCGCGTCCGGCGCATACACGGCGACCGCCTCCGGCTGCGGGGTGGCGCGCACCCGGTAACCCTCCGCGGCCTCGCCCGCCGGGCGGTGCCCGGCCGCCTCCAGGGCCAGCGCGGCCGCCCGGACGAGATGCGTCCGCTCCCAGCCGCACGGCCGGTCCACCGTGCCGTCCGGGTTGGTCATCCGGCGCAGCTCCAGCAGCCCCTGCCAGGCGCTGTGCACCTCACGCAGCCGTTCCGGACCCGTCGAGGGCGGCGCCTCCTCACCGCCGACCCGCGCCGCGAACACGCCCGCGTCCGGCGCGGGCTCCTCCGTCACCTCGGGCACCACCGCCTCCCGTATCCGGTGCCCGGCGGGGGTCAGGAAGTGCTCGTGCGGCGACCGAGGGTGCCGGAAGGCCAGGCCCCGCTTCACCAGCGCCGCGAGCTGCGCCTCCGTGCCGCGCAGCCGCCCGCTCACCGGATCGGCGGCCTCGATCAGACGCCGCTGCGCGGCGGTCGGCGGTCGGCTCACCACACCCTCCTCCCGGTCCCGTACCCCCGTCACGGACCGCCGGTCGGACGGCCCATTCGCAGAGTACGACCCGGGTACGACAACGCGGTCGCGTCACTGCGGCTCACCGGGTGGGGCGCCTGCGGGCGGATCCCTGTGGGGGCCGTCTGGACGGAACCACTGCGCGGCCCGCTGCCGCCGGCCTCTCTCTGCGGTCCCGTGCGCTGTGGCCCCGTGCGCGGCCCTGTCCGCCGAGCCCTGTGCGCGTGCCCCGTGTGCGGATCCCGGCGTGCGGCCCGCGGCTGCGGCACCCCTGCCCGTCCCCGTGTGCTGCCCTCGTGCGCGACCCTGAGCGCGTACCCCGCGTACTTCGGTACGCGGCCCTGTGCGCGGACCCCCGCCGGTGGCTTCCTGTGGCCGGGATCCCCGCCGGTGGCCCTATTCCCGCGGCCGGATGTTCCACCCCGCCACCACCGGCCGTCCGTGTTCCGTGCCCAGGCGGCACAGTGCGCCCGTGGCCAGTTGGAAGAGGGCGCCGTGCTGGGGCGGCAGGCCGAGGCGGCGGGCGGTGAGGACGCGGAGGAAGTGGCCGTGGGCGATCAGAACGACGGCGCCCTCGGTGTTGCCGAGGGCGGCGTCGGCCTTGGCCAGCATCCGGTCGGCGCGTTCGCCGACCTGCTCAGGGGTCTCACCCGGATGCTCCGGCGGCCCCGGCGCGACCCCGTCCGTGAACAGGAACCAGCCGGGCCGGCTGCGCTGGATCTCCACGGTGGTCACGCCCTCGTACCCGCCGTAGTCCCACTCGCGCAGGTCGGCGTCGACCCGGGCGTCCCGGATCCCGACGAGCTCGGCGGTCTCCCGGGCCCGCTGCAGGGGGCTGACGAACGCGGCCCCGATGTGGTGCGAGCGGATCAGCGGCATCAGCCGGCGCGCCTCCTCGCGGCCGTGCTCGGTGAGGGGCACGTCGGTCCAACCGGTGTGCCGTCCGGACCGCGACCACTCGGTCTCACCGTGCCGGACGAGAAAGAGGTCACCCACGTCAGCGCCCTTCCCGCTCGCCTGTCCGTACGGTGTCACAGGGAGGCGGCCGCCCGCAGGACGGACTGCGCCAGACGGCCGTTCTCCGGGGGGTGGCGCCCACTCCGGAGGGGAATCCGAAGCGGCCCCGGGTGTAGGCGTACGCGATGCCGTTCGACGGGTCGGCGAAGCCCGGCGAGCCGGTCGCCCCGCTGTGGCCGAAGGTCCTGGCGCCGAGGAACGGGAGCCGCCACCGTTCCGTGGACGTCGACCCCCATGCCCGTTTCCCCCTGTCCGGCTCAGTGATCACCTGCGGGGATCGTCAGCCGGCCGCGTGTGCGGGGCATTCCCCGTGCCGCGCCGCCGCCGGCCCTGCCGCCGGGGTCCGCGGTTCAACTCGCGGGCGCGACCAGGGTGTTCTCGGTTCCCAGGGTCTTCGCGCCGGTCTCCGCGTACAGCGTGGTCTCGCCGTCGGACCAGCGCACGACCAGGTCGTTGCCGGTGTGGTCGGAGGTGAGGTCGCCGGCCGTCATGACCTGGGCGTGCTGCCAGGTGCGGTTGGGGCCGCTGAGCCGGTACCGGGTGCCGAGCCCGGCGGCCGAGACGCCGGAGTAGCTGTCGAGCGAGCCGTCGGACCAGCTCACCAGCAGGTCCGCCCCGGCGGTTCCGCTGTAGGCGCCGCCGCTCAGCAGCGCGGCCTTGGTCCAGGTGCCGTTGGCCGCGACGAGTCGTCTGCCGGTGCCGAAGGAGCCGGCGCGGATCTGGGTGTAGAGGACCAGGCTGCCGTCGGACCGGCGGACCAGCAGATCGGTCGCTCCTTTGGCGCCGTGGAACTGCCCGGCGGTGAGCTGCACGGCGTCCTTCCACTCGGAATTCGGCTTCGCCATCTGCACCTCGCGGCCCACTCCGGAGGGTCCGAGGTCCGGGTACAGCGTGACCTCGCCGTCGGACCAGCGCACCAGCAGGCCCGGCCGGCCGCCGGTGAAGGTCCCGCCGGCGATGCTGCGGGCGTGCGTCCAGGTGGAGTTGGCCGTCAGCAGCCGCCGCTCCGCCCCGAACCCGCCCTGGCCGTCGCCGGGGATCAGGGTGACCCCGCCGTCGGACCAGACGACGAGCAGGTCGCCGAAGCCGTCGCCGGTGTAGTCCGCGCAGGCCATCAGCGCGGCCTTCTGCCAGCGGGCGCCACCGCCGGGCAACTGGATGCCGTGGTACGGCGGCAGTCCGGTGGGCGGGTCCTGGCCGGCCACCGCGTCCGCGAGGAGGTTCGCGGCGGCGTCGCCGAACGCCGGGGCGTAGCTGATGTAGTCGACGTTCGCGTCGTTGCCGCCGCCGTTGTACCCGCCCAGGTTGCCGATGACGTGCCCGGTGCGGCCGTCGTCCTGGTAGTCGGTGATCCAGGGGCTGCCCGACACCCCGCCGTAGTAGCCGCCGCAGGTCATGGAGAGCTGCCGGTAGCCCGGGAGCTGGGTCGTCGGCACGGTGCACTTGACGGCCTGCCCGGCGTTGTTGTGCCCGTACGAGGGGTACCCGACGACGGTGACGTTCTTCTGCGCGTAGCCCTTCGGCCGGGTGAAGACGAGCCCGCCGCCCACCGCGTCCTGGAGGGTCTGGCCGCGCTGGTTGGCCGAGACCCGGGCGAATGCCGTGTCCAGGTCGGAGGCCGCCTTCTTGGTGGTCGAAGACCCTCTGTCGGGCACGTATCTGGGGTCGATGTACAGGTGCTGGATGTGGAAGATGCCGTACGGCTGCTGGTCGGGCCCGGCGCCCTGCACGAACTTCGGGACGAAGACGTAGTCGCCCTTCATGCTCAGGGCGCAGTGGGCCGCGGTGAGGACGACGTTGCGCGCGGACGTGTCGATGACGCTGCCGGTGCAGTGCCAGGTGTTGCCGCCCGGCCCGTCGGACCCGAAGAACGTCCCGACCAGACGGGTCCCCTGGAACAGGGTGCCCTGCGGGCGGCCCGCAACCGCCGCCGACGGTCCGGTCCCGCCCGGCGCCTCCCGGTTGCCGTCCAGCGGTTCGGCGTCCGCCATGCGCCGCGCGGTCCAGAAGCGTGCGGCGTCCCGGGCCTCCTGCCCGGAGGAGGGCGCGGGTGGCGTGGGCGTCCCGGCCCGCGCGTCCGGCGTGGCGCTTCCGAGCGCCGCCGCGCACAGCACGGCGACGGACGTCCGGCGTATTCGGTACGAGAACAACGGTGCCCCCCTGGTCTGCTGGAACCGGACCGGGGAGAGCGGCGGCGCGGCGCTGGTCGGGCGCGCGCCGCGGGCGTACGGCGGCTGCCTGCGCGTGCCGGCCCCCCGGGTCGTGCGGGGTGATCTTCGCACGGATGCGCGAACGTACGGAAACCGGCCGGGGAGAGCGGCGGTCGAAGCCGGCTACTGCCGGTACCCGCCGAGGAAGCGTCCGATCCGTCCGATCGCCGCCTCCAGGTCCTCCGCGTGCGGCAGGGTGAGAATGCGGAAGTGGTCGGGGCAGGGCCAGTTGAAGCCGGTGCCCTGGACCACCTGGATCTTCTCGCGCAGCAGCAGGTCCAGGACGAACTTCTCGTCGTCGTGGATCCGGTGCACCTTGGGGTCGAGGCGCGGGAACGCGTACAGCGCACCCTTGGGCTTCACACAGGACACGCCGGGGATCTCGTTCAGCTTCTCCCAGGCCACGTTCCGCTGTTCGTGCAACCGGCCGCCGGGCAGCGTCAGTTCGCGGATGGACTGGCGGCCGCCGAGCGCGGCCTGGATGGCGTACTGGGCGGGCGCGTTGGCGCACAGGCGCATGGAGGCCAGCATGGTCAGGCCCTCCAGATAGTCCTTCGCGTGCTGCCTGGGGCCGGTCACGGCCAGCCAGCCCGAGCGGAAGCCCGCCACCCGGTACGTCTTGGACAGGCCGCAGAAGGTCAGGACGACCAGGTCGGGAGCGAGCGCGGCGGCCGAGTGGTGCACCGCGTCGTCGTACAGGATCTGGTCGTAGATCTCGTCGGCGAACACCATCAGGCCGTGCCGGCGGGCCAGGTCGAGGATGCCCTCGACGACCTCCTTCGGGTACACCGCGCCCGTCGGGTTGTTCGGGTTGATGACGACGACGGCCTTGGTCCGGTCCGTGATCTTCGATGCCATGTCGGCCAGGTCGGGGTTCCAGTCGGCCTGTTCGTCGCACAGGTAGTGGACCGCCTTGCCGCCGGCCAGGGTCGTCACGGCCGTCCAGAGCGGGAAGTCGGGGGCGGGGATGAGGATTTCGTCGCCGTCCTCGACCAGCGCCTGTACGGCCATGGAGACCAGCTCGGACACGCCGTTGCCGAGGAACACGTCGTCGACGCCGACGTCGAGGCCCAGGTTCTGGTAGCGCTGGGCGACCGCGCGGCGGGCGGACAGGACGCCCCGCGAGTCGGTGTAGCCGTGCGCCTGCGGCAGCATCCGGATCATGTCCTGGAGGATCTCCTCCGGCGCCTCGAAGCCGAAGGCCGCGGGGTTGCCGGTATTCAGGCGCAGCACACTGTGCCCCGCCTCCTCCAGCGCGTTGGCGTGCTCGATCACCGGGCCGCGGATCTCGTAACAGACCTCGCTGAGCTTGTTCGACTGCCGGAACTCCATGCGCCCCTCCGGAAACTCGTGTTGCTTGGTTTTACCAAGTGAGAGCTTGGAAAGTCCAACAAGTTGTCTAGACTGCGCCGCATGTCACCACGCCGAAGCTACGACCAGTACTGCTCCGCAGCCCGCGCGCTCGATCTCGTCGGCGACCGCTGGACCCTGCTGATCGTCCGGGAGCTGCTGGCCGGCCCCCGCCGCTACACGGACCTGCACGCGGATCTGCCCGGCGTGAGCACGGACGTCCTCGCCTCCCGGCTCAAGGACATGGAGCGCGACGGTCTCACCACGCGGCGAAGGCTGCCTCCGCCGAGTGCCGCCTATGTCTACGAACTCACCGGCCGTGGCCGGGAGTTGCTGCCGGTGCTGCAGGCGCTCGGCAGGTGGGGCGAGGCCGAGCTCGGGGAGCGGCGCCCCACGGACGCCGTCCGGGCCCACTGGTTCGCGCTCCCGCTGCTGCGCGGCCTGGAAGCGGACGGTCTGGTCGAAGTCGGCCTGGACGAAGGCGACTTCCACCTTTGGACCGGCACCGGGTCCGGACCGGTGTACGGCGACGGACCGGCGCCGGTCGGGGCCGACGCCCGGCTGTCGATGGACGCGGCGACCTGCGAGGCCGTGGCCCGCGGCGAACTGAGTCTGCCGGACGCGGTACGCGAGGGCCGGGTGACGGTGACGGGGGACGGCCCCGTGGCCGAGGCCCTGCGGAAAGGGTGACGCCCGCGGCGGGCCCGGGCAAGCGGAAGGCCCGCCGGGAGGCGGGCCTTCGGCACACGGGTCACACGGTCGGCGGCACCCGGGGCGGCCGCCCCGCCCCCCGCGTCAGCGCATACCCGCCCACACCGGCGAGAGCCGCGAGCACGCCCCCGATCGCGGTCCACACCCAGCGGTCGGACCACCATCCGGAGGACCAGCCGTCGTCGGAGCCGAAGCTGGACAGCACCGCCGGCTTCGCACCGGAACCGTCCCCGCCCGCCTCGGACTTGACGGCGATCCCGGGCACCAGCGGCTTGCCCAGCGCACCGTCCACCGCCGACGCGCCGCCGATGTCCTTGGAGTCGGCCCGGACTTCGGCGCTCACCGGCTTGCCGAGGTCGGCGGAACCGAGGTCCACGGCCGTCAGCCGGACGTAGTACGTGCCCGGCAGCGGGTCGTCGGCCCAGGGCTCCGACCAGCCGCGCACGGTGCGCAGCACACACGCCAGGTCGACGGAGGACGCCCCCTGCTCGGCCGTACGGCTCGCCGCGCCGTACTGGCAGGCCTGCCGGCGCCGCAGTCCGTCGTACACGTCGATCTGCCAGGTCTCGGCCCCGTGGGTCGCGGGGAGCTTCACCGTCGCCTTGACGGTGGGCCGCTGCCCGGTGTCCGCGGGGAACGACCAGTACAGGTAGTCACCGGTGGAGCCGGACGCGGTGGCCTGCTGCCCCTGCCGGATCTCCGTCGCCGTACGGAAGGAAGTGCCCGCCCGGGTGGGCGCCGCGCCGTCGGCGGAGGCGCTCGGAGAGGGGGAGGAGTCGGCCGCGGCCGGCCCGGCCGCGAGCCCCAGCGCCAGCAGCGCGGCGCCCAGTACACGAGTCGTCCGCATCAGTTCGTCCTCCAGACAGCGACCCGCCAGCGCGACAGCCAGCCCCACACCAGACCCGCCAGGAAGCCGGTCAGCACCAGCGCACCCAGCAGCCACCAGCCCCGGCCGAGGCCGAAGGAGGCCACGTCGTGATGGCCCGACGGCCCGTCCACGACGTCTACGGTCAGCTCCAGCGGCAGACCCGGCGTGGTCTTCACCCCGGACGTGGCCGAGAAGGAGTCGGTGACCTGCAGGCACACCGTCTCCGCGGGCGCGTTGTCGTCGTCGCTGCGCGGCTTCGGATAGCGCAGACCGGTCGAGATCACGTCCGTGCGGCCCGTACCGGCGGCCTCGCCGCGCACGATCTCCCGGCCGTGCAGGGTCACCGCCCGCAGCAGCACCCCGTAGTCCGGGTTCACGGCACGGTCGTCGGCCACGCTCACCGAGGCGCGCAGCTCCTTGCCGGGATCGACGTCGACCTTGTACCAGCGCTGCTCCCCGAACTCCTCGCGGTCGGTGTACAGCCCGGACTTCAGCGTCGGCGCCTTCTCACAGCTCGCGGCGCCCGCGGTGGCCACCGGGGTCACCACCGGATCGGCCGCCCGGTCCACCAACTGCCCGACGCGGCTGCTCAGTTCCTCCTTGTGCCGTACGTCGGTGTAGGTGCCGCCGGTCGCGTCGGCGATGCAGCTGAGCTGGTCGCGGGTCTTGGCGTCCGGCACCAGGCCGAGGGTGTCGATGGTCAGACCGATGCCTTTGGCCGCTATCTCCCGGGCCACCTCGCACGGGTCGAGCGGCTGACAGGTGTCCTCGCCGTCGCTGATCAGGACGATACGGCGGGTGCCGTCACCGCCGTTCAGATCGTCCGCCGCCTTCAGTAGCGCGGGCCCGATCGGTGTCCAGCCGGTCGGCTGCAGCGTGGCGACCGCGGTCTTCGCGTCGGTCCGGTTCAGCGGGCCGACCGGGTAGAGCTGCGCGGTGTCCTTGCAGCCCTCCTTGCGGTCGTTGCCGCGGTAGTTGGCGCCCAGGGTGCGGATGCCGAGCCGCACCTCCTGCGGGGTGGCGTCCAGCACCTCGTTGAAGGCCTGTTTCGCCGCGGCCATCCGCGTGCCGCCGTCGATGTCCGCCGTCCGCATGGAACCGCTGACGTCCAGCACGAGTTCGACCTTCGGGGCGGCCGCCTGCGTCTCGTCGGCGACGGCCCCGCCGGGGAACGCGATCCCGGCCGCCAGGGCGGCGAGCAGAGCACAGACGCCCGCCGCCAGCCGTTGTCTTGTGATCATCGGCGGATCTTATTGATCAGACGGTCCGGGCTCCAAAACGAGCGGGTTCGGCAGGGACGTCCACTGGTCACCCGGTGTCCGCGGGGACAACCGCATCAGCGTCAACGCCTTCGCCGGCAACGGGCCTTCGCACAGCGCACCGAGGTCCGCGGTGACCGGCAGGTCCGGGACGGCGGTGGCCAGGGCCGCGCCCAGCGCCGGGCCGGAACCCGCCGTACCGGCCAGGGCGCCCGCCACCAGGGAGCCGAACAGCTTGCGGCGCAGGTCCCTCTCGTCGTCGGTGATCAGCCGACCGGTGAGCGGCGGCGGGGTGAGGCCGTGGCGGGTGAGGCGGGCGGGGCTGATCCGGATGTCCGCGAGGTCGCGGTAGACCAGCCGCACGGGGGTGCCGTCGGCCGACACGATCACCAGCAGGTTCTGGCCGTGGGCCTCCAGGGCCACGCCGAGCTCGAGCAGCCGCAGGCCCACGGTCAACGACAGCCGGGTGAACGCGGTCATCCAGGCGGGGGAGTCCGGCAGGCCGGTCATGGGGAGCGCGGCCACCGGGAGGACCTGCTCGCCCTCGCCCGCGTACGCCCCGGGCGACTCCCGCAGCAGCGCGGCCAGGTCGGGGGAGTGGGCCGAGGCCGCCCCGAGGGTGCGGGTGAGGTGCAACAGGCCGTCCGTGCGCGCCGTCAGCTCCTCGGCCAGGACGGACAGCGGCGCGGCCGCCTGCACCGAGTACGCGGACATGTCACGGACGGAGGAGGTCAGGCGGGCGCTCAGCGCGGTCTTCACATGCGGGCCGCCCGGCAGCGCGAGGGTGCGCAGGGACAGCAGCGGGCGGGCCGGGCGCCAGGCGTCGTACGACCGTCGCAGGACGTGGTCGGCCTGCCAGGGGTGGACGGGCAGCAGCAGCCGCCCGCCGTCCCGCAGGTCGTCCGGCCAGTCGCCGGTCACCAGGCAGCCGTCCGCCGGCACCGGCACCGTGCCCAGCTCCACCACCGGTCGGTGCTCCGGGGCGTACGCCAGCTGGTCGGCCACCGAGAAGCCCGGCCGGGCACGGCAGTTGGGGTGGTACGGATGCCCGTCGGTCACCCGCTGCTCCCACTCCCAGTCCCTCCCCCGGCCTTCGGCCGGGGGGACCCCCGCCGGCCACTCCTTCGGGTGATCCGCGCCGGCCCGCGACAGCGCCAACGAGGCCACGCTGTCGGCCAGTTCGGCGGCGAAGGCCGCACCGTTCGGCACCCCGAGGGCGGTGATCAGACCGGCCGGGTCCGTATGGCGCTCCCGGTCCAGGCGGAGTCCGGTGACGTACGCGCTCGTGGCGTACGGGTCCGCGTGCGGCCCGTACAGCGTGCGGCCGTCGGCGAGCCGCAGCGCCAGGCTGTGCGTGCCCCGCACCCGTCCGGTGACCCACGGCAGCGGTTCGTGCGTCAGCCCCCGCCACAGCCGGGTCAGCACGGCGGCGCGGGCGCCCGGCAGCTCGGCCGTGTACCGGGGCAGCAGCGCGGGCCGGACGACCGCAAGCTCCTCGGCGACCCGGGCCTCGGCGGTGGGGGGACGGTGCACGGTCGGCTCCTCGGGGTACGCGGGCGCGCAGGACGATGGTGAGGGACGACAGACATACTGATCGCGACCGCCCTCGACGAAACGAATGGATCGCGTGGACCTCACACTCCCCGCCGGATCCGTCGGCCGCCAGGCCGACGCCTACGCGGCCGCGCCTTTGCTGAACTGCCTGCTGCGCGAGGTGGCCGAGCCGCTGGCGGTCCGCGGGGACCTGCGGGTCCACCGGCTGCCGAGCGGGCGGCTGCTGCGCGTGCGCGCCGGCCGGCGCCCGGCCGGCCCCGAGGTGCACGCGGCCGGGACCTGGCACCGCGTCGGCCACACCGAGCTGGTCAAACTGGTCGCCGAGGAGCTGCGCCGGCACACCGGGCTGCCGGGTGGCGATCTGCCCGCGGAGATGATCGACAGCCGGGACGCGGTCGCCGCGCTGCTCACCGCCCGCGCCCGGTCGGCGGCGCCGGCGGACCCGTATCTGCGCTCCGAGCAGTCCCTGATCACCGGCCACCCCAGCCACCCCGCCCCCAAGGCGCGCGGTGGCGGCCCCGTCGCCTCGTGGCTGCCGTACGCCCCCGAGGCACACGCCCGTTTCCCGCTGGTGCTGCTCGGCGTCCGCGAGGACCAGGTGGCTGAGGAGGGGGACACCCGTGCCCTGGACGCGCTGGGCACCGCCCCGCCCGGCTACCGGCTGCTGCCCGCCCACCCCTGGCAGCTGGACCTGGTGGGCCCCGAACTGGCGGCGCCCTTCGCCGACGGCCGCCTGCTCCGCCTCGGCACCACCGCCTTCGACACCTGGCCGACGGCGGCGATCCGCACGGTGTACGAGCCGGGGCGCGATCTGTTCCTGAAGTTCAGCCTGGACGTGCGCATCACCAACGACATCCGCCGCCTGTGGCGCCGCGACCTGTGCACACTGCGTCGCACCGACACGGCGGCCGCGCACGCCTTCGCGGCGCTGGGGCCGCCCGCGGCCTGGCTGAGCGACCGCGGCTACCGCACGGCCGCCTTCGCCTTCGAGGAGCTGGCCGTGCTCGTCCGGGACGGCCTGCGCGGCCATCTGCTGCCGGGCGCCGTCCCGCTGCTCGCGGCCGGGCTCGCCGAGGGCTTCGGCGGCAGCCCGCTGGCCGCCACGACCGACCCGGCGGCCTGGTGGGCGGCGTATCTGCGGCAGGTCGTGCCGCCCGTCCTCACGGCGTTCGACGACCACGGCGTCGTCGTCGAGGCCCATCTGCAGAACACCCTGGTCGCCGTGGACGGGGCCGGTACGCCCGTCCAGGCGCTGTTCCGGGACGCCGAGGGAGCCAAGCTGCTGCCGGACGTGAGCCGGGCCGCCGGCTGGGAGCGGCTGGTGTACTGCCTGGTCGTCAATCACCTCACCGAGATCGCCGCCGCCCTCGCCGAACACCATCCGGGTCTCGACCCCTGGCCCGCCGCCCGCCGTGAACTCGCCCGGCACGCTCTGCCCGAGATCCCCGGCCTGCTCGGCTCACCGACGCTGCCCGGCAAGACCAACCTGCTGCTGCGCTGGACCGGCGCGGACGGCGCGGACGCCCGCTACCTGCCACTGCCGAACCCGCTGGCGGGCCGCTGACCGCCTGGGGCCTACCGGGCGGTACCGAAGTCCTGGGTCCAGTAGCTGTCCGGCTGCGCGAGGCCGACGCCGATCTGCCGGAACGAGCAGTTGAGGATGTTGGCCCGGTGTCCGGGGCTGTTCATCCAGGCCGTCATGACCTGGTCGGGGGTGGCGAAGCCGTAGGCGACGTTCTCGCCGTAGGCGCTCCAGGCGTAGCCGGCCCGCGTGATCCGGTCGGCCGGGGAGGATCCGTCGGATCCGGTGTGCGACATGTTCCGGTGCGCCGCCATGTCCGCACTGTGGGCCTGTGCCGCCTTGGTCAGCTCCGCGTCGACGGTCAGCGGCCGGCAACCCACCTTGGCCCGCTCGGCGTTGACGAGCTGCACGACGCGGGCGGTGAGCCCGGACGCGGTGGCTGCGGGCTTCGGGGTGCTCGGCGCGGCAGGGGCCTTGGACGCGGTGGCGGTGGCCTTGGGAGTGCTCGGGGCCGCGGTCGTCCTGTGGGGGCTCGGGTGAGCGGTGGCCCGGTGGGTGGGCGAGGCGGTGGCCCTCGGTGTGCCGGTGGGGTGGTGGGCGTTGCGGTGGTGATGGCGGTGACCGTGGTGCTCACGCTGCGGGGGCGCGCTCGTCGCGGCGGCGTCGGAGCGGTCCGTCCCGCCGTACGGCCAGTCGGAACAGGCCAGGGCGACGGACGGCACGCCCACCGTGCCGATGGCGACGGCGGCTATGACCATCCGCCGGTAGTGCTGCGTCTTGCGGTGCTTGCCCATTCGTCAACCTCACTCGGTGATCGCCGGGCGCTCATTCTCCGAACGGCTTCACAGGGAGGCAAAGGGCCTTGCTACTACCTCGCCTCGTAGCTCCCGGCGGCTCGTGGCAGGCGGCTCAAGAAGGGCCGGCTTCGCGTCCGCGACGTTTGCCGAGACCTGGTGCCCTGTCAGAAGAGCGCGACGGGCCAGGAGTACGGGAAGCTGCCGGGCGGGTGCCGTACGGCCCCTCGAAGGGTGGCCTTCGTTGAAGGCAAGCCGGACAAAGTCTCATATGTCGGCGGCGTGGCATCTACTAACAGGCCCCTGCAGTCGCCGGCTGCTGTGTGAGGGAAGTCACCCTGGCGGCCTGCCGTAGGCTGGCCGGTGTGCTGCGCGACGTGACTGCTGTTCGATACGTGACCCCGCTGCGGTCCGGCGGTTCGGTGCCCGGTGTCGTCGAGGCCGACGACGACGGCACGTACGTCGTGAAGTTCACCGGCTCGGCGCAGGGGCACAAGGCGCTGGTCGCCGAGGTGATCGTCGGGGAGCTCGCCCGCGCGCTCGGCCTGCGCTTCCCCGAGCTGGTCCTCGTCCACTTCGACCCCGCCGTCGCCGCCGCAGAACCCCATCAGGAGGTGCGCGAGCTGCACGGCGCCAGCGCGGGGGTGAACCTCGGCATGGACTACCTGCCGGGCGCCCGGGACTTGACCCCGGAGATCGCGAAGACGTTCTCCGTGGACCCGCTGGAGGCGGGCCGGATCGTCTGGCTGGACGCCCTGACCGTCAACGTGGACCGCACGGTGCACAGCTCCAACCTCATGGTCTGGCCCACGCTCGGCACCGCACCGCCGCGCCTGTGGCTCATCGACCACGGCGCCGCCCTCGTCTTCCACCACCGCTGGGACACCACGGCCCCGGGCAAGAAGTACGACTTCCGGCACCACGCCCTCGGCCACTACGGCCCCGACGTCCGCGCCGCCGACGCCGAACTGGCCCCGAAGGTGACCGCGGAACTGCTGCGCGCCATCGTCGCCGAGGTGCCGGACGCCTGGCTGGCCGAGGACGCCGGCTTCGCCACCCCGGACGACGTCCGCGCCGCCTACGTCGACTACCTCCTGGCCCGCGTGCGCCTGTCGCCCGAGTGGCTGCCCACCGACTTCCCGGGCCGCGAGCAGCTCGCGGCCGAGGAGGCCGCCCGCGCGGCCAGGACGCAGGCCGGCCGCCCGGACTGGCTCAAACGCGTCCCGGACCTGCACGGCAAACCGGCGGCGGAACAGGACTGGTCGGTGCACCTGGGGCGAGGGGAGCGACGGCGATGACGCATGCCGTACAGATCGAATACTGCACCCAGTGCCGCTGGCTGCCCCGCGCGGCCTGGCTGGCGCAGGAACTGCTCACCACCTTCGAGGCGGAGCTGACCGAGTTGGCGCTCAGGCCCGGCACCGGGGGCGTCTTCGTGGTCCGGGTGGACGGCGAGGTGGTGTGGGACCGCAAGGAGCACGGCTTTCCGGAGCCCACGGCGGTGAAGCGGCTCGTACGCGACCGAGTGGCCCCGGGAAAGCCCCTGGGCCACTCGGAACGCTCCTCGTAGGGCTCAGCCGTTGAGCTGCTCGTACGCCGGCAGGGTGAGGAAGTCGGCGTAGTTCTCGTCCAGGGAGACCTTCAGCAGCAGGTCGTGGGCCTCCTGCCAGTGGCCGGCGGCGAAGGCCTCCTCGCCGATCTCCTGGCGGATGTGCGACAGTTCCTCGGCGGCGACCTTGCGGGCCAGCTCGGGCGTGGCCCTGTCGCCGTTCTCGAACTCGACGCCGGCGTTGATCCACTGCCAGATCTGGGAGCGGGAGATCTCGGCGGTGGCCGCGTCCTCCATCAGGTTGAAGATGGCGACCGCGCCGAGCCCGCGCAGCCACGCCTCGATGTAACGGATCCCGACCTGGACGGCGTTGACGAGACCGCTGTACGTCGGCTTCGCGTCCAGCGAGTCGATGGCGATCAGGTCGGCCGCCCCGACGTGGACGTCCTCGCGCAGCCGGTCCTTCTGGTGGGGCCTGTCGCCGAGGACCTTGTCGAAGGACTCCATGGCGATCGGGACCAGGTCGGGGTGGGCGACCCAGGAGCCGTCGAAGCCGTCGTTCGCCTCGCGGTCCTTGTCGGCGCGGACCTTCTCGAAGGCCACCTTGTTGACCTCGGCGTCCTTGCGGGAGGGGATGAACGCCGCCATGCCGCCGATCGCGTGCGCGCCGCGCTTGTGGCAGGTGCGGACGAGGAGTTCGGTGTACGCCCGCATGAACGGGGCCGTCATGGTGACCGCGTTGCGGTCCGGCAGGACGAACCTGGGGCCGCCGTCACGGAAGTTCTTGACGATGGAGAACAGGTAGTCCCAGCGGCCGGCGTTCAAGCCCGAGGCGTGATCGCGGAGTTCGTAGAGGATCTCCTCCATCTCGTACGCGGCCGTGATCGTCTCGATCAGGACGGTGGCGCGGATGGTGCCCTGCGGGATGCCGGCGTACTCCTGCGCGAAGACGAACACGTCGTTCCACAGCCGGGCCTCGAGGTGCGACTCGGTCTTCGGCAGGTAGAAGTAGGGGCCCTTGCCGAGGTCCAGCAGCCGCTGGGCGTTGTGGAAGAAATAGAGGCCGAAGTCGACGAAGGCGCCCGGGACGGCACGGCCCTCGGCGTCGACCAGGTGGCGCTCGTTCAGGTGCCAGCCGCGCGGGCGCATGACGACCGTCGCCAGCTCCTCGTCCGGCCGCAGAGCGTACGACTTGCCCGACCGCGGATCGGTGAAGTCGATGGTGCGCCTGTAGGCGTCGATCAGATTGACCTGGCCGAGAACCACGTTCTCCCAGGTGGGCGCGGAGGCGTCCTCGAAGTCGGCGAGCCAGACCTTCGCGCCCGAGTTGAGCGCGTTGATGGTCATCTTGCGGTCGGTGGGGCCGGTGATCTCGACGCGCCGGTCGTTCAGCGCGGCCGGGGCCGGGGCGACCCTCCAGGAGTCGTCCGCGCGGATCGCGGCCGTCTCGGGGAGGAAGTCGAGCGTGGAGGTGCGGGCGATCTCGGCGCGGCGCTCGGCCCGGCGGGCGAGGAGTTCGTCACGGCGCGGGGTGAACCGCCGGTGCAGCTCCGCCACGAAGGCGAGCGCCGCGTCCGTGAGGACCTCTTCCTGCCGGGGCAGGGGCTCGGCGTCGACGATGGCCAGCGGGGACGGCGCTGGTGCGGGCATGAGCTGTCACTTCCTTCAGCGGTGGCACCGGGTGCCTAGTGGCGCGAATAGGACGAACAGCGCCCGCTGTGCGGTCAGGCGCTTCTGAGCAGTGGATAGTAGTTTCCTCATCGTGGAACTTCAATGGTTTGTTGATGTCGAGATTCTCTGGGTCGAGGCAAGGTGGCGCCCAGTGCCACCCCGTTCACTCAAGGTGGCGCAGGTCGGCCGCGGTGTCGATGTCGTACGGCTCGGCCACGTCCGCGCACTCCACGAGCCGGATTCCGCCCTCGTGTTCCTCCAGGTAGGCGCGTGCCCCCCGGTCCCCGGTGGCAGTCGCCGCGATCCCCGCCCAGTGGGCCGCCCCGAACAGCACCGGATGCCCGCGCGTGCCGTCGTAGGCGGCCGAGGCCAGCGATCTCTCGTCCTCGTACGCGCCGAGCACCCGTGCCACGGCCGCCGGCCCGATGCCCGGCTGGTCGACGAGGCTCACCAGGGCCGCCCGCACCCCCGTGCCGTCCAGCGAGGCGAGCCCGGCCCGCAGGGAGGAACCCATGCCCTCGGCCCAGCCGGGGTTGTCCACGAGTACGCAGCCGCTCAGGTCGGCCCGCTCGTGGACCTCGTCCGCCCGCGCTCCGAGGACGACGTGGATCGGGCCGCACCCTCCCGCGCGCAGCACCCCGACCGCGTGCTCGACCAGGAGGCGCCCTCGGTGCTCCAGCAGTGCCTTGGGGTGCCCGCCGAGCCGTCTGCCCCCGCCGGCGGCGAGCAGCAGCCCGGCCACCTCCTCGTGATGCTTGTCCCTCATGCGTCCTGCATACCTGACGGAGCGGCAGGCAGCCGGTTCCCTTGGGCTGAATTTCGGTCCGCGCTGTGGCGCTCCCGGACGGGGTGGCGTTTACTGACCCGCGCACGAGGGCGTGTGAGGGGGAGGGCTGTGTTGCGGAGCTTGGGGCAGAGGCCAGTGACCGGCAGCGACGAGGACCCGAGAGTGAGTGAGCTGCGGACCGCGGTGTCCCGGCTGCGCCGCGAACTCGCCGCACTCCCGGCCGACTTCCCCGACCGCGCCATAGCCGAGGACGAACTGGCGGCCCTGGCGGCGATGGCCTCCGGCGGCGCACCGGAGGTCCCGCGTCTGCGCAGCTCCCTGTTACTGATAGCCGGGGCGATCGGCTCGGTCAGCGCCTTGGCGGGGGGCCTGAGGGGCGTCCGGGAGGCGGTGGAGCTGTTCGGGGAACCCATGCAGCGGGGCTGAACGCAGCGCCTCAGGCGCGGGGAACTGCCCGACAAGCCGCCGCGGACCTGCACCCGCACCCGCCGGCGGACTACGCCTCCCGCGTGCTCAGGCGCCCGAACTGGCCAGCGCCTGGGACAACTCGAGGGCGATCTGCTGCAGGACCGGCACGATCTTCTCGGTGGCGGCTTCCGTCACCCGCCCGGCCGGCCCGGAGATGGAGATAGCCGCAGCCGTCGGGGACTTTGGCACGGGCACCGCCAGGCACCGCACTCCTATCTCCTGCTCGTTGTCGTCCACGGCATACCCGAGCTGCCGCACCTCCTCCAGTGCGGCCAGGAACCCCTCCGGCGTGGTGATCGTCTTCTCCGTCGCGGCCGGCATCCCCGTACGGGACAGCAGCGCGCGGACCTCGTCGTCGGGACTGCTCGCCAGGAGCGCCTTGCCGACGCCGGTGGAGTGCGGCAGCACCCGCCGGCCCACTTCCGTGAACATCCGCATCGAGTGCTTCGACGGCACCTGGGCCACGTACACGATCTCGTCGCCGTCCAGCAGCGCCATGTTCGCCGTCTCGCCGGTCTCCTCGACCAGCCGGGCCAGGTACGGCCGTGCCCAGGTGCCCAGGAGCCGGGACGCGGACTCGCCGAGCCGGATGAGGCGGGGGCCGAGCGCGTACCGCCGGTTCGGCTGCTGGCGGACGTACCCGCAGGCGACCAGCGTGCGCATCAGCCGGTGGATGGTCGGAAGCGGCAGCCCGCTGGTCGCGGACAGCTCGCTCAGGCCCACCTCGCCGCCCGCGTCCGCCATCCGCTCCAGCAGGTCGAAGGCGCGCTCCAGGGACTGGACACCGCCCCCGGCGGAGGGCTTGGCGGAGTCGGTGGTGCTGGCGCTGGACGTCGGCACGGCACGTTCCTTTCGGGACAGGCGGGAGGGCAGAAGCCTACCCGGCGGCCGGTTGACTCCCTGCTCGTACATAGCTACGTTCTGCTTGCTGGAATTCTAATTCCGCTTTGTGGAAACGTCCAGAGTGGATGCGGGGCGCGCGCTGTCCGGAAGTGTGCCTCTTGACGGCGGGGGAGCGGGAGTGAAGACTCCTTCAACAGAACGTTGAAAACCGTTGTGTGGGTGTAAATCCCGTTTCGTGGGCGTAAAACGGCGGTACAGAGAGGGGTTCGGGTGTCCGACGCTGAACTGGTCCTGCGCTCGACGCGCGTCATCACGCCGGAAGGGACGCGGGCCGCCACGGTCACCGTGTCCGCCGGGAGGATCACGGCCGTCCTGACGTACGACACCGACGTCCCGGCCGGTGCGCGGCTGGAGGACTTCGGCGACCACGTCCTGCTGCCCGGCCTGGTCGACACCCACGTGCACGTCAACGACCCGGGCCGCACCGAGTGGGAGGGCTTCTGGACCGCCACCCGCGCGGCGGCGGCCGGCGGCATCACCACGCTGGTCGACATGCCGCTCAACTCCCTGCCGCCGACCACGACCGCCGAGAACCTGAGGGTGAAGCGGGCGGTGGCCGCCGACAAGGCACACATCGACGTCGGCTTCTGGGGCGGCGCGCTGCCGGACAACGTCAAGGACCTGCGCCCGCTGCACGACGCCGGCGTCTTCGGCTTCAAGGCGTTCCTGTCCCCGTCCGGCGTGGACGAGTTCCCGCATCTCGACCAGGACCAGCTCGCCCGGTCCATGGCGGAGATCGCCGGGTTCGACGGCCTGCTGATCGTGCACGCCGAGGACCCGCACCATCTCGCCGCCGCCCCGCAGCACGGCGGCCCCAAGTACGCCGACTTCCTCGCCTCCCGGCCGCGCGACGCCGAGGACACGGCCATCGCCGGCCTGATCGCACAGGCCCGGCGGCTGGACGCGCGCGTACACGTGCTGCACCTGTCCTCCAGCGACGCGCTGCCGCTGATCCGCGCCGCCCGCGCCGAGGGCGTCCGGATCACCGTGGAGACCTGCCCGCACTACCTCACCCTGACCGCCGAGGAAGTCCCCGACGGCGCCAGCGAGTTCAAGTGCTGCCCGCCCATCCGCGAGGCCGCCAACCGGGACCTGCTGTGGGAGGCGCTGGCCGACGGCACCATCGACTGTGTGGTCACCGACCACTCACCCTCCACCGCCGACCTGAAGACCGACGACTTCGCCACCGCCTGGGGCGGCATCTCCGGTCTCCAGCTCAGCCTCTCCGCCGTCTGGACCGAGGCACGCGCGCGCGGGTACGGCCTGGAGGACGTCGTGCGCTGGATGTCCACGAAGACCGCCGCCCTGGTCGGCCTCGACGCGCGCAAGGGCGCCATCGCGCCCGGCCACGACGCCGACTTCGCGGTCCTCGCCCCGGACGAGACCTTCACCGTCGACCCGGCCGGTCTGCAGCACCGCAACCGGGTCACCGCGTACGCCGGCAAGACGCTGTACGGCGTGGTGAAGTCCACCTGGCTGCGTGGCGAACGCATCGCCCGCGGCGGTGACTTCGCCGAGCCGAAGGGCACACTGCTCGCCCGCCCCCAGTAAGCCACCCCCGCACCCGAACCGGCCGACTCCAGAAAGGACCCCCTGATCACCGTGACGGCGCAGCAACATTCGAGTTGGGCCAGCTTCACCGGCGACGCGAACCCCTACGGAGGCGGCGACCCCTACGCGGACTACCGCACCGCCGACTTCCCCTTCACCCAGTACGCCAACCTCGCCGACCGGCAGCTCGGCGCCGGTGTCATCGCCGCCAACGACGAGTTCTTCGCCCAGCGCGAGAACCTGCTGGTGCCCGAGCGGGCCGAGTTCGACCCCGAGCACTTCGGGCACAAGGGCAAGATCATGGACGGCTGGGAGACCCGCCGCCGCCGCGGTGCCTGCGCCGAGCACCCCTGGCCGACCGCCGAGGACCACGACTGGGCGCTCGTCCGCCTCGGCGCGCCGGGAGTGATCCGCGGGATCGTCGTCGACACCGCCCACTTCCGAGGCAACTACCCACAGGCTGTCTCGGTCGAGGCCACGTCCGTCCCCGGTTCGCCGTCCCCCGAGGAGCTGCTCGGCGACGATGTGAAGTGGACGACGATCGTCCCGCGCACCGCGGTCGGTGGCCACGCGGCGAACGGTTTCGCCGTCTCGGCCGAGCAGCGCTTCACGCACCTGCGCGTCAACCAGCACCCCGACGGAGGCATCGCGCGCCTGCGCGTGTACGGCGAGGTCGTCCCGGACCCCGAGTGGCTGGCCGCCCTCGGCACCTTCGACGTGGTCGCCCTGGAGAACGGCGGCCGGGTCGAGGACGCCTCCAACCTGTTCTACTCCCCGGCGACCAACACCATCCAGCCGGGACGCTCCCGCAAGATGGACGACGGCTGGGAGACGCGCCGCCGCCGCGACCAGGGCAACGACTGGATCCGCTACCAGCTCGCCGCCCAGTCGCAGATCCGCGCGATCGAGATCGACACCGCCTGTCTGAAGGGCAACAGCGCCGGCTGGGCGTCCGTGTCGGTGAAGGACGGCGAGAGCGGCGAGTGGACCGAGATCCTGCCGCGCACCCGCCTCCAGCCCGACACCGCCCACCGCTTCGTGCTCCCGCAGCCGGCGGCCGGAACGCACGCGCGGATCGACATCTTCCCCGACGGCGGCATCTCCCGCCTGCGCCTGTACGGCTCCCTGACCGAGCAGGGCGCGGCCAGCCTCGCCGCCCGGCACCAGGAACTGGGCGGCTGACCCACCCGGACCGTGCGGGGCGCCCCGGCCCGGACAGCGCCGGGGCGTCCCGCGTGTCACCCGTCCGGACCCGTTCGGCGGAACCTGGAACTTACGGGTCCGTCTCCCGCGTTCTTCTCCACGTGACCCTTCAGCAAGAGATCGTCGGCAACGCCATGCAGATGGCGGTCGTCAACCTGCAGCCCGGCCAGACCGTGTACTGCGAGGCCGGAAAGTTCCTGTTCAAGACGACGAACGTGACCATGGAGACCCGCCTGTCCGGTCCGTCGAACAACGGCGGCCAGCAGGGCGGTCAGAGCGGCGGCATGGGCGGCCTGCTGCGCCAGGCCATGGGCACCGCCATGCAGGTGGGCCAGCGCATGCTCGCGGGCGAGTCGCTGGCGTTCCAGTACTTCACCTCCCAGGGCGGTGAGGGCACGGTCGGCTTCGCCGGGGTGCTCCCCGGCGAGATGCGCGCCCTGGAGCTCGACGGCAGGCGGGCCTGGTTCGCCGAGAAGGACGCCTTCGTCGCCGCCGAGTCCACCGTCGACTTCGGCATCGCCTTCGCCGGCGGCCGCACCGGCATGAGCGGCGGCGAGGGCTTCATCCTGGAGAAGTTCACCGGGTACGGCACGGTGATCATCGCCGGCGCGGGCAACTTCATCGACCTCAACCCCGCGGACTTCGGCGGCCGCATCGAGGTCGACACCGGCTGTGTGGTCGCCTTCGAGGAGGGCATCCAGTACGGCGTCCAGCGCGTCGGCGGCCTCAACCGTCAGGGGATCATGAACGCGGTGTTCGGCGGCGAGGGCCTGTCCCTGGCCACCCTCGAGGGCAACGGCCGGGTGATCCTGCAGTCCCTCACCATCGAGAGCCTCGCCAACGCCCTGAAGAAGGCCCAGGGCGGCGACAAGCAGGGCCCGACCGGCGGACTGTTCTCCACCCACGCGGGCTGAACCGATGAGTTCCGGGTGACGGCGGGGTCCGAGGTGATGACAACGGACCCCGCACCCGGAAAGCAGGCACCCCTCATGGGCAAGCTCGTCTCCACCCTCTTCGTCACCCTCGACGGCGTCTACCAGGCCCCGGCGGCCCCCGCGAGGACACCAGGGGAGGCTTCACCCACGGCGGCTGGAGCTTCCGGTACGGCGACGACGACTTCGGCCGCTGCGTCACCGAGGTCTTCGACCGCGCGGGCGCCTTCCTGCTCGGCCGCCGTACGTACGACATCTTCGCGTCCTACTGGCCGAAGGTGACCGATGCGGCCCACCCCATCGCCTCCCGGCTCAACGCCCTGCCCAAGTACGTCGTCTCCGCCACCCTGCAGGCACCCGGGTGGTCCGGCACCACCGTGCTCCGCGGCGACCTCGCCGAGGAGGTGCAGGCCGTCAAGGACAGCACGGACGGCGAACTCCAGGTGCACGGCAGCGGCGCCCTGGTCCGCTCCCTGATCGACCTGCGCCTGCTCGACACCCTGCACCTGCTGACCTTCCCCGTCGTCCTCGGCTCCGGGCACCGCCTGTTCCCGGACGGCACGACCCCCACCCGCTTCCGGCACTCCGGCGGCCGCGTCACCGGCTCGGGCATCTCCATCCAGACCTACGAGCCGGCGGGCGACCCGGAGCACGGCTCGTACGAACTGCCCGAGGACGTCTGAGGCACCTGCAGACCCCTGGCCGAAGACCGCCTGCGCCGGTACGGGGATCGCGCCCGTGCGAGCCGCCGACGTCTGCGCACCGTCCCGACGTCTGCGCATCGTCCCCGCGACGTCTGCACACCGTCCCCCCCGCAGACCGGGAGAACCGCCCGCACGCCGTCGACCGCCGTCCCGGGCGCCGCCCTCGCACCGCGCCGTGCGGCAGGTTAACTTCCCGAAAACTCATCGGACTTGAACGGTAAATCCTCAACTTTGTCGTTGACATGCCAACGTCTACGCGCGTCATCATGAGGGCATGAGATTCCCCCCACGCGCCACCCGCATCGGCGCCGCAGCCGCGCTCCTGTCCGCCCTTCTCGTGGGCGGCACCGTCTCCGCCACCACGGCGGACGCCGCCTCGTCGGTCGGCAGCATCTGCTACGGCGACCTGCCGTCGCAGGCCCACCACACCCTCGACCTGATCGACCAGGGCGGCCCGTACCCGTACTCGCAGGACGGCACCGTCTTCTCCGACCGGGAAGGCGTCCTGCCCAGCGAGTCGTACGGCTACTACCACGAGTACACGGTGGTCACCCCGGGTTCCCCCACGCGCGGTGCCCGGCGCATCGTGACCGGCGAGGAGTACCAGGAGGACTACTACACCTCCGACCACTACGCCACGTTCGACCTGGTCGACTTCGGCTGCTGACCCGCTCGGCCGAACCCGTCGGAACAGCGCCGCAGAGGTGATCGCACGAGGCCGCCCGTGGCCGTCCCCCACCCAGGGACCGCGGGCGGCCGAGCGGCGGCCGGCCCCGGCGCATGCTGCGGTCCGGGGCGGTCGGCCGCCGTCCCCGGTGGGCCCGGGCGGCGGGCCGGCCCGCGACCGGCGACGAAAGTCCACGAGTCCGCGACTTTGGTAGCCCATCCCCCGCAGGGCGGGGCCGGCGTCCCACGCACTGCGTAGATTTGTCGCCCGTGACAGAGAACGGGCTCGGCCACACCGCGGCGCAGGGGGCGTGGCCCCGCCGGTGGATGCTTCCCTCGGCCCTGCTGCACGGGCTCGATCCGGACTCCGGCCCCGACGGCCGGCCGCCCCGGCGCACCGCACGGGACTGGGTCGTCGACACCTGCTGCTTCCTGCTGGCCGTGCTCGTGTTCCTGGCGGCCGCCGCCGCCCTCCTCCGGCAGCACCACGCTCCCCGCGGCCTCGCCGCCGCCGACGTGCTGCTCGGCGCCCTGTCCTGCGGCGCGGTCTGGCTGCGACGCCGCCGGCCCGTCGGACTCGCCGCCGTGATGGTCCCGGTCGGCTTCGTGTCCTCCACCGCGGGTGCCGCCGCCATGGTCGCGCTGTTCACCCTCGCCGTGCACCGGCCGTTCCGCTACGTCGCCTGGATCGGCGGCGCCGACCTCGCCCTCGTACCCCTCTACTACTGCCTGCGCCCGGACCCAGGTCTGCCCTTCGCGGGATCCGTCGTGTTCGCCGTGCTGCTGAGCGTCTCCGTCATCGGCTGGGGCATGTTCGTGCGCTCCAAGCGGCTGCTGATGCTGAGCCTGCGCGAGCGGGCCCGCCGGGCGGAGACCGAGGCGCGGCTGCGCGCCGAGCAGGCGCAGCGGCTCGCCCGCGAGGCCATCGCCCGCGAGATGCACGACGTCCTCGCCCACCGGCTCACCCTGCTCAGCGTGCACGCGGGCGCCCTGGAGTTCCGGCCGGACGCGCCGCACGAGGAGGTGGCCCGGGCGGCCGGAGTGATCCGGGAGAGCGCGCACGAAGCGCTGCAGGACCTGCGGGAGATCATCGGAGTGCTGCGGGCCGGGGAGGCCGAGGACACGGCGGGCGAGCGGCGCCGGCCGCCCACGCTGGCCGCGCTGGACGCCCTGGTCGGCGAGTGCCGCGACGCCGGCATGAAGGTCACCCTGGACCACCGCGTCGCCGATCCGGCCGCCGTACCCGCCTCCGTCGGCCGCACCGCCTACCGCATCGCCCAGGAGGGCCTGACCAACGCCCGCAAGCACGCCCCCGGCGCCGAGGTCACCCTGAGTCTCACCGGAGCCCCCGGCGAGGGACTCACCGTCACCGTCTCCAACCCGCCGCCCACCGCCGACCCCACGCCCGTCCCCGGCTCCGGACAGGGCCTGATCGGCCTCACCGAACGCACGACTCTCGCCGGCGGCCGCCTGGAGCACGGCGGCACGGCCGACGGGGGGTTCGAGGTACGGGCGTGGCTGCCCTGGGGCCGGACCGCGTCCACGGCCTGAGACACCGTCGTACACCGGTACGCCCCCCGCGCACCGCCCGCCCCGTGATTACGTAAGGCCCATGACGCCGATCAGACTGCTCCTCGTCGACGACGACCCGCTGGTACGGGCCGGACTGGCCCTGATGATCGGCGGAGCCGGGGACATCGAGATCGTCGGGGAGGCCGCCGACGGTGCCGAAGCCGAGGAACTCGTCGCGCGCACCCGCCCGGACGTGGTCCTCATGGACATCCGGATGCCGTCGGTGGACGGACTCACCGCGACCGAGCGGCTGCGCGCGCGGGCCGACGCCCCGCAGGTCGTGGTACTCACCACGTTCCACGCCGACGAGCAGGTGCTGCACGCCCTGCGCGCGGGCGCCGCCGGCTTCGTGCTGAAGGACACCCCGCCCGCCGAGATCGTCGAGGCCGTGCGCCGGGTCGCGGCCGGGGACCCCGTGCTCTCGCCCGCCGTGACCCGGCAGCTGATGCGGCACGCGGCCGGCAGCGCCGCCGACGCACGCCAGGCACGCGCGCGTGACCGTCTCACCGTCCTCAACGACCGCGAACGCGAGGTCGCCGTCGCCGTCGGACGCGGCCTCGCCAACGCGGCGATCGCCGCCGAGCTGTTCCTGGGCGTGGCCACCGTCAAGACGCACGTCTCCCGCATCCTCGCCAAGCTCGGCCTCGACAACCGGGTGCAGATCGCCCTGCTCGCCTACGACGCCGGACTCCTCGACGACGACGGGCACTGACCGGGCCCCCGGGACGTTGGACGGACAGGGGTGCTGCTGTCCTGGCCTCGGGGGCCGCAAGGGGAGGACGCGAAGGACATGGAGTCGATCGATCTGGCGGAGTACGGTGACGAGTTGCGCCGCGACCCGCACGGTGTGTACGCGCGCCTGCGCGGGCGGGGCCCGGTCCACCGCCTGCGGCCGGCGGACACCGGCGAAGGCCTCACGAGCTGGCTCGTCGTCGGGTACGAGGAGGCCCGCGCCGCGCTTGCCGACCCGCGCCTGGCCAAGGACGCCGGCAGGATCGACCTGCACTTCCTCGACGAGGACCTGATCGGCCGGCACCTGCTGAGCGTCGACCCGCCGCAGCACACACGCCTGCGCTCCCTCGTCGCCCGGGCCTTCACCATGCGCCGGGTCGAGCAGCTTCGCCCGCGCGTCCAGCAGATCACCGACGACCTGCTGGACGCGATGCTCCCGGCCGGGCGTGCCGACCTCATCGACTCCTTCGCCTACCCGCTGCCCATCACCGTCATCTGCGAACTGCTCGGAGTCCCCGAGATCGACCGCGACGAGTTCCGCAAGCTGTCGACGGAGACGGTCGCACCGACGAGCTCGCAGAGCGAGTACGACGCGTTCGTCCGCCTCGGCGGGTATCTGACGGAGCTGATCGAGGACAAGCGGTGCGCCGGTCCGGCCGACGACCTGCTCAGCGACCTGATCCGCACCACCGCCGAGGACGGCGACCGGCTCTCGGCCGAAGAGCTGCGCGGCATGGCCTTCCTGCTGCTGATCGCGGGCCACGAGACCACGGTCAACTTGATCGGCAACGGCGTCCTGGCGCTGCTCACCCACCCCGATCAACTCGCCGCCCTGCGCGCCGACATGGGACTGCTGGACGGCGCGGTCGAGGAGATCCTGCGGTACGAGGGCCCGGTGGAGACCGCCACGTTCCGGTATGCCGCCGAGCCCCTGGAGATCGGCGGCACCCGGATCGAGCGCGGCGAGCAGGTGATGATCGGGCTCTCCGCGGCCCAGCGCGACGGCGCGCGCTACGCCGGGCCGGACCGCTTCGACATCCGCCGCGACCCTCGCGGCCACCTCGCCTTCGGCCACGGCATCCACTACTGCCTGGGCGCGCCCCTGGCCCGCCTGGAGGGCCGCACCGCCATCGGCACCCTCCTGCGCCGCGCTCCCGGCCTTGCCCTCGACGGCCCGCCCGGCGAATGGCTCCCGGGCCTGCTGATGCGAGGTGTCCGCAGCCTGCCGGTCCGGTGGTAGCCCTCCCCGTGCCGAAAGCCGCCAAGTTTCATGAGGCGACCGCGCCCATCCGGGTTCGCCCGGCCCCGGCCGGTGCGGCGGCGGGGACGCGTCCCCGCGCCCGAGACGCGTCCCCGCGCCCGAGACGCTTCCCCGCGCCCGAGACGCTTCCCCGCGCCCGAGACGCTTCCCCGCGCCCGAAGGGACGCGGGGAACTGCGCGACGGGGCACGACTGCGCGACCGGGCACGACGAGCCGGCTGAGGACCACCGGCCTTGCGACCGCGAGGCGCGCCGCTGCCGCCGGTGGCCCGTGGGCGCGCCGGGCTCAGCCCCCGGGAGCCCCCGCCCGGCCCAGGGTCTCGGCCAGGGACACCGGGCGCCGATCGCGCCGGGAGATCTCGCAGGCCTCGGCCACCCGCAGGGCCTGCAGGGCCTCGTGGCCGTCGCACGGGTTGGGGCGCTCTGCGCGGACCACGTCCACGAAGGCGTTCAGCTCGGCCTCGTACGCGGGACCGAACCGCTCCAGGAAGCCCGGCCACGGCTTGTCCGCGGGCGGCGGTCCGGTCGGCTCGGTGGACGCGAGCGGCGTCCGGTCGTCGAGGCCCACGACGACCGTGTCCCGCTCCCCGGCCAGCTCCATGCGCACGTCGTAGCCGGCGCCGTTCAGCCGGGTCGCCGTCGCCGTGGCGAGCGTGCCGTCGTCCAGCGTGAGCAGCGCCGCGCCCGTGTCGACGTCCCCGGCCTCGCGGAACATCGTGGGCCCGGCGTCCGATCCGGAGGCGTACACGTCGGTCACCTCGCGGCCCGTCACCCACCGCAGCATGTCGAAGTCGTGGATCAGCGTGTCCCGGAACAGCCCGCCGGACAGCGGCAGCCAGTCGGCCGGGGGAGGGGACTGGTCGCAGGTCAGGGCGCGTACGGTGTGCAGCCGGCCGAGACGTCCCGAGCGGACGGCCTCGCGGGCGCCCGCGTATCCCGCGTCGAAGCGCCGCTGGAACCCCATCTGCAGGATCGTTCCCGCGGCTTCCACCTCGGCGAGCGCCTGCAGCGTGCCCGGCAGGTCGAGCGCGATCGGCTTCTCGCAGAAGACCGGCAGACCCGAGCGCGCTGCCCGACCGATCAGTTCGGCGTGGGCCGCCGTCGCCGTGGTGATCACCACCGCGTCCACGCCCCACCTGAAGATCTCGTCCACGCCTGGCGCCGCCGTCTCGCCCAGCCGGTGCGCCAGTTCCTGCGCCCGCGCCGGATCCGCGTCCGTCAGGATCAGCGATCCGACGTCCCGGTGGCGGCTGAGCGTTCTCGCGTGAAGGGTGCCGATGCGGCCCGTACCGATGACCCCGATGCGCATGGAAACAAGGTGAGGGCGGAGCCCGCGCCCTGTCAATGCGTATGTCCTGACAATCGGACTACACAACTTCCCGTCAACCGACCACGGGGCTACGCTCGGGCCCGTGCCGAAACCAGATGTGGACCCGACCGTCTCGCTCGACCTCCGTGTGGACCGGAGCTCCCCGGTGCCGTTGTACTTCCAGCTCTCCCAGCAGCTGGAGGCCGCCATCGAGCACGGCAGTCTCACTCCGGGCAGCCTGCTGGGCAACGAGATCGAGCTGGCCGCGCGCCTCGGCCTGTCCCGGCCGACCGTCCGCCAGGCCATCCAGTCCCTCGTCGACAAGGGGCTCCTGGTGCGTCGCCGCGGCGTCGGCACCCAGGTGGTCCACAGCCAGGTCAAGCGCCCGCTGGAACTCAGCAGCCTCTACGACGACCTGGAGGCGGCCGGTCAGCGCCCCGCGACGCAGGTCCTGGTCAACACCGTCCTGCCGGCCTCCCCCGCCGTCGCCGTGGCGCTCGGCGTGCCCGAGGGCGGCGACGTGCACCGCATCGAGCGGCTGCGCCTCGCGCACGGCGAGCCGATGGCGTACCTGATCAACCACCTCCCGACCGGCCTGCTCGACCTGGAGACCGAACAGCTCGAGGCCACCGGCCTGTACCGGCTGATGCGGTCCGCCGGGATCACGCTGCACAGCGCCCGGCAGTCCATCGGCGCCAGGGGCGCGACCGCCGTGGAGGCCGAGCGGCTCGCCGAGGCCGAGGGTGCCCCGCTGCTCACGATGCAGCGCACCACCTTCGACGACACCGGCCGCGCCGTCGAGTTCGGTGACCACACCTACCGTCCGACGCGCTACTCCTTCGAGTTCCAGCTGCTCGTCCGGCCCTGACCGTCCAGTTGCCCGTCCGCCCCTGACCGGCGACCGGCGTTCGTCTCAATGTCCGGACAATCGAACGCGCGAGTGCCCCCGGCTGTGTCATGAGTGTTACCCATGTTCGATACTGGAGCGTTTGGGGCTGCCGAGGTGATCGGCGGTCCCTCTCGTCCGTTGGAACACGGCAAGACCACAGCAAGACACAGCAAGAAGGGGCACTGCCTCGTGGCACGGTTTCGGACCTGGGCGGTCATCGCACTGACAGGGGCGCTTTCGCTATCGCTGGCAGGGTGCAGCAGCACCGGAGGCAAGCGGGCCGAGGACGCCCGCAAGGCCGCCGCGGCCCAGGGGAGGGCGGCGGTGAGCACCCCGCGCTGGACGTTCGCGATGATCACCCATTCGGGGGATGGCGACACCTTCTGGGACATCGTGCAGAGCGGCGCCAAGCAGGCCGCCGTCAAGGACAACATCAACTTCCTGTACTCGCACGACGCCGAGGCCCAGCAGCAGGCACAGCTGGTGGACGCGGCGGTCGACAAGAGGGTCGACGGCATCATCGTCACGCTCGCCAAGCCGGACGCCATGAAGGCCGCCGTGGCCCGCGCCGAGAAGGCCGGCATCCCGGTGATCACGGTGAACTCCGGCTCCGAGGAGTCCAAGGCCTTCGGCGCCCTCACCCACATCGGCCAGGACGAGACCATCGCCGGCGAGGCCGTCGGCGACGAGTTGAACAAGCGCGGGAAGAAGAAGGCCCTGTGCGTGCTGCACGAGCAGGGCAACGTCGGCCACGAGCAGCGCTGCGACGGCGTCGCCAAGACGTTCCGCGGCACCCTGCAGAAGCTGTACGTCAACGGCACGGACATGCCCGACGTCCAGTCCGCCATCGGGGCCAAGCTGCAGGCCGACCGCTCCGTCGACTCCGTCGTCACCCTCGGCGCGCCCTACGCGGACACCGCCGTGAAGGCCAGGGCGGACGCAGGGAGCAAGGCCGAGATCGACAGCTTCGACCTCAACGCCCAGGTGGCCGCCGAGCTGAAGAACGGCACCCTCGGCTTCGCCGTGGACCAGCAGCCGTACCTCCAGGGCTACGAGGCGGTCGACCTGCTGTGGGCCTACAAGTACAACGGCGACGTCCTCGGCGGCGGAAAACCGGTGCTCACCGGCCCGCAGATCATCACCAAGGACCAGGCCGCCGCCCTGGCCGCGTACACCGCGCGGGGCACCCGATGAGCGCGGTCACGGAGGACACCGCTGACGTGACGACAGATGAAAGGATTCTGCAGACCTCGCCGCTGCGGAAGCTGCTCGCCCGCCCCGAACTGGGCTCGGTCGTCGGCGCCCTCGCCGTCTTCGTCTTCTTCGCCGTCACCGCCGACGGTTTCCTGCGGGCCGCCAGCCTCAGCACGGTCCTGTACGCCTCCTCGACCATCGGCATCATGGCCGTACCGGTGGCCCTGCTGATGATCGGCGGCGAGTTCGACCTCTCGGCCGGTGTCCTCGTGACGTCCTCGGCGCTGATCTCCTCGATGTTCAGCTACCAGATGACCGCGAACACCTGGGTCGGCGTGGGCGTCTCCCTGCTGGTCACGCTGGCGGTCGGCGCCTTCAACGGATTCATGCTCACCCGTACCAAGCTGCCGAGCTTCATCGTCACGCTGGGCACCTTCCTGATGCTGACCGGCATGAACCTCGGCTTCACCAAGCTGATCGACGGCACGGTCTCCACCAAGACCGTCGGTGACATGGAGGGCTTCTCCAGCGCCCACGACGTCTTCGCCTCGACCCTCACGATCGGCGGCGTCGACTTCAAGGTCACCATCCTGTGGTGGCTGGGCCTGGTCGCGCTCGCCTCCTGGATCCTGCTGCGCACCCGCGCCGGCAACTGGATCTTCGCCGTCGGCGGCAACCAGGACGCGGCCCGCGCGGTCGGCGTTCCCGTGGCCAGGACCAAGATCGGCCTCTACATGGGCGTGGCCTTCGGCGCCTGGGTCGCCGGCCAGCACCTGCTCTTCTCCTTCGACGCCGTCCAGTCGGGCGAGGGCGTCGGCAACGAGCTGATCTACATCATCGCGGCCGTCATCGGCGGCTGCTTGATCACCGGCGGCTACGGCAGCGCGATCGGCTCCGCCGTGGGCGCCCTCCTCTTCGGCATGACCAGCAAGGGCATCGTCTTCGCCGAGTGGAATCCCGACTGGTTCAAGTTCTTCCTCGGAGCGATGCTGCTCCTCGCGACCCTGCTCAACGCCTGGGTCCGCAAGCGCGCGGAGGCGACCAAGTGACTCTCGTCGAGCTGACCGGCGTCAGCAAGCGGTACGGCACCGTGCGCGCCCTGGAAGGGGTCTCCCTCGAGGTCCACGCGGGCGAGATCACCTGCGTCCTCGGCGACAACGGCGCGGGCAAGTCCACCCTGATCAAGATGATCGCGGGTCTGCACCAGCACGACGGCGGCACCCTGCGCATCGAGGGCGAGGAGACCCGCCTCGCCTCCCCGCGCGACGCCCTGGACCGGGGCATCGCCACGGTCCACCAGGACCTGGCCGTCGTCCCGCTGATGCCGGTCTGGCGCAACTTCTTCCTCGGCTCCGAGCCCCGCAAGGGCGTCGGCCCGTTCAAGCGCCTGGACACCGACCTCATGCGCCGCACCACCCGCGAGGCACTGCTGCGCATGGGCATCGACCTCCGCGACGTCGACCAGCCCATCGGCACCCTCTCCGGCGGCGAGCGCCAGTGCGTGGCCATCGCCCGCGCGGTCCACTTCGGTGCCAAGGTCCTGGTCCTGGACGAACCGACGGCGGCACTGGGTGTGAAGCAGTCCGGTGTGGTGCTCAAATATGTGGCCGCGGCACGCGACGAGGGCCTGGGCGTCGTCTTGATCACCCACAACCCGCACCATGCGTACCTGGTCGGGGACCGGTTCGTGCTCCTGAGAAGGGGCACGATGGTGGGCAATTACACACGCGACGAGATCCCCCTGGACGAGCTGACCAGGCAGATGGCGGGCGGAGCCGACCTCGACGCTCTGGTCCACGAACTGCAGCGAACCTGAAGGGGCGCGGGGAATCGCGCGCCCTCCCACAACGCACCCGCAGACGGCGAGGCCCGCGCATCCCCCTCTCCTGTCCCGTACGCCGGTCATAGCCAGGGTGAGGCAGAATCGACGAACGATGAGCACCTACCGCGACCTCACCGCCCCCATCGGCTCCCGCCGCGCCCCGGTCCTCCGCACGGTCGGCACCAGGGAACGCCGTTCCCACCTGACAGCACCCCGTGTGCCGACGGTGGGCATCGACATCGGCGGCACCAAGGTCATGGCGGGCGTCGTGGACGCCGACGGCAACATCCTGGAGAAGCTCCGCACGGAGACCCCGGACAAGTCCAAGAGCCCCAAGGTCGTCGAGGACACCATCGTCGAACTGGTCCTGGACCTGTCCGACCGGCACGACGTGCACGCCGTCGGCATCGGCGCGGCCGGCTGGGTCGACGCCGACCGCAACCGCGTCCTGTTCGCCCCCCACCTGTCCTGGCGCAACGAACCGCTGCGCGACCGCCTGAGCGGCCGCCTCTCGGTGCCGGTCCTCGTGGACAACGACGCCAACACCGCCGCCTGGGCGGAGTGGCGCTTCGGCGCGGGCCGCGGCGAGGACCACCTCGTCATGATCACCCTCGGGACCGGCATCGGCGGCGCCATCCTCGAGGACGGCCAGGTCAAGCGGGGCAAGTACGGCGTCGCGGGCGAGTTCGGCCATATGCAGGTCGTGCCCGGCGGCCACCGCTGCCCCTGCGGCAACCGCGGCTGCTGGGAGCAGTACAGCTCCGGCAACGCCCTCGTCCGCGAGGCCAAGGAGCTGGCCGCCGCCGACTCGCCGGTGGCCTACGGCATCATCGAGCACGTCAAGGGCAACATCAACGAGATCACCGGCCCGATGATCACCGAGCTGGCCCGCGAGGGCGACGCCATGTGCGTGGAGCTGCTCCAGGACATCGGCCAGTGGCTCGGCGTCGGCATCGCCAACCTGGCCGCCGCCCTCGACCCGTCCTGCTTCGTCATCGGCGGTGGGGTCTCGGCCGCCGACCACCTGCTCATCGGCCCGGCCCGGGACGCCTTCAAGCGCCACCTCACCGGCCGCGGCTACCGCCCCGAGGCCCGCATCACCCGCGCCCAGCTAGGCCCCGAGGCCGGCATGGTCGGCGCCGCGGACCTGGCCCGGCTGGTGGCTCGCCGGTTCCGCCGGGCCAAGCGCCGCCGGGTGGAGCGCTACGAGCGCTACGAGCGCTACGCCCAGGGCCGCCGAGAACGGGACACCGCATGACCGCCTCCCTGCCCCGCCAGGCCGCACCGCCGGACGAGCCGCGCCGCCCCGCCGAGGGCCCCGGGCACAGGGCCAGGCGCCGCGCGCTCACCCTGCTGATCATCGGGCTGCTGATCGGCGTCCCGGCGGGCTACCTGGTGATCTCCGCCAACCAGAGCCGCAACAGCGGCAAGGACAAGGAGGCGAAGTACGCGGCGACCGGCCTCACCACGGGCTTGCCGTCGAAGGTGCAGCGCCGCCTCTACCAGGTGCCGGTCCCGCACCCGGCCGACTCCACCGCCTCCTACGAGACGAACAACTGGAAGACCAGCCGCCTCTACGTGCAGTTCCGCACCAACGCCGCGGGCCTGGACAGCTTCCTGCAGACCATGGGCGCGCGCCGGGACGAGCTGGAGAAGGGCGACATCAGCATCGGCGCCCGCGACCAGAGGGTCAGCGGCTGGCACTTCACCGGCCCCGGCCCGTGGTGGGGACTCACCCACGGGCAGAAGAACCCGGCGCCGACCCAGGACGTGGTCGTGAACATGTCCGACCCGGCGAACCCGATGGTCTACGTCGTCTCCCGCACGGTGCCGTGAGCACCGGCCCCGGCCGGTCTGCGGGGCCGATTGTCAGACCCCGCCCGTAGAGTCGAAGACGTCTGATCCGACGCACGGGCGGGAGGTGGCAGGACGTATGAGCGCAGACACGGCCGCGGTGGCCGGGCACACGGGAGCCTCCGGGCGGTCCGGGAACCCGGTCCCGATGCGCCTCGCCTCCGTCTACCTGCCCGCGCCCCTGCCGCGCGAGGGCCGCATCGCCTTCTGGGACCCCGACGGCGGCCCCCTGCCCACCGAAGCCGACGGCGACCCGGACGAGCTGACGGTCGTACGACGCCACGGTGCCGGAGTGCGCCGCCGTCAGGTCCCCGCGCTGAGCCTTCCGCTCGCCGCTGCCCTGCCGCTGCTGGTCCGGGCCCGCCGCGACCCGGCCGCACATCCGGCCACGGCGTGCTGGGGCGCCGCCGCGCTGCACGCCCTGCGGCTGGTCGCCCGCGGCCGCCTGCTGCCGGGCCTGACCCCGAGCGGTCACGACGCCTGGCGGGCCGGCCCGCTGGAGCCCGACGACATCGCCCACCTGCGCGCGGTCGCCGCGGCGCTGCCCCCGGAGGGCCACGTCGTGCCGCTGCCGGACCCCGGCCCGCTCCGGCTGCCCGAGCCGGAGGCCCTGATCCGCTCCTTCCTGGACGCGGTCGCCGACACCCTGCCGCGCACCCCCGCCGCCCCCCACACCTCCGGCCGTCCCTTCGCCGCCCGGGAGCCCCAGGTCCTGCCCGACGCGCACGCGTGGGCCGCCGAGGTCGCGGCCGGCATGGACGCGGGCGTGCGGATCTCGCTGCGCCTGGACCTGTCCGCTTACGACGTCTTCGACGCCGGCGCGAGCGACGGGGCCCGCGCCGCTGGAGCGGCCGTCGTGCAGGTCCACAGCCTCGCCGACCCCACTGTGGTGGCCGACGCCGCGGCCCTGTGGGCGGGGGAGGCAGACACGGCGTTCGGGCCCCGCGCCCGGGTGGACGCCGCCCTCGCCGTGCGGCGCGCGGCCCGCGTGTGGCCGCCCCTGGACCGGCTCGCCGAGCAGGACGTGCCCGATGTGCTCGCCCTGTCCGAGGAGGAGCTGGGAGAGCTGCTCGGAGTCGGCGCGGCGCGGCTGGCCGCCGCCGGCGTCGCCGTGCACTGGCCCCGGGACCTCGCCCGCGACCTCACGGCCGCCGCGGTGGTCCGCCCGGCGCCCGGCTCCGCGACCGACGGCACCGGCTTCTTCGAAGGCGAGGAACTGCTCCAGTTCCGCTGGCAGCTGGCGCTCGGCGGAGATCCGCTCAGCGAGGCCGAGATGGACGCCCTCGCGGAGGCCCACCGCCCGGTCGTACGGCTCCGGGACCGCTGGGTGCTGGTCGATCCGGCCCTCGTCCGCAAGGCCCGCAAGCGCGAACTGGGCCTGCTCGACCCGGTCGACGCCCTGTCCGTCGCGCTCACCGGCACCGCCGACGTCGACGGCGAGACCGTCGAGGCCGTGCCGGCCGGCGCGCTCGCCGCCCTCCGCGACCGGCTCACCGCCGGACTGCGCCCCGCCGACCCGCCCGCCGGCCTCGCCGCCACCCTCCGCGACTACCAGCTGCGCGGCCTGGCCTGGCTGGACCTCATGACGTCCCTCGGCCTGGGCGGCTGCCTCGCCGACGACATGGGCCTCGGCAAGACCGTCACCCTCATCGCCCTGCACCTGAAGCGGGCCCGGACCGAGCCCACCCTCGTGGTCTGCCCGGCCTCCCTGCTCGGCAACTGGCAGCGGGAGATCACCCGGTTCGCGCCCGGCGTCCCCGTGCGCCGCTTCCACGGCCAGGGCCGCACGCTGGACGGCCTCGACGGCGGCTTCGTCCTGACCACGTACGGCACCATGCGCTCCACCGCGGCCCACCTGGCCGAACACCCCTGGGGCATGGTCGTCGCCGACGAGGCGCAGCACGTGAAGAACCCGTACTCGGCCACCGCCAAGGCGCTGCGCACCATCCCGGCCCCCGCGCGCGTGGCGCTGACCGGCACCCCGGTGGAGAACAACCTCTCCGAACTGTGGGCCCTCCTCGACTGGACCACCCCCGGACTCCTCGGCCCCCTCAAGTCCTTCCGTGCCCGGCACGCCCGAGCGGTGGAGAACGGCGAGGACCAGCAGGCCGTGGAACGCCTCGCCCGTCTGGTCCGCCCCTTCCTGCTGCGCCGCAAGAAGTCCGATCCCGGCATCGTCCCCGAGCTGCCGCCGAAGACGGAGACGGACCACCCGGTGCCGCTCACCCGTGAGCAGGCCGCGCTGTACGAGGCGGTGGTGCGCGAGTCGATGCTGGCCATCGAGACCGCCGAGGGCATGGCCCGCCGGGGCCTGGTCCTGAAACTCCTGGGCGCCCTGAAACAGATCTGCGACCACCCGGCGCTGTATCTGAAGGAGGAGACGCACACCGCCCACCTCTCCGCCCGCTCCGGCAAACTGGCCCTGCTGGACGAGCTGTTGGACACCCTGCTCACCGAGGACGGCTCGGCGCTCGTCTTCACCCAGTACGTCGGCATGGCCCGTCTCATCACCGCCCACCTCTCCGCCCGCGCGATCCCGGTGGACCTGCTGCACGGCGGCACCCCGGTGCCGGAGCGCGAGCGCATGGTCGACCGCTTCCAGAGCGGCGAGACCCCCGTCCTGGTGCTGTCCCTGAAGGCGGCCGGCACGGGCCTGAACCTCACCCGCGCGGGCCACGTCGTCCACTTCGACCGCTGGTGGAACCCGGCCGTCGAGGAACAGGCCACCGACCGCGCCTACCGCATCGGCCAGACCCAGCCCGTCCAGGTCCACCGCCTGGTCACCGAGGGCACGGTCGAGGACCGCATCGCCGAGATGCTCAGCGCCAAACGTGCCCTGGCCGACGCGATCCTCGGCTCCGGCGAGGCGGCCCTCACCGAACTGACCGACCGCGAGCTGTCCGACCTCGTCTCCCTGCGGAGGACACCATGAGTCGTCCGCCAATGGACGCCACACATCTCCCGCCGGAGGACACCGCGGCGGCCGCCGCCGCGCGCCCCGGCGACGCCGCCCGCGAGGCCCTGCGGGCGGCACGGGCACGCACCGATGCCGAGCGCGCTCAGGCGCCCGGGCCGGCGCCGGACGCGCCGGGAACGGCCGAGGAGACGGCACCCGACAGCGCGGCACGGGAACCGGCGAGCCCGGCCGGGCCGGCGGCGGAACACCCCGCCCCCACCGAGCCCAGGCCGGGCGACGCGGCGCGAGCGGCGCTCAGGACCACCGCAGCCGTGGCACCGGCCCGCACGGAAACCCCGGCGCCGACCGCCCGCCCCGGCGCCGCGCCGACCGCCCGCCCCGGCGCCGCGCCGGGCGGACGCCCCGCCGACGTCGCCCGGGAAGCGCTGCGCGCGGCCCGGCGGGAGTCCCTGCGCGCCGAGGCGGAGGCGGACGAGGACGCCACGCGCGGCGAGCGGCACAAGGAGCCCCGCACCCGGCGCGGGCCACGCCCGGCCGGCGGCTCCGGGCCCACGGCACCGCGTACCGCTCCCGTCCCCGCACCGGACGCCCGGGCCGCCCGCAGCAAGGCCGCCCAGGACATGCGGCACTACCTGGCCAACGCCTTCCGGATGCCGGCGTGGTCCGACACCCCGGAGGAGGAGCCCCCGAGCGCGGACGGCAGCGGCGAAGCCGCCGAGCACGGCGAGCGGGACCGGGCCGCCGTGCCGGCGCCCCCGCACCTGCCCGCCACCATGGCCACCCCCCACCGCGACACCGAACTGCGCCGCACCTTCCCGGCGTTCACGCCCCGCGCCTCCGGCACCGGGGGAGCGCCGTTCGCGGAGACATGGTGGGGCAACGCATGGGTCGAGGCGCTGGAACAGGGCGCCCTGGATCCCAAGCGGCTGGCGCGGGGCCGTGACTACGCCGATCAGGGTCACGTCGACGCGATCACCGTGACCCCGGGACTCGTGCTGGCGTACGTGCGCGGGAGCCGGCCCCGCCCGTACCGCGTGCAGGTGCGGGTCCGCACGCTGGACGACGAGGACTGGGCGCGGTTGCTGGACGCGGCCGCCGACCGCCCGGGCCACATCGCCGCGCTGCTCGACAAGGAACTGCCCCAGTCCCTCGCCGACTGCGGCGTCCCTCTGCTGCCCGGCCCCGGCGACCTCGTCCCGCGCTGCAGCTGCCCCGACTCCGGGCACCCCTGCAAGCACGCGGCCGCACTCTGCTACCAGACGGCGCGGCTGCTCGACGCCGACCCGTTCGTGCTGCTCCTGCTGCGCGGCCGCGGCGAGCGGGACCTGCTCGACGCGCTGTCCAGGCGCAGCGCGGCCCGCGCGGCCCTTGCCGCCCGGCAACGGCAGCCGCATTCCCTGCCCGGTGTCCGTGCGACCGACGCCCTCGCGCCGCGTGAACTCCCCCCGCTGCCATCGCCGTTGCCGGCGCCCCCGCACCCGGAGCAGCCCCCGGTGTATCCCGCCGCGCCCGGTGGCCCTGACCCCTTCGCGCTGGACCAGCTGGCGACGGACGCCGCCGCCCGCGCCCACGCGCTGCTCGGCACCGGACGCGATCCGGTGGGCGGGCTGACCCTGTGGCAGGACGCGGTGCGCCTGGCCGCCGCCCGCCCCGGTTCCGGCCTCACGGCCACCACGCGCGGGCTCTACGCGACGCTCGCCGAGGCCGTCGGCCGCACCCCGGCCGAGCTCGCGCGTGCCGTCGCCGCCTGGCGGCAGGGCGGCCTCGACGGGCTGGCCGTCCTGGAGGAGCCGTGGGACCCACCCGCCGGCCGCTTCGACCGGGCGCGTCCCCTGCTGCTCGCCGCCGACCTGCCGGCCTTCCGGCCCTGGCGCAACCGTCTGACCCATCCGGGCGGTCACGTCCAGCTCCGCTTCGGCCGCGACGGCCTGTGGTACGCCTACGAGTCGGAACCGGACCAGGACGACTGGTGGCCCCGCGGCACCCCGGACCTCGACCCGGTGGGCGCCCTGACGGGTCTCGGCACGCCGGACGACCTCTAGGCCCGGTCCCACGCCGGGTGGGCCGGGGCGGTGCGCCGGAGCCCGGTGGCCGATGGCATCATGACCGGCCGTATCCACGGGTGGACGGGAGACGTGAGACCGGTGAAGGCGGGACGGGGGCATCCGGTGAGGGCCGCGAGCGCCCCGAGGACAGTGGCGGGCCGCATCGGGACGGCGCTGTTCATGCTGTTCATCGGGCTACTGTTCAGCGGCCTGGGGGCCGGCGGGGGCGTCGCCCTCGCCGACGGCCTGAAGTACTCGACGCGCATGTCCGGCACCCCGGGGCTGCTGAAGATAGACACCTGCATCACCACCGGCAGCGGCAAACAGCGCCACACCGACTGCTACGGCTTCTTCCGCTCCGACGATCACCGGGTGACGGACTCGTTCGCCTCCATCGGCGAGTCCTACGACAAGGGGACGGTCCTGCCGGTCCAGCGGGACGCGGGCGGTCACTGCTACCTGGTCGGGGTGGCGCCGACGGCCGGGCGGCTGGCCGGGCTCTGCGCCTGTGCGGTGGCACTCGTCGCCGGCCTCACCTCGTTGTGCGGCGCGTTCTCCACCGTGGCACCACGGCTGGGCAGCCGGATCGGCGCGGCGTTGTGGTCACCGGAGGCCGGCCGCGTGCTGGGCCGGCTGCTCAGGGCCTGCGGCATCGGGTTCGCCCTCTTCGCCGTGACCGGCGTCATCGGATGGCTGGCCATGCCCTGAGGGCGCACTCCGTGACCGGACCCGCCTGACAGATGCCGCCCCGGCCGCCATCTACACTCAGTTGGTAGCCGCAAGCAACGGAACGTGCGCGGTGGCCGTCCGGCCCGTCCGCTGAAGCACCGCGCCGACGACCTGGCCGACCACACGCACACGAGCCTCGGAGCCGGGCACAGCCCGGCCGGAGAGGCGAGGCAAGGAGATCCGCACGCATGACCACGTCCGCATCCCCGGCTCGTGGGGGAACCGGAGCGATATCCGCATCCGCATCGGCACCAGCCGGCCGCCTGACGCACCGCCAGATCATGACGATCCTCAGCGGCCTGATGCTGGGGATGTTCCTCGCGGCGCTCGACCAGACCATCGTCAGCACCTCGATCCGTACGATCGCCGACGATCTGCACGGCCTCAGTGCGCAGGCCTGGGTCACCACGGCGTACCTGATCACCTCCACCATCAGCACCCCGCTGTACGGAAAGCTGTCGGACCTCTACGGCCGCAAGCCCTTCTTCCTGGCGGCCATCACGATCTTCATCGCGGGCTCGGCGGCCTGCTCGTTCGCCACCTCGATGACGGAGCTGTCCGCCTTCCGGGCCTTCCAGGGCATCGGCGCGGGCGGCCTGATGTCCCTGGCGCTGGCGATCATCGGTGACATCGTGCCGCCCCGCGAGCGGGCCCGGTACCAGGGCTACATGCTGGCGATGTTCGGCTCCTCCAGCGTGCTCGGCCCGCTGATCGGCGGTTTCCTGGCGGGCCGCGGCAGCATCCTGGCCATCGCCGGCTGGCGCTGGGTGTTCCTGGTCAACGTGCCGGTCGGCATCATCGCGCTGTTCGTCGTCGCCAAGGTGCTGAACCTCCCGCACACCCGGCGCGAGCACCGCATCGACTGGTGGGGTGCGCTCACCATCGCCGTCGGCGTGGTGCCGCTGCTGCTGGTGGCCGAGCAGGGCCAGGACTGGGGATGGACCTCCACGAAGGCCTGTGTCTCCTACGCGGTCGGCGTGGTCGGCCTGATCGCATGGGTCTTCGTCGAGCGGGCCATGGGCGAGGAGGCCCTGATCCCGATGCGGCTGTTCCGCGGCGCCGTGTTCAGCAAGATGAGCCTGCTGTCCGTGCTGATCGGCATGGGCATGTTCGGCGGGATGATGATGGTCCCGCTGTACCTGCAGATCGTGAAGGGTGTCAGCCCCACCAGGTCGGGTCTGCTGATGCTGCCGCTGATGGTCGGGATGATCGCCGGAACCATCGTGGTCGGACGCGTCATCCAGAAGACCGGCAAGTACAAGATCTTCCCGGTCATCGGCACGCTGCTGATCATCGCCGCCATGCTGCTGTTCCACTACCGGGTCGAGTGGAACACGGCGCTGCCGGAGACCATGGCCTACATGGCGCTGTTCGGCATCGGCCTGAGCGGATGCATGCAGATCCTGACGCTGGCCGTGCAGAACGCCGTCGAGCCGAAGGACATGGGCGTGGCGACCGCGTCGGCCACCTTCTTCCGGCAGATGGGCGGCACCGCCGGCACCGCCGTCTTCCTCTCCGTGCTGTTCAGCACGGTCGGTGACAAGATCAGCTCGGCGTTCCGGGCCGCGTACGGGACGCCCGCGTTCCAGGCCGCGCTCCATGACCCGGCCGTACGGGCCGACCCCGCGAACCAGCCGGTGCTGGAGATGCTCAAGCATCCCCACACGGGCGGCGGGAGCGGCTCGGGCGTGCTCGACGACTCGTCCTTCATCCAGCGGCTCGACCCCCGCCTGGCCCAGCCGTTCAAGGTCGGCTTCACCGACTCCATGCAGCTGGTGTTCATCATCGCGGCCGCCGTGATGGTGCTGGGCTTCCTGGTCGCGGTGTGGACCAAGGAGGTGCCGTTGCGCAAGGTCTCCGGACTGGAGGCACGGGCCGCCGAGGAGGGCACCGCCCCGGCTGCCGAGCCGGCCGCGGCCACGGCCGCCGAGCCCGCCCCGGAACACACCGCCAACGGGCTCGCCGCCGAGCCCGCCACCGGCACGACCCGGCCCGTCGAGCAGGCCGCCGACCGGTTCGAACCCGCGCCCGCGCCCTCGTCGTACGGCGTCCACGGCCGGGTGCTGGACGGCACGGGCGCGCCGGTGCCACAGGCCGTGATCACCCTGATCGACGTGGGCGGACGGCAGCTCGGCCGCGCGGTCAGCGGCGAGGACGGGGGCTATGCGATGACCGTCGGCGGCCCCGGCACCTATGTGCTGATCGGCGCCGCCGGTGCCCGGCAGCCGCAGGCCGTCACGGTGCTGGTCGGCGAGGGGCCGGTGGAATGCGACCTCGCGCTGAGCGGCACGGTCGCCCTCGCCGGCACGGTCCGGGACGCGGCCGAGGGCTCCCCGCTGCCGGGCGCCCTGCTGGTCGCCACCGACGTGCGCGGCGAGGTCGTGTCCTCCGGCACCTCGGCCGCCGACGGCGCCTTCGAGCTCACCGACCTGGTCCCCGGCAGTTACACCCTCGTGGTGAACGCACCCGGACACCGTCCGGCCGCCCTCCCGGTCGACGTCACCCCGGGAACCGCGGACCCGTGCGAGATCCGCCTGGAACCCGGTGCCCGGCTCCACGGAGTCGTCAGCGCCGCAGGCGGCCGGCCGCTCGACGACGCCAAGGTCATCCTGCTGGACTCGGCCGGGAACGTGGTCGGCACCGCGCTCACCGGCGCCGACGGCGCTTATGGGTTCACCGACCTCGACGGCGGCGAGTACACGGTCATCGCCGGCGGCTACGCCCCGGTCGCGGCCTCCGTGCGCATGGACGGCAGCGGCATCACGGACTTCGACCTCGAGCTGTCCCACGAGGACGAGTCCCGGTAGCCCCCACCGCACCGGCTCCGCACAGCGGGTGCCGTCCGCCGTGCGGGGCGAACGGCACCCGGTCAGCCGGTCATGGCAAGGCCCTTGTCGATGACGTCGGTCCCCGCCAGAGCTCGGCCGCGGCGGGCCTTGCCACCGGGGTCGTCCGCGCCGGCCGGCGCCGTGATCGGTACGGTCGGCGCGGGACCGGCGACCGGACCGGCCACGATGTGCCGTGCCATGGTCCGCGCGTCGTCGACGAGCGGTGCCCACAGCCGGTCGCCGCGCCCCGGCTGCACCGCGTGCTCTCGGTCCGCGGTGGCGCAGGCCGGGGCGTGTCCGCCCGCCTCCGGCCTCGGATTCCGGCAGCGCCCGGCGGCACGGGCCGGCCTGTGAGTGCTCCACGGCACGCGGCGGCTCACGGAACCGGGCGCACGGCCGGCCCGCGGGAGGTTCCGCCCGGCGGTGTACGAGCTCGTGTGCGGCTGGCGGGGGATCCCGAGCGGGTGTGCTGCAGCTCCAGCCGCGGCCCCGTACCCCTCGGGTTCTCCTCGACTGAGCACTCGATGCGACGCGGTGCTGTGATGACACACATCTGTGGTAACGCCGCCGGAGGCCCTTCGCGATTGACCGGGCGTAGCCTTCGCCTGCGCAATGCATCTGCAAGGTGTACCTGCCTGCCATGAGGACGCGCCCGCCGCCGACATCGCTGCCGCCCGCCTGCTGCCTCACGTGTCCCGCCTGCTTCCTTTTGGGGCGCCTTCGTCCGCTATGGCAAACCGGCCCCCGCCCGACGCTCACCGATCACGCCAGCAGGGCCCGTACCGGGACGGTACGGGCCCTGCTGGCGCAGTTGATGATCAGGTCACCATCGATACCAGCGGCCGCGACCACCACCGGCACTGGTGGATCGCATGACGAAACCGAGCAGCCACACGACCAGGACGGCGAGGGCCACCCACCAAAGGATTTTGACAGCGAAACCGGCACCGAAAAGGATGACCGCGAGAAGCAGGACCAGAAGCAGGGGAACCATAGTTATCGACCTCCTGTCCGCCCGTCTTCCCTGCCTTTTCTTCGATATTCGAGATCAGCACCTTGTTTATCAAGGGGAAGCAGGGGCACGAGCCGGTTACCGCGACCGCGGTCCCGAAGCTACGAGGAGGCGTTGTTCTGTGACTGCCAACGAGAAGACGAAGGCGAAGACCGAGCAGGCCAAGGGCAAGGCCAAGGAGGCTCTGGGAAGCGCCATCGGCAACGACCGTATGGCCGCCGAAGGCCAGGCAGAGAAGAGCACCGGGGACGCCCGCGAAGCCAAGGAAAAGGCCAAGGACGCCTTCAAGCACTGACCTCCGCGAACCGGAAAGAGGCCCCTTGTGAGGGGCCTCTTTCCGGTTCGGCGGGGCCACGCGTTGATCCGGCACCGTCGATTTCCTGCTCCGGCTGTCTGCGGCTGGCCCGAGAAGGTGGCTTGCAGGTCTCCGCCACAACCGTCTCGCTCGCGCGCCGATGCTCTCGACAGGTCTTTCGTGACTGCTTCGGTACGAGCGAGACCCTGCCCAAGCCAGTTCATCATGGCGCCCTGCATCTTCTGTGCCGCAAAGGCACGCCGTCGTAGCTCACTCAGCCGCTGCCTGATGATCGTCACAACGGTGGGCGGGTCAGTCGTTGAACGCCGTGGCCACGGCATCTCCGAGCTGATTCAAGACGTCCCGTGAGAGCTGCACGGACCCGGTGAACGAGAAGAAGGCGTGGGTGGCACCCTTGACCGGGAGGTGCGTGACCGGCACGCCGGCGTCGGCGAGCTTCTGCGCGTACCGGTCACCCTGGTCCCGCAGCGGATCGTGTTCGGCGGTGACGACGACGGCGGGAGGCAGCCCGGCCAGCTCGTCGCAGCGCGCCGGCGAGACGCGCAGGTCTGCGCCTTCGTCGGGCGTGTTGAGGTAGAGGCCCCAGAACCACTCGAGCCAGCTGCGGCTCAACAGCGGTCCGGCCATGTTCTCGTACATGGAGGGGCTGTCGTCGAACCGGTCGACCGCCGGGTACGCCAGTACCTGGAGTGCGATCCGAGGTCCCCCGCGCCGCTGCGCTTCCTGCACGAGGGCCGCGGCGAGGTTGCCGCCGGCGCTCTCGCCGAACACCGCGATGCTTTGCCCGTCGCCGCCGAAACCTCCGGCGCCGGCCGCGACCCATGTCAGGGCGGCGTAGGCGTCTTCGATCCCTGCCGGGAAACGGTGTTCGGGCGCTAGCCGGTAGTCGACGGAGACCATGAGCGTGCCGGAGCGGTTGGCCATGATGCGGGCGATGTGGTCCTGGCTGTCCAGGTCTCCGAGGACCCATCCGCCGCCGTGGAAGAAGACCGTCACGGGCAGCGGCCCGGAGCGCGGGACGGCGGCGGGGGCGTAGATACGGACGGGGACCTCGAGTCCTTCGGCGGCGGCCACTGCGTCGTGCACGCTGCCGACGGGCTCGACGTCACCCGCGAGGGTGGCGAAGCTGCTCACGAGGTCGCGGTTCTCCGCGACCGTTCGGCTCTCCGGTGCCGGTTCGCCTCCTTCGGCCAACTTCTCGAGCAGGGCATCGATCTGGGGGTCGAGGGACATGATGAGGACCTTCCTGGAGCTGGCGAAGCGACACGGATGGGAATGACTGTTCCGATCTCTGCAAGTCGCAGGAGTGGAGCAGCGGCAGCGTGATGCCGTCCGGCGCTGGATCGCCGGCCCTGGCTGCGCTGTCGTATCCGTTCTGGATGTGGGCCTGCCGGTGGCGGTGCGCTGCGTACGGTCAGCGGGCGATCGAGAGCGCGAAGGGTGTGAATCCGGTGGACCGGATGACGTGCGGGACGAAGAGGATCGCGGCCTCGGTGGCGCGGGCGGTATGGATTCCGCCGAGGTCGGTGATCCACTCCTGGTGCCAGCCGAGGTCGGTGAGCAGTTCACCGACCGTCTGCTTGGCCTGCGGGTCGTCGCCGGAGAGGAACGCGGTCGGTGTCTGGGTGAGCGTGGCCGGTGCGGTCATCACCGGGAAGAGCATGGTGTTGAGGGTCTTGACGACGCGGGTTTCGGGGAGGGCGTCCTGGAGTTGCTCGGCGAGGCTCGAGCCGGGGTGGATCAGGTCCGCGGGCAGTCCGTCCGGTCCGTCGGTGGTGGCGTTGGAGACGTCGACGAGGATCTTGCCGCGCAGTTCCTCCCGTAGGGCGGCGAGCCGGTCCAGCGAGCCGGCTCCCGGGGTGGCGTTGATGACGATCCGGGCTGTCCGGGCAGCGTCGGCGGCGGCGCCCGGTGTGCGGTCCGCCACGGTCACCTCATGCCCTGCCCGGGTGAGGGCTGTGGCCAGGTTGCCGCCGACGCGGCCGTTTCCGAGTACTGCGATCGTGGTCATGGTGATGTGGTCCTTTTCGTGGGTGCGGGTTGTGGTGCGCGGTCAGCGTGAGAGCGTGGCGACGGCCTGGGCGTGGATGCCGGGGGCGGCGGCCAGGAGGCTTTCGCTCTGTGGGGTCCAGGGGCGGCCCTGGGCGTCGGAGATCTGTCCGCCGGCCTCGGTGACGAGCAGTGCGCCGGGGAGCAGGTCCGCGCGGGCGCCGGCGAACTGCCAGAACGCGTCGATGCGGCCGGCGGCCACGTTGGTCAGGTGCAGGGTCGCGGGCACGGCGGTGCGGACGACGAGCGCGTCGAAGAGCATCGCGGTGATCGAGGAGCCGACGCGCCGCACGACTTGCTCGTCCTCGTCGGGCCGGGCCTGGCTGGTGGCCACGATGCTCAGGCCGAGGTCCGCGGTTGGGGAGACGTGCAGCGGTCGGCCGTCGAGGTGGGCGCCCGAGCCGGTGAGCGCGGTGTAGGTCTCCCCGGTCAACGGCAGGTGGACCGCGGTGAGCACGGGCTGGTTGTCGCGCACGAGGGTGGCGGTCACCGCCCACTCCGGCAGGGCGTGCAGGTGGTTGACGTTGCCTTCGGCCGGATCCACGACCCACCATTCGCCGGGCGGCAGCGCCCCGCCGTCCAGCTCGTCCTCCACCCAGCCGGCGTCCGGGCGCAGGCCCGTGAGGCGGGGGCGCAGGATGTCGAGGGCCGTGTCGTCGTTGGCGGCGAGGGCGCGCATCAGATCTTCGCGGGTCTGGTAGCGGACCACCTCGCCGAAGCGCTCGCGCAGCGCCGAACCGGCCGCGCGCACGGCGATCGCGGTCTGGGCGAGCAGGTCGGCGCCGGAGGCGGCGGCGTCAGTGGTGTGAAGCGTTTCGGACATGGTGAACTCCCTTGTGAATAGGGGGTGATGAGGCCGTTCGAGCCGGACTGTGCGCTCGGCTCAGCGCTCTGGTCTCGAAGGTATACAGCCCCTTGATTGACTTCAAATGCATGTAAAGCACGGCTAGAATTACTCACATGCAATTGGATTTGAATCTGCTGGCCGCGCTCGACGCGCTGCTGGAGGAGGGCAGTGTGGCCGGGGCGGCCGCGCGCCTGCATGTCACCGCCCCCGCGATGAGCAGGAGTCTGGGCCGAATCCGCCGCACGACGGGGGATCAGATCCTGGTGCGCACCGGCCGCACGATGACCCCGACGCCGTATGCGATCGCCGTCCGGGAACAGGTGCACGAGCTGCTGCAGCAGGTCCAGGGGGTGCTGGCACCGAGCCGTGAACTCGATCTGGCAACGCTGGAGCGCACTTTCGCACTCCGCTGGCACGATTCCCTGGTCGCCTTGGGCGGCCCCGCGCTGCTCTCGGCCGTGCGCGGACAGGCGCCGGGCGTGCGGTTGCGCTTCGTCGCGGAATCGAGCATCGACACCCCCGAGTTGCGGCGCGGCGAGGTCGACCTGGAGGCGAACGCCAACCGCCCGAGCGCACCGGAGATCCGCGCCGAGAAGGTGGGCGAGACCCGCCTCGTCATCGTGGTGAGGCAGGGGCACCCGCTCACTCGTGTCAGGACCGTCACCCCGAAGCGGTACGCCGCCGCTGAGCACGTCACCGTCTCGCGACGTGGAAACCTCAGCAATGCCCTCGACGACGCCCTCGCGCGGCTCGGCCTCACCCGCCGCGTGGTGGCGACCGCGCCCACGGAAGCTGCCGCACTGGAGTTCGCGCGCGGCTCCGATCTCCTGATCAGCGTCCCTGAAGCCACCGCGCGGTCCGCGGTCGCCGACCTCGGCCTGGTCGTGCTGCCTCTCCCGCTCGAACTGCCGTCGGCGCCGATATACCTGTCGTGGCATCAGCGCTACGACACCGACCACGCCCACGCCTGGCTGCGCGGGCTGGCGCGAACCGCGCTGGCCATGGGCGGAGCGTCGTCGTAGCCGGCGCCGTCCGGCTGCTTCACCCATACGTCCAGGCGACCACCTCGATGCCGCACGGCCGGCCGCTGTCCGCACCCGCATCAGTGCACCAACCCCGCCGGTAGGCGTACACGACCGAGCTGAACGGGGCCGCGAAGCCCGAGCTTGCCGAGAAGGCAGGACACGAACGTCTCGACAGACCCCTGGCCGCCTACCCCCGTGCTGCGCCGGCCGCGGGGCGGCCGGAGCGACGCCTGCGGCTCACGATCGCTGACCTGTTTGCCCTGCTCAGTCAGTCGGCCGGATACAAGTCGCTTCAGGAGGCCGTCGCGGGAACGAGGTTGTCGAGTCCCTTCGCACTCCCCGTCGCGGCCTCGATCGAGCGCGGCAGCATGATGCTCTCGTAGGCGCGCACGGCGTCGTCGACGCTGGACTCGGTGACCAGTGCGTGGGCGAGGTCGGCGCCGTCGAGCATGGCGAGGTTGGCGCCCAGCCCGACGGGTGGCATCAGGTGCGCGGCGTCGCCGAGCAGCGTGACGCCGGGAACGTGTTCCCAGGTGTGCGGGGCGGGCAGGACGAACAGGGACCGGTGGATGAACTTGTGGTCGCTGTTGCGCAGGAGGTAGCGCAGGCTCTCGTCCCAGTCGTCGAACAACCTCGACAGATATGTCCGCACGGCCCGCCGGTCGCCGAGGTCGACACCGGCGGCCTCATGCCAGTCCTTGGGCGCGCGGAGCGCGATGTAGGCGCGGATGTGGCCGTTGCTGTTGCGCTGGGCGACCAAGGTCCTGCCGGCGCCCTTCGCCAGCATCGATCCGTTGCCGACCAGCCGCGCGAGCTCGGGATGTCGGGTGTCGCAGTCGTCGAACCCGGTCTCGACGAAGGTGACACCGGTGTAGCCGGGTACGGCGGGTGACAGAGCCGGGCGCACGCGTGACCAGGCGCCGTCGGCACCGACCACCAGGTCGAAGTCCTCGGCGGTGCCGTCACCGAAGAGCAGCCGGCAGGTGCCGTCCGCCAGCGGGGTGACGCCGGTGACGGCACGGTCCCACCGCACCGTGCCCTCGGTGAGCGAGTCCAGGAGCAGGCCCCGCAGCTGGCCTCGGTCGATCTCCGGCCGGCCGCCGTCGGCGGACGGCCCCTGCTGCGCCAGGAGGGCGGCGGTGGCGAAGTCGAGCACGCGCCACTCGTCTCCTTCGGGGCGGGCGAGGGCGTGGAACCGGTCGAGGAGCCCCGCCGTACCGAGGGCGGCCTGGCCGGTGTCGGGATGCATGTCGAGGGAGCCGCCCTGCGGGCGGGCGCCGGCGGATGCCTCGCGTTCGAAGACGGTGACGGAGCGGCCGTGTTGCTGGAGGACTCGGGCGCAGGTGAGGCCGCCGAGGCCGGCGCCGGCAATCGCGATGCGGGGATCACGGGCAGAGTTCATGGGAGTGCCCCTCGGGAGGTGGGTGAGCCGCCGGGAGATCCGGCACGACCAAGAAAGCACACTGGATAAATAAGCGCAATGACTAAACTTTTGCAGCGACTGCACTTCGAGGTACGGTGGGCGAGTGACCGAACCGACCGGGCGCCGCGAGCGCAAGAAGGCCCAGACCCGCCAGTCCCTTGCCGACGCCGCGCTTGAGCTCTTCCTCGAGCGCGGCTACGACCAGGTCGGCGTCAAGGACGTCGCCGACCGTGCCGACGTCTCGGTGACCACCCTGTTCAAACACTTCTCCGGCAAGGAAGCCCTGGTCTTCGATCAGGACGACGAACTGGAAGCAGAACTCGTCGCCGCCGTGCGCGAACGCGCCCCGGGCCAGTCGATCCCGCAGGCGCTGCGCGAGCACCTCCTGCGGAAACAGGCCCAACTCGCCGTCCACGCCAGCGACCCGCGGTTCGCCGACTTCACGCGCCTGGTGCAGGAAACCCCCGCGCTGCGCGACTACGCCCACCGCATGTGGACGCGCCACGAAGCGGCCCTGGCCAGGGCCGTCGCCGAGGAGGTGGGTGCGCCCGAGGATGACGTCAGCTGCGCCGCCCTGGCCCGTTTCGCCCTTGAGGCCCGCAGCCTCATCCTGGGGCACGCCGAACCGCGCCGAGCCGCCGACGAGGCCTTCGCGCTGCTCGAACACGGCTGGGCAGCCTCCCATCCGGGCAACTGACGTCGCTCGCCAGGGCCCCCTTGCCGTGCGGCAGCCGAGGATCCTGGCCGGCGCCCGCATACCGGCTCGGCGGATTGAAGTCCTCGGCATGTACTGCACGAAGGCCGTGGTGCCGAAGTGCCGCTGAGCCGCCTCACCCTGCCGAAGTCCGTCTTCGCCTCCGCTCAGTCGGCCAACCGGCTGGTCAAGACGGGCGATGGCCACCCGCCCTTCGTCAAGGACCGCTTGTCCACCGTCGCCGACAGTTCGACGGCCGGATCGACGTCACCTACTCGGCGACGGCCCGCGACGGGGACGCGCTGGCGACCCCCGAGCCCCACTAACCGCTGCTTCCCGCAGTAGAGCGCAGGCAGTCGGCTGACGACGTTGAGCGGAAGCCGTGCAACAAGTACGCAGCAGCCGAGGGTGAGTGACGCGTCGTCGGAATGCCGGCGACGGCCTCGGCTGCGCTGCCGCGGACCAGCTGTCTCCGGTTGACAAGGCGTGACCCATGCATTGCCAAGCTAGGCAACTTTTGGCATCATCCTTGTCATGAAGCCTCGTGTACTGGTCCTCGGGGATCAACAGTCCATGGTCGACGCGGCCGTCAAGCTGGGGGCCGAGGTGTGGTGGGCACAGCGTCCCGAACGCGTCCGACCGGAGGAAGCCGTCGCTCCGGCCGTGACGCTGCTGGCCGACTACACGGAACCGGCGTTCGTCGACCTCGTCGCGCACCTGCACGTGCTCAGGCCGTTCGACGCGGTGGTGAGCATTCAAGAGCACGCCCTGCTGTCCCTCGCCGCGCTGAACGAGCGGCTGGGGCTGCGCGGGCCCGGCTCGCACACCGCCCGTCTCGTCACCGACAAGTGGGCCATGCGCACCCGGCTCGCCGAGCGGGGACTGAGTCCGGTGGCGGCCGCCCTGGGGCGGACAGCGGACGATCTGCGGGCGTTCGGTGCCGAGCACGGCTTCCCGTTCATCGCCAAACCGGTCGCCGCGACCGGCAGTTTCGGGGTGGTCCTTGTCGAGCCGCACCGGGTGGACGCGATCGCGGAGGAGTTCGCCGGCACCGGGGCGAGCGCGTTCCTCATGGAGGAGCGCCTCGACGGGCCCGAAATGAGCGTAGAGAGCTTTAGCTTCGCCGGACGGCATGTCGTCCTCGCGCTCACCGACAAGTCGACCGGCGACGGGTTCGTGGAGACCGGGCACACCGTACCCGCCGAACTGGACGAGAACGTCGCCGCAGAGGTCGTCGCCCTGGCCGGTGCCTTCCTGGACGCGGTCGGCCTGAGCGACGGTCCGTCCCATGTAGAGGTGAAACTCACCGCCGCCGGCCCACGGATCGTCGAAGGCCACTGCCGGCGCGGCGGGGACCGGATCAACGAACTGGTTCGCCTCGCCTACGGAGTGGACATGGAGGAGCTGACCGTGGCGTGGGCGCTGGGGCGGGCGGAGCCCTTGACCGCGCCCCCGGCCGCCCTCCGCGCCTCGGCGATCAGGTTCGCCGAGGCCCCGTGCGGCGAACTGGTTGCGGTGAGCGGGAAGGAGGAGGTTGTCGCCGACCCGGATGTGACGGAGGTCCGGGTACTGCACGAGGTAGGCCGGCGCATCGGACCGGTGCGCTGGTCGGGGGACCGGGCCGGGTACGTGATCGCGACCGGGAAGACGCCGGCCCAGGCGGCGGCCAAGGCCGCGCAGGGCGCGGCGCGGCTGGTCTTCAGCGTGACGGAGGAGCCGACGGCCGAGCAGTCGCGGACGGCGCCCGCCGACCGCGACCTCAGCCGCGAGAACGACCTCTCCCGGCACGTCGGCTACGAGCGGACGGACGGCGGCGACGATGACTGAGGTCGTCGAACGGCCGGGCGCGGCAACGCGGGTGAGTGAACGGGTGCTGCGGCGCGTTCTCGCCGTCAACTATCTGTGCTGCCAGTTCGGCAAGTTCTCCCTGATGCCGGTGCTGGCCGTCATGCTGGCCCGCGGCGGCGGAGGTACGTCGCCGGTCGCCGGGTTCGGCATGTTCGCCTTCCTGCTGTGCATCGGCCTGTCCTCGCTTCCGGTCAGCCGCTGGCTGCCGAGACTGCCCTACTCCGTGGCCATGGCGGCGGGCATGCTGTGTTCCGGTGTCGGGTTCGGCGCGCTTGCCTGGGCCACCGGGCCGGTGCCGGTCCTTCTGGCACTTTGCCTGGCCGGCTTCGGCAACAGCGTCCACGGTGTGCTCGTTCGCGTGCTGGTCGCGGAGAGCGTCACCAGCGAACCCGCACGCAACACCATCTACTCCGTCGTCCAGATCGCCACCAACGTCGCCGCCGCCCTGGGCCCGTTCATCGCCGGCGTGCTCTACGTCTCCGGTGACAACCGGCCGTTGCTGGCGTTCATCGGCATCGCCTACCTGGCCGCGGCCGCGACGCTCCTCGTCGGCCTTCCGGCCGGGCTGCGTCCGCCGAGCACAATCCGGCGCAGCGGCGGGGCCCGTGCCCGGATCCGCGCGCTGCGCGATCCCGAGTGCGTGGGCGCCCTCACCCTCACGGCAGCCGGGGCCTTCGCCTACGGACAGTTCTACTCCGCGTTCGCTCTGTATGTCGCGCTGACGATCGACTCCCCGCTCCTGCGCGCGGTCCTCCTGGGCGGCCCCCCGATCGCCATCGCGGTGTTCCAGTCCGGGGTGACCGTCCTGGCGAACCGCCGCCTGCGGGCCGGTACGGCGCCGATCACGCTCCTGGCCTTCTCGGTGCTCGCCTTCGGCTGCGGCATCGTTCTGCTGGGCGCAGGACTGCCGCTCGTCCTCGGAGCGGCCGCTGCCATGGCGGTGTTCGCGCTCGCCGAGATGCTCTACACCCCGATGGTCAGCATCGCGTTCAACCGCCTCACCAACGTTTCCGCCATCACCTCGTCGAACCTCCAGGGCGTCTCGCTGACCACCGGCGAGGCCCTCGGATCGCTGTTCGGCGGCGCCGTATTCCTGGCCTGTCACCAGCATGGCCGCGGCGACTGGTACTGGCTGGCGCTCGGCACGGTCACGATCGCCGGTGTCTGCCTCCACCTGGCCAGAGCCCGCACCACCACCCCCTCCCAACCGGACGAAGGGCAATGACATGGAACACCTGAAGCGCATCGCCATCCTCGCCGAGGACGAGATCACCCCCAGCACGGCCAAGACCGTGACCGGCATCCTGCGGTACCGGTCCGACCGGGTGGTCACGGTGATCGACAGCCACAACGCCGGCCGGGACGCCGGTGAAGTGATCGGCGGCGGCCTCGGTGTCGGCATCCCGATCGTCGCGGACATCAACGCCGCCATGGCCTTCCAGCCGGAGGCCGTCCTGCTCGGGACCGAGCCCACCGGCGGCATCCTGCCGCCGAGCTGGCGGCCCATGATCCTGGAAGCGCTCGGCCAGGGCCTCGACGTGATCAACGGCCTGCACACGATGCTGGGTGAGGACGAGGAGATCCGGGCGGCGGCCGAGCGCGGCGGGGCCACGCTCTGGGACGTCCGCCGGGAGCCCAAGGAGCGGTACACCGTCGAGTTCACACCGGACGGCAAGCCGGTGTTCGAGATCAAGAAGCATCGCCCCGGCTCGCGGACCGTGCTCGCGGTCGGCACCGACTGCGGCATCGGCAAGATGACCACGATGCTCGAGATCGAGAAGGAGGCGCTCCGGCGCGGCCTGTCGCCCGCGTTCGTGGCGACCGGGCAGATCGGGACCATGATCACCGGCCGGGGAGTGTCGATCGACGCGATCATGGTCGACTACGTCGCCAAGATCATCGAGGAGGAGGTCTGCGCCGCCGTCGAGCAGAGCGACCTCGTCCTGGTCGAGGGCCAGGGCGCGCTGAACCACCCGCGGGGCTCCGGCGGGCCGCTCTTCTTGATGCACGGCAGCCGCGCGGACTCCCTGATCATGTGCCACGACCTGAGCCGCCCGACCATCAAGCTGCTGCCGGATCACCCGCTGCCGTCACTGGAGCGGGCGATCGAGATGCACGCGGAGGGCGCGAGCTGGCTGTGGCCGGAGGGCCGCTGCCCGGTCGTGGGCATCTCGCTGATCACCGCCGGACTGCCGGACGAGCGGGCGCGCGAGGAGATCGCGGCCATCGAGGCGGCCACGGGCCTGCCGACCACCGACGTGGTCCGCTACGGCGCCGCCCCGCTGCTGGACGCGATCCTGGCCGGCCCGACCGCCTGACCCGGTCCTTTCCCCGGCCCCTCCACCACCCGGCGATGGCGCGCCCGGCGCGCCATCGCCGTCCCGTCCTGCCGCGCCCTGCTCCATCCCCCACGCGCGCACCGTCGTACGCCCGCCCGCGTCCGCTTCGGTCCGGCGCCGTGCCGCCTTCCCCGCCACTGGAGAGGAAACGTGACGATATCCGTACAGAGCGAACTGCACAGCCTCGACTTCAGCAGGCTCGACCGTCAGGTGCGCAAGGCGCTGAAGGAGTTGTGCAAGCTCGACAACCACCATGCCCCGCTGGCGCTGATCGGGGACTACCTGCTGGTCGCCGCGTCGGTGTGGCTGTGCGTGGGAGTCTCCTACTGGTTCTACCCGGTCTCGGCCATCCTCATCGGCTCCACGCAGCGGGCCTTCGTCAATCTGCTGCACGAGTCCTCCCACAAGGTCCTCGCCCGCAACGGCCGACTCAATCTGCTGCTGGGAACGGTGTTCTCCGGCTATCTCGTCCTGCACATGTACAACCCGTACCGCAACTCCCACATCGGCTTCCACCACCGTTTCCTCGGTGATCCCGAAAAGGACCCCGACTACAACTTCCACGTGGAGATAGGCATCTACGACCACACGCAATCCGACCGGAAGTTCTTCTTCCGCAACATCACGTGCGCGCTGCTCGGTCTGCGCGCGGCCGAGTACGTCGGATACGTCGTGCGTGATCGCATCCTCTTCAAGGCGGACGACGTCGCGGTCTCCATGCCGGTACGCCAGAGTACGGAGCGCGCGCTGCTGCTCGCGCAGTGGGCCGTGATCGGAGCCGTGTGCACCTGGCAGGGCTGGCTGCCGGAACTGTTGCTGTTCTGGTTCGTGCCCCTCTTCACCACGGCCATCGCCATCGGCTGGCTGTCGGAGCTGGCGGAGCACTACCCGCTGCCGGAGAGCGAGTCCCGGCAGATCCTCATGACCCGCAACCGCCACGGCTGGGTGATCGAGCGTTTCCTGCTCGGCCGGCACCACGACAATTACCACCTGGTGCACCACCTCAACACCGGGGTGCCCTTCTGGAACATGAAGAGGGCGCACCGAGTGCTGCTGCAAGACCCTGGCTACGCCCGCTGGGACGGGCTGTGGGCGGGCATCCTGACCCGCTCGTGGGGGCGCAGGAACCAGGAGACGCTGCTCAGTTACGCCGCCAAGTACCGCCGCTGGCGCCGCACCGGAGGTGATCCGGCACAGAACCGCGAGCAGGGTTCCTTCGCCGAGGCCGTGGCACTGGCCCGGGCCTCCTGACCCCGCGCCGACGCGAGAGGAGAGGACGCCGTGCCTGTGCACCTGAACACCGCGGGCGCCGGACTCATGCCCGCCGCCGTCGTGGACACCATGAGCGGCTACCTGCGACAGGAGGCGGCCGACGGCGCGTACGAGACGGAGCTGCGGCACGCGGACACGCTCGACAAGGGCGTGTACGGCAACCTGGCTCGCGTGCTCGACGCACCGGCCGAGGACCTGGCGCTGTTCGACAGCGCCACCCGCGCGTGGAGCTCGGCCGTCACCCCCTTGGTCCTGACCGGCGCCGACCGGGTCTGGATCACCCCCTATGAGTACGCGGGCAGCCTCATCCTGTGGACGGAGCTGCGCCGCCGTACCGGGATACGGCTGGAGGTGATCCCCCTGCTGCCCGGGGGCGATCTTGACGTGGACTGGATGCGCCGCACCCTTCGCGAGGACGTGGCCGTCGTTTCCGTACCGCACGTGCCCTCCGGCTGCGGCATCGTCAACCCGGTCGAGGAGATCGGCCGGGTCCTGGCGCCCTGGCCGTGCCTGTACCTGGTGGACGCATGCCAGTCCGTGGGCCAGCTCCCGGTCTCGGTGGCGGACATCGGCTGCGACCTGCTCACCGGCGCGGGACGCAAGTTCCTGTGCGGGCCGCGCGGCACGGGTTTCGCCTACATCGGGCCCCGGCTGCGCGCGCGGGCACGGCCGGTCTTCCACGATCTGCACGTTGCCGACATGACCTCCGACGACACCTACGAGGTGCACACGGACGGTGCGCGGCGATTCGAATACGCGGAGCGGTCGGGGGCCGCGATCGTAGGCCTGGACGCGGCGTTGCGCCAGCACCTGGACCGGACGTCGCGGCGGGCCGGCGACGCCCGGCCGGTGCGCGACCTGGTACGCGAGGTGGTCGAGGAGACACCCGGCACCCGGCTGGTCGATCCCGGCGCCCGCCACGCCTCCATCGTCACGTTCGTGTGCGACCGGATGCCCGCGGCGCGGCTGCGGGAGGAACTGTCGGCCCGGGGGGTCAACGCCTGGGTCGCCCAGGGCAGTCACACGCCCCTGTTCATGCGTCGGCAGGGGATCGAGCACGCCGTGCGCGTGTCGCCCCATCACTACAACTCGGCACAGGACGTCGAGGTGTTCGCCCGGGCACTGCGGGCCGTCATTGGCTGACCCGACACCGCGCCGCTGCGCGGCATACCGGCGATTGAGGAATTTTCCAGCAACGCCCGGGAGTCCGGGCGAGGGCGGAGACATCATGGGTTCACCACACGAAGCGATCGACCGGGACGCGCTGTGCGCCCTCGGCGACGAGCGGATCGACTGGCGGTTCAAGGGCCTGCCGGTCTCGGCCGAGGGCAGCACGGTCGCCGAGCTGGCGGCCCGGCGGCTCAACGTCTTCGACGACGGGTTCGTCGGGCCCGTGCTCACGATCGACGCCGACGCCCTGGAGCACAACGTCACCACCATGGCCAAGTGGTGCGCCCAGCGTGGCGTCCAGCTCGCCCCGCACGGCAAGACGACCATGGCCCCGCAGCTGTGGGCGCGCCAACTGGACGCCGGGGCCTGGGGGATCACCGCGGCCAACACCGCACAACTGCGCGTCTACCGCGCCTTCGGCGTATCGAACGTGCTCTTCGCCAACCAGCTCGTCGACGCGCCCTCCCTGCACTGGATCAGCGCCGACCTCGACCGCGACCCCGCCTACCGGTTCAGCTGCTTCGCCGACTCACCCGACGTCGTCCAGCGCATGAACGACGCGCTCACCGCGCTGAGGCCCGCGCCGGCCCGGCCTGTCGACGTCCTCGTGGAGGTCGGCCGTACGGGCGGCCGGGCCGGCGCCCGCACGGTGGCGGACGCCCTCGCCACGGCCCGCGCGGTGGCCGACAGCCCGGTGCTGCGGCTGGTCGGAGTCGGGGGATACGAAGGCGTTCTGGTCAACGACCCCTCGCCGTACAGCCTGAACGTCATCGACACGTTCCTGTCGCGGATGCGGGAGGTGACGGAACGCCTTCTCGACGAGCGCCTCTTTGAGTCCGATACCGTGGTGCTGACGGCCGGCGGCAGCTGCTTTTTCGACCGCGTCGCCGAGGCGCTCACCGGACCGTGGCCGTCCGGACCGGACGTGCTGCCGGTCCTGCGCAGCGGCTGCTACATCGTCCACGACGACGGCTTCTACCGCTGGATGTCGCCGTTCTCCCGGCAGAGCGGGCAAGAGTCACTGCGGCCGGCGCTGCGGGCCTGGGGCCGGGTGACCTCGACCCCGGAACCGGGCCTCGCCCTGGTCACGGCCGGCAAGCGCGACCTGTCCTTCGACGCCTGGCAGCCCGAGCCGCAACTCGTCCGGCGGGACGACGGCTCGACCCGTCCGCTGCACGACTGCGTGATCAAGGAAATCAACGACCAGCACGCCTTCATCCGGCTCGCGCCCGGCAACGACATCCGGGTGGGGGACTGGGCGGGCATCGGGCTCGCCTACCCGTGTACGGCCTTCGACAAATGGCAGCTGATCCCGGTGACCCGGGGGGAGACCGTCGTCGACTTCGTACGCACGTTCTTCTGACCGCCGGCACGGCCGGGAAACGGCGAGGGAGCAGGGGGAGCGCATGACCCACACCCGCACCGGACCACGCGGCGCGGACCCGGTGGCCGGGTGGCTGCGCCACCCGCACGCGGCCACGGCCCTGCCGGCGGCCGTGCTGCTGGCCGGCCGGTCGCCCGCCGGCCACCTCCTGGGTGGTTTGCTCGCCGTGGCGGCGCTGGGCGCGGGCGTACTCGCCGCGCGCCCGCGGCCCCGTCCGGCGGGGCGCGGAACGCCCGCGGCCTCCGGAACGGCCCGGCTCGCCGGCGGCGTGCTCGCCGCGGCGGGGCTCGCCGCCCTGCCGCTCCTGCCGGGGCCCGTCTGGGTGGCGTGCAGCGGGCTCGCCGGGCTCATGTGGCTCCTCGGGTACGTCGCGGCGGCCGGCCCGGCGGGCACGGCGGTGCCGCGCCCGGTACCGACCTGGAGTGTCGCGGCCCCGCTCAGCGTGCTCCTGTGCCTCCTCACCCGTCCCGAGGTGCCCCTCGCGGCGCTGGCGGCGCTGGATGCGGCAGCGCTCGCGCTGCTCACGGCCGTGCCGGATGCCGCACCCCGGCCGGCCGCCGCGCGCGTTACAGCCCGCCGGCAGCGACCCGGCCGCCGCCGGGACCGGCGGGGCCGGTCCCCGTCCCGGGAGCCCTGGCCGGCCGGACAGCGGCGGTGGGTCAACCAGCGGACACCCTGACGAGGGCACACCCGCCGCGCGGCTCAGAACTCGGCGGAGTACCAGGGCTCCCGACCGCTGCGGAAGGCGAGCGAGCAACGCTCCAGCGCGCCCGGCCGCCGCTCGGTGACGCGCCCGGCGAACGCGAGCGATTCCAGGGTCGTGCCTCCCAGGTAGACGGCACCGAGCTCGGTCACCGACAGGCTCAGGTCCACGGGGTCCGTCGTACGGACGCAGGAGACCTGCCCGCCGTCGGCCGACAGCCGGTAGCGACCGGTGTTCCAGGGGCAGAACCGGTCCTCGACCTCGAGGACCACGTCCAGCGCGGTCGCGTAGCGGCGCGCCGCGAGCGCGCGGCCGACGTCGACGAGTCGCACCCACAGGCCGTCGGAGACGGTGACGCGCAGCGCCCGCATGTCGGCGAGCAGGTGCAGCAGCGGCTCGCCGGGCGCCCCGCGGTAGCTGATCCGCGGATGGACGTCGATGTCGATGAGGTAGTGCCACAGCGCCGCGTACGCCTGCCGGCGCACGGTCACCACTTCCCCGACCGCCACTGTGCTCAGCGGGTTCTCGTGACCGCCGCCCCTGAGCCGGTAGAAGGCGTACCCGGTCACCTCGCCACCGGGTTCGGTGTACACGGCGAACCGCAGGGCCGTCGCCCCGTGCCGCGCGTGCTCGGCGTCGTAGAGCCGGTCGTCCCAGAAGGGGCCCGGGCGGTCGATGCGGCCCGGAACCAGCGTCCGCGCGCTCTCGTACAGCTTCTCCAGGACCGGCCGGGCAGCTTGGCGAGGCAGCAGCGACACACTGCCCCGGCCGAGGTCGGCGCCCGGGCGGAACGCCATCGATCGGGTGTCGCCCAGGTAGTCGGCCTGGTACGAGGCGACGCCGTAGCCGAAGCGTTCGTAGATCGCTGCCTCCGAGGCGTTCAGGACGGCGATCGGCTCCCGGCCCGACGCGTACACGTCGTCGAGTTGCCGCCGCATGAGCGAGGTGAGGATGCCGCGCCGCCGGTGCGTGGGGGCCACCCCCACCCAGGCCACGCGGGCGGCCGGCACGACCGCACCGGGCACCGTCAGCGCGCGGGTGTACAGCGCGGCGCCACCGACGGGAAGGCCGTCGTCGAACGCGCCGAGGGTGCGGTCGAGTTCGATCGTGCTCCGCTCGACCGCCAGCTGGGAGGCCGTGCGGTCCTCGCCGTAGGTGTTCGCGATGGCCAGGGCCCAGCTCTCGAACTCGTCGGCGCCGACCGGGCGCAGCGGGTAGGGCGGAAGGGGGGCGGGCGGGACGGAGAACATGTCGGACGTGCTCCTTCCGAATCAGGCGCGGACCTCGGAGCGGTGCGGCGGTGACGGCAGGACGAGCCGGTGGACGACGGCGTCCGGACGGCCGAAGCGGCCACGCGCGTCCGGACCGACGGCAGCGGGCGCCTCCGGGCCGCCGTGCTCATGCGGCTTGACGGGGACCGGGGGAACGGGGTCGTTCAGTTCGACCAGCTTCACCGCGTCGCCGAGCAGGCGCCGGTGCCGCGTGAACAGGGACGGCGGTATCGCACCGCCCCAGACCGTCACGGTGTCCAGCGTACGCAGCCGCTGCGGACCGGACCTGGCCGCCGCCTCCAGGAAGTCGGCGAACAGGTTGGCAGGACAGGTCAGTTGGGTGACCCGGTGTCGTTCCACGAGGCGGGTCAGAGCGTCGGGGCCGGGTGCCTCGTGGTCGTCGGTCATGATCAGCCGCCCGCCGGCAGTGAGCGCCGCCCACAGCCCGACCACGGCGAAGTCGCGGGCAAGCGGCGCTGCCAGGAGGAGGACGGGCGAGCCCGGGCACAGGGCGCGGTACGCCGCCGTCGCGGCGGAAAGCCGGGCGTGCGTGAGGAGGTTGCCGCCCGATGCGGAGCCTTCCGGCGTCGTCGGACGCACCACGCAGGCCGGGTCGCCCGGCGCGTTGCGCGGCAACGGCACCGCCCCGGCGGGGCCCCGCAGGGCGCCGGGGCCTTCGGCGGCCACCGTGGGCAGCGGTGGCAGACCGAGTCCGGTCAGCCGCCGCAGGCCGACGCGGGACGCCACCACGCAGCGCGGCGCCGGCGCGGACAGTGCGGCCTTCAGCACGGGTCGCGGGGCGGACGCGTCGGCACCGGCGTACGCGGCGCCCGCACGCAGCACACCGAGCATCGCGGCGACGGCCGTGGGCGACGGCTCGGCAAGGACGCACACGCGGTCGCCCCGGCCCACCCCCGCCCCGGCCAGCCACCGGGCGATCCACGTCGCCCACCGGTCGAGTTCCCGGTAGGTGACCGCGTCGCCCCCGACGCGTACGGCCGTGCGCGCCGGTACCCGTCCGCAGACGGCGGCCACCACCTCATGTACGGGCGGTCGGGCCCCGACCGTGTCGACATGTTCCCGTGTGGGCATCGGAACCTCCTGCGAAATGCTGCGAGTCGGGACACGCGCGGGGCGCGACATGCCGCGGCCGCGTCAGGCCGGGGCGGCGACCGCCGTCAGGGACTGCCGGATCAGGGCGTGCGGAGGCTCGGAGACCAGGTAGAAGTGATCGCCCCGCACGGTGTGCTCCTCCAGGCCCCCGCGGGTCAGCTCCGCCCAGGGACGCAGATCGGCGTCCTCGTCGGCGTCTCCGGCGATCGTCGTGACCGGGCACCGCACACACAGGCCGGGGCGGGGGGCGTACGCGTGGAACATACGCCCGTCCGCCCGCACATAGGGCAGGACCAGTTCCTGGAACTCCGGGTCGGCGGCCAGCTCGGGATCCGTCCCGCCGAGGGTGAGGAGCCGCTCGACCACCGCGGCGTCGTCGCTGTCCGCCCCCGTGAAGGGCGGCGGGTACGGTGCGTTGCGGGAGCCCGAGGCGAACAGGCGGACCGGCTGGATGTTCCGCGCCTCGAGGGCCGCGGCGGTCTCCAGGGCGATGGGCGCGCCCATGCTGTGCCCGAACAGGGCGATGGGCCGGTCGGCCACCTCCTCGCACGCATCGGCGACCTCGGCGGCCACGGACCGCAGATCGGTCGGCGGCGGCTCGGCGAGTCGCTCGGCACGCCCCGGGTAACAGACCGCGTACACCTCGATCCCCGGCAGGCTGTGCCCCCAGTCACGGAAGAAGGAGGCGGACCCTCCGGCGTGCGGGAAGCAGACGAGCCGTAGGCGGGCGTCCGGGGCGGGGACCTGGCGGCGCAGGATGCGGGCCTTCGTGGTCATGACGCTTCCTCCTGACGTACGGCCCGCCGGCCGGCCCGCAGGGCACGGGCCCGGCGGGCCGCCGCCTGCCGCGCTCGCGCGTCGCGCCCATGCTCCGCCGCCCGGTCCGTCTCGTCGCGCAGCAGCGTGATCTGCGAGGCCACCGTTGTGTGCTGGAACAACGCGACCATGGACGGCCGTTGCCCGGTGTGCCGCTGCAGGGCTTCGCGCAGCTGGTACATGGCGAGCGAATGCCCGCCCAGATCGAAGAAGTTGACGTCAAGGGGCACGTGTGTCCTCTTGAGCACCTCGGCCCAGGCCGCGGTCACCCTGTCGGTCAGCTCGCCCTCGGCGGGCCGGGCGGATTCGAGGGACCGAGAGGGGCCCTCCGGCGCCGCGGCCCGTTCCGCGTCGGCCCGCTCGCGCAGCGCCGCCCGGTCGATCTTGCCGTTGACCGTGCGGGGGAAGTCGTCGAGCACCGTGATCCTCGCGGGCACCATCGCGGCGGGCAGCCGTTCGGCCAGACGTTCCCTGAGAGATGCGGTGTCCGTCCGCCCCGGGGTCACGACGAAGGCCGCCAGGGTGCCGCCGGTGCCGTCCACCACCGCGGCGGCTTCCCGTACTCCCGGCAGCTCGGCCAGGTGCGCCTCCACCGCACCGAGTTCCACACGATGGCCGCGTATCTTGACCTGGTGGTCACGCCGGCCCAGGAACGTCAGCGTGCCGTCCGGCTGCCGGCGCACGAGGTCGCCCGTGCGGTACATGCGGGCCGTGGAGGAGTCGGCGAACGGATCCCGCACGAACGCCTCGGCGGTGGCCTCGGGCCGCCCGTGGTAGCCGCGGCTCACTCCGGCACCGCCGATGTACAGTTCGCCCTCGCCGCCCGGGGGCACCGGGTGCAGCTCGTCGTCCAGGACGTAGAGCCGGGAACCGGGCACCGGACGGCCGATCGAGACCGGCCCCGGGGCCTCGAAGCGGTGGTAGCTGGCCCATACGGTCGCCTCGGTCGGCCCGTACTCGTTGACGAGCACGGTCTGTCCGGTGCGCAGGGCGAAGTGCCGCTCGACCAGCTCGGGCGGGAGTGGTTCGCCGGCGACGATCACGGTTTCCAGCGTGCACAGCCGGGCGGTGCCGAGCCGCGAGGCCGCGTCCAGCAGGACGCTGTACAGGGAGGGCACGCACAGCAGGTGGGTCACCTCGTGACGCTCCACCAGCTCGACCAGGCGCTCGGGGTCTTTGATGTCGTCGGCACCGGCCACGATCAGGCAGCCGCCGGCCGTGAGTGTGCCCCAGAGTCCTGCCACGGACGAGTCGAAGGCCAGCGGGGAGACGAGGAGAAAGACCGGCCGGCCCGGGTAGACCATGCGGCGTGCCGCGGTGGAGGCGGCCAGCTGGCCGTGCTCGACGACGACTCCTTTCGGTTCCCCGGTGCTGCCCGAGGTGTAGATCAGGTAGGCCGCGTCCTGTTCGCGCACCGACGCGGCCGGAAACCGGATCGCGCTCCCGCTGCCGCCTTCCTGCTCTGCCTCGCAGTCGGCCGCGATCACCGGTACGCCCGGAGCGGGCAGGCGTTCACCGGTCGTGCCGGCGGTCACGACGGCGCTCACCCCGGCGTCCCGCAGGACGGCCATGATGCGCCGGTCGGGGTGGGCGGGGTCGACGGGGACGTAGGCGGCCCCGCACCTCAGGACGGCCAGGATCGCGGCCACCATGGCGGTGGACGGCTCGGCGAGCACTCCGACCAGGGACCCGGGCCCGACGCCCGCGTCAGCCAGGCGGGCGGCCGTCCGGTCGGCCCAGGCGCTGAGTTCGCCGTAGCTGATGTCGCTCGCGCCGGCGCGGACGGCGGGGCGGTCGGGCGACTGCGCGGCGATCCGGCCCACCAGTTCGTGAACCGGGGGCAGTGGTCCGGCGGGCAGCGGTTCGCCGAGTTCCGCGGTGCGGTGTGCCATCAGGACTCCTCTGCTGGTTGTGCTGGCCGGTGACTCAGGACACGACGTTGGCAATCGATATTGTCAGGCTAGTCATAAGAATGGCAACCTATTGCCGAACTTGGAAAAGGGCGCCCCGACGCGCCCTCCCGCTTCCGTAGACTCATGGGAAAGGCAAGGACGATGACCGAGACTCTGCTGCCGCAGACCGGCGTGACCGTCACGCCGTTGACCCCGAACATCGGTGCCCGGATCGACGGCGTGGACGCGAGCGGTCCGCTGGACGACGCCACGGTCGCCCGGTTGCGCGCCGCGCTCCTCGAGCACAAGGTGATCTTCCTGCGTGATCAGGACCTCGACTACGAGGCCCAGGCCGCCTTCGCCCGGCGCTTCGGCAAACTGACCCTGGGACACCCGATCTACGACGCCCCCGACGGCCGTCCCAACCTGCGGGAGATGGACTCCAAGCAGGGCACCCGCGCCAATCACTGGCACACCGACCTCACGTTCATCGAGCGCCCGCCGGCCTTCGCGTTCCTGCACAGCAAGGTCATCCCGCCGGTGGGCGGAGACACCGTCTGGGCCAACGCCGCGATCGCCTACCAGAGCATGCCCGCGGAACTGCGCGACTTCGCCGACCGGCTGCGGATCGTGCACAGCAACGACTGCGACTTCACCGACGACACCGTCATCGAGCGCGGGCACTACATCGCCACGCCCTACGAGGCCGAGCACCCCGCGGTGCGCGTCCACCCCGAGACCGGGGAGCGCTCGCTGCTGCTCGGCGGCTTCGCCCGACGGGTGGTGGGCTATGGCCCCGAGGCGTCCCGTGAGGTGATCCGGCTGCTGCAGGGTTACCTGACCCGGCCGGAGCACACCGTCCGCTGGCAGTGGCGGGTCGGTGACATCGCCATCTGGGACAACCAGGCCACGGCGCACTATGCGATCTACGACTACGGGAACCAGTACCGGCGCGGCGAGCGCCTCACCGTAGTCGCCCCGGTACCCGTCGGGGTCGACGGCCGACCGAGCGAGGCGCTGCGCGGTGACACCACGGCGTACAGCACGGGCCGTGACTGACCCCGGAAGGCCCGGGCCGGCGCCGCGGTCCGGACAGCAGACACGGCAAGCCCCGTACGGTAGCTGGGACTCGCCGATCAGCGCGGCCGTCGCGGCGGCGGGCGAGACGCGCACCGAGTGGGCCGCCTTCGTCGGCGAGGAGGTGTGGTGGACCGAGACCCGGCCGGCCGAGGGCGGCCGCACCGCCCTGGTGCGCCGCACCTCGGACGGCGCCACCGCCGAGGCGCTCGGCCCGCAGTGGGACGTCCGCACTCGTGTCATCGAGTACGGCGGCAGGCCCTGGCTCCCGCTCGGAGACGGACCCGAAGCGGGATGTGTGTTCACCCACTGGGCCGACCAGCAGGTGTACCGGGCGGTCCCTGGTGCCGCTCCGCGGCCGATCAGTCCGGAGCCTGTGCTGCGCCAGGGCGCCCGCTACTGCGACTTCATCCGGGTCGGGGACGAGGTGTGGTGCCTGCGCGAGGAGGTCACGGGCACCCACCCGGCCGATGTGCGCAGGGAGTTGGTCGCGCTCCCGCTCGACGGTGGCGCCGCGCGAGACCCGGCGGCGGTGCGGGTACTCGGGGCGAGCCACCACTTCATGACCGGGCCCAAGGTGTCGCCCGACGGTACCCAGGTGTGCTGGCTCGGCTGGGACCACCCGGCCATGCCGTGGGACGGCACCGTGGTGATGTGCGCTCCGGTCGGCCCCGACGGCGTGCTGGGGCAGGCCCGCGAGGTGGCGGGCGGGCCCGGCATCTCGGTGAGCCAGGTGGAATGGGCTCCCGACCGGCCCGGCACCCTGTACGTCCTCAGCGACCAGGACGGCTGGTGGAACCTGTACGAGCTGACCCCCGGCGGCGCCGGCCGGGGCCGGGCCCTTTGCCCGCGCGCAGAGGAGTTCGGCGACGCGCTGTGGAGCATCGGGGCACGGTGGTTCTTCCCCGGCGCCGGGGGACAGCTGTTCGTGGCCCACGGCACGGGCGGGCGCCGTCTCGCGGTCCTGGAGGCCGACGGCACACTGCGGGACGTGGCGGGCGCCGAGCGGTTCACCGAGTGGGCCGTACTGGCCACCGACGGCCGCAGACTCGTTGCGACGGCCGGGGGGCCGCGCAGTCCGGTCGCCCTGCTGCTGGTCGACACCGACCGGGACGATCCGGTGGCCGGAGCCGAGGTGCTGCACGCGCCGGACAGCACGTACGCCGACTATCTGTCACCGGGCTACCACGCCGTCTTCACAGGCGAGGACGGCGAGGAGGTGCACGCCTACGTCTACCCGCCTTACCATCCCGGACGCACCGGCGAGGACGGCGAGCTGCCGCCCTTCCTGGTGCAGGCGCACGGCGGCCCGACCACCCGCAGCAGGCTGGTGGCCGATCTGTCGGTCGCCTTCTTCACCAGCCGCGGCATCGGTGTGGTGGATGTGCAGTACGGCGGCTCCACCGGTTTCGGCCGGCACTACCGGGACCGGCTGCGCGGTCAGTGGGGCGTGGTCGATGTGCGCGACTGCGCGACCGCGGCCCGTGCGCTGGTGGCCCAAGGCCTGGCCGACCCAGGCCGGCTGGGGATCCGCGGAGGCAGCGCCGGAGGCTGGACCGCGGCCGCCTCCCTGGTCGCGGAGCCGGAGCTGTACCGCGTCGCGGGCATCTACTATCCGCTGCTGGATCCCGAGGGGTGGAGCGAACGCGGCACGCATGACTTCGAGTCGCGTTATCTGGACAGCCTGGTCGGTCCCTGGCCTGAGGCCGCGGCCCGCTATGCGCGGGTGTCCCCGCTGCGCGGCGCCCACCGGGTCCGGGCGCCCTTCGTGCTCCTCCAGGGCCTGGACGACCCGGTGTGTCTGCCGGTCCAGGCCGAGACGTTCCTGGAGCGGTTGCGGGAGGGCGAGGTGCCGTACGCGTACCTCACCTTCCCCGGCGAACAGCACGGCTTCCGCCGTGCGGAGACGATCGTCTCCTGCCTGCACGCCGAACTGTCCGCCTGCGCCCAGGTCTTCGGCTTCACGGCGCCGGGCGTTCCCCGGGTGGAGCTGAAGACTCGGCCGCGGGCCGGGCGCGCCGAGGAGTACGCGTAGCCGCCCACCACCGCAAGAGCAACGGCCGTGGCCCACGGACCTCTACCGTGGGCCACGGCCTTAGCCGTCGGCGGGGCCGGGCCGGATCAGCCGGCCGTGGGGGCGGGTGCCGACTCGCCCTGCGCGAGGCGGCGCACCAGCTCGCTCTGGCCCTCCAGCGTCCGGGCGAGCAGCAGTTCACGCATGGGCACTGTGACGCCCAGCTCGGTCCGCAGCTTCCGGGCCAGCCGGGTGACGAGCAAGGAGTCGCCGCCCAGCAGGAAGAAGTCGGCCTTCTCGTCGAGGTTGTCGTGGCCGAGCAGCTCACGCCACACCCGGGTGAGCCGCGCGGCCACGTCGGTGACGGCGGCGCGGCGCGGCCCGGGTGTGTCGGGTGCCGTCGTGTCCTCGGCCCGCCCGGTCGCGGGTCCGGCCGGATCGGGGCCGGCGGCCACCGGCCGCGCAAGTGCCTCCGGAGCGATCCGGCGCGGTCCGGCACAGGGATAACCGGGCAGCCGGACCAGCTCACCGGCACCGCACATGCTCTCCAGATCCAGCGGCTGGCCCATGGTCCACAGGGTGCCGAGCGCCGTGAGGACCTGCCGGCCGGCCGGTGTCTCGCGGCCGTCGGCCAGGGGCACCGCCGTCAGGTCCGCGGCGGTGGCCGCAGCCGACAGCGCGCGGCCCGGACCGGCCTCCACCACCACCGCGCCGGGCAGGTGCGCGGCGAGCGCGCCGAGCGCCGACGCGAACCGCACGGTGGCGCGCGTGCGTTCGGCGAGACCGAGCGGGTCGGCAGGCTCTCCCGCGAGGACCAGCCGGCCGTCGGTGGTGGCCCACGGCACAGCGGGCGGTCGTACGGTGATCCGGGCCAGCTCCTCGGCGAGCGGGCCCATGGCGGGCTCGACGAGGGACGAGTGGAAGGCGTGGCTGGTGCGCAGCCGCCGGACGTGCACCTGCCCCGCCAGCCACGCCTCGAACGCGTCGGCCGTCTCCCGGGTGCCCGCGACGACGCAGCTCTCGCGGGAGTTGACGGCGGACATCTCCATCTCGAGCCCCGAGGCGGTGATCAGCGCGCGTGCCTCGTTCTCACCGCAGCCGAGGGAGAGCATGGCCCCGGGCGGGCAGTCCTGCAAGAGGCGTCCGCGCAACACGACCAGCCGGGCCGCGTCCGGCAGTGCCAGTACGCCGGCCACGCAGGCTGCGGTGATCTCGCCGAGGCTGTGGCCGATCACCCCCGCGGTGGCCACACCGAGCCGGCGCAGCGCGGTGGCGGCCGCGTACTCCACGGCGAACAGGGCGGGTTGGGCCAGCCGCGTCTGTGCCAGCTCGCCCTCGGGGAAGCCGGGGTCGGACAGCGCCCGTGCGAGGACGCCGGCCGTGCCGGGGTCGAACGCGTCGAGGCACTCCCCGAGAGCCGCCGGAAAACCGGGCAGGGCCTCGCTGAAGGGCACCGCCATGCCGGGTCGTTGGGCCCCCTGCCCGGGGAACGCCAGGATCACCGGGGCGGGCCTGGCCGGCGGGCGGCTGCCGCGCACCACCCCGGCGCCGGTGGCCAGGCGCTCGGCGATCTCCGCGGAGGTCGCGCCCGCCACCGCGAGCCGTTCGCCGAGCGCGGCTCGCCCGGTCGCCAGGGTCCGGGCGACGTCGGCCGCGCGCGGTGTGTGCGTGGCCAGGTGGCGGCCGAGGCGCTCGGCCGAACGGTCCAGCGCCGTCCCGTCCGCCGCCGACAGCAGGACCAGGTGTCCCGCGGGTGACACACCCGCTTCTTCCGGGCGGATCACCCGTGACGGGGGGCGTTCGACGATCACATGCGCGTTGGTGCCGCCGACGCCGAAGGAGCTGACTCCGGCCCGGCGCGGCTCGGGGCCCTGCCACGGGGTGGCCCGCGTCGGCACGTACAGCGGGCAGTCCTCCGTCTCCAGCAGCAGATTGAGCCGGCTGAACCCGGCCAGTGGTGGCACGACGCCGTCCCGTACCACCAGCAGGGCCTTGATCAGTCCGGCGAGTCCCGCCGCGTTGTCGAGGTGCCCGGTGTTCGCCTTCAGGGCCCCGATCGGGATCTGGCCGCGACGCGCGCCCGCCGCGCGCAGGGCACCGGAGGCCGCTGACCACTCGATGGGGTCGCCGATGCGGGTGCCGGTACCGTGTGTCTCGAGGTATCCGATGCTCGCGCCGTCCACGTCGGCCGCTTCGAGAGCGGCCCGGATCGCGGCCTGCTGGCCGTCGACGGACGGGGCGTAATAGCCGGCCTTCGCGGCACCGTCGTTGTTGACCGCCGTACCGAGGACGAGCCCGTAGGGCTCGGGGCCCGTCGCGAGCACGTCGTCGAGACGGCGCAGTACGACGCAGGCGACACCGGAACCGGCGACCACACCGTCGGCCTGCTCGTCGAAGGGCCGGCAGTGCCCGGAGGCGGAGTGGATGCCGCCGGGCACTCGCAGATGACCGGCCTGGGGGTGGGCCAAGCCCGCGGCGACCACGAGCGCCTGGTCGCACTCGCCGGCCAGCAGCCCCTGGACGGCCATGTGCACAGCGACCAGCGACGAGGAGCAGGCCGTCTGCACGGCCAGTGCCGGCCCGGACAGATTGAGTCGGTAGGCGATGGTGCTCGCCAGGAAGTCGGGCGCACAGCCGTGCAGGGCGTCCTCGATCGTCAGGGCGTCCAGCCGGCCTGAGGCGATCATGCGGTGCAGATAACCGGAGGCGCTGGCGGAGGCGTACACGCCGGTCACCAGGCCGGTGTCGACAGGATTGACGGCCGCGTCCTCCAGCGCCGTCCACGCGCACTCCAGCATCAGACGCAGCTGTGGATCCATCATCTCCGCCTCGCGCGGGCTCACCCGGAACAGGTCGTTCTCGAAGCGGTCGGCGTCCGGCAGACGGCCGTGTACCGGCACGAAGTCCGGGTCGTCCGCGAGGCTCTCGGGCACCCCGGCGGCGACGAGTCGCCGCCGGTCGTAGCGAGTCGTGAGCACCCGGCCCGCCTTCAGGGCATCCCACCACTCGGCCAGGTCCGACACCCCCGGGAACCGGCCTGAGACGCCGGTCACGGCAATGTCGAGGGAACGGTCGCGTGCCATGTCATCACCTTCACTGCAAAGGGCCGCTCTAGCCGGGCGGAAGAGCGGTGGACCGGTTCCCGCCCCGGCGAGGCGCTGTGGAAGACCGATCACGACGCCAGGTTGCCAGAATAGGCAACTTTCTGACAACATCCTTGCCAACGTCTGGCTGGGCGGGGCAGCGTGACACATGGCCTTCACCCCTGGCGAGATCCCTGGCGACCCATGGCAATGAAGGGGAGAGACAGACCATGCGACCGGATCCGCGATGGACCGCAGGCCTCCCGAACACCGCCCCGCCAGGCGGGCTGCACGAAACGTTCGGCCGCTGGGCCCGCGCCCGGCCCACAGCCGCCGCGCTCGTCGAAGGCGATCGCGTGGTGACCTACGACCACCTGGACCGCATGTCGGACGCCTGGGCCGCGGACCTGGCCGAGGAGGGTGCGGGCCGCGGCGACGTGGTGCCCATCCTGCTTCCCCGCAGCATCGATCTGGTCACCGCGCTCCTCGCGGTGCTCAAGACGGGCGCCGCCTACTGCCTGCTCCCGCCGGACTGGCCCGCGCGGCGGCTGCGGGACGTGCTCACCCAGTTGAGCCCGCCGCTCCTGATCGCCCGCGCGGATCGGGATGTACCCGTACCGCCCCCGACCCGCGTCTGGTCGCCACCCGCGAAAACGCCCGCGGCCTCGCCCGGGTTCCGCCCCGCCCAGGTGGACTCCGCCGACCCCGCCTGTGTCTTCTTCACCTCCGGAACGACGGGCCGGCCCAAGGGAGTTCTCAGCCCGCACCGCGCGACGGCACGCCTCTTCCGGCCCGGCACTTTCGCCCGCTTCGACACCGGCACGGTGATGCCGCTGGCCGCCGCCACCCCGTGGGACGCCTTCTCCCTCGAGCTGTGGTCGGTGCTCCTGAACGGCGGCACCTCGGTGATCGTGACGGACGCCTACCTGTCGGCGGCGGCACTCTCCGCCGCCGTCTCCCGGCACGGAGCCGACACCGTCTGGCTCACCAGCAGCTTGTTCAACATGATCGTGGACGAGGCGCCGGACAGCTTTCGCGGACTGAGCCAGGTGGCGGTCGGCGGCGAGCGGCTCTCGGCCGGTCACGTCCGCCGCTTCCTGCGCCGCCATCCCGAAATCGTGCTCCTCAACGGCTACGGACCGGTGGAGAGCACCGTGTTCGCCACCACCCACCGCATCACCGAAGCAGACTGCGACCACCCCTCGGGCATTCCCCTGGGCCGGCCCGTGCCCGGGACCGAGGTCCACATCCTGGACGGCACGCGGCCGTGCGCGGTGGGCGAGACCGGCGAGATCTGCCTCGCGGGCGATGGCCTCGCGCTGGAGTACATCGCCGACCCCGTTCTCACCGCCGCCAAGTTCGAACAGGTGCGCCTCGACGGCCGGCCGGTGCGCGTCTACCGGACGGGCGACCTGGGGCACTGGAGCGAGGACGGCCTGCTCCGCTTCGACGGCCGGGCCGACCGGCAGCTGAAGATCCGCGGCCACCGCGTCGAGCCCGCCGAGGTCGAGCGCCAGATCGAACGGCTGCTCGCGGGCGTACGCCAGTGCCGGGTCCTGCCCCGAGGCGACGCCGCCGACGGCAGCCTCGAACTCGTCGCGTTCTGCGTGCCCGTACGCCCCGGGGACCCCCTGGACGACGCCCTCGGCGTGCTGCACGCATCCCTCGTCGCCCACCAGCGCCCGGCCGCCGTGGTGTCCGTCGAGGCGTTCCCGGTGACCGCCCGGGGCAAACTGGACGAGCGGGCGCTGCTGGCGCTGGCACCGCCCTCCCCGGCCTGGCCCGGCCCCGTCGACGGCACCCGCCCGCAGGACATCCACGATCCGGTGCTGCGTGCCGTGGCCGAGGCGTTCGCCGACGTGCTCGGACGCGAGGCGGTACCCCTCGACACGCCGTTCATCCGACTCGGCGGGACCTCCCTCGGCGCCGGCCGGCTGTGTGCCCGGCTGGCCGCCCTGCTCGCGCGGCCCGTCCCGGTCTCCTGGCTCTACGAGCACCCGACGGCCGCCGCACTCGCCGCACGGCTGACCGAGCCGGCCCGGCCCGAGACGCCGGCGGTGTGCCCGGACCCGGTCGACGTACCGCTGACCCCCATGCAAGTGGTCTACCTGACCCGTCAGCTGCGCGACCCGGACGACCTGACCGGGCACTGCCTGCTCACCTGGGTGATCGAGGGGGAGCTGGACGTTCACGCCCTGGATGAGGCCGTGACCGCGGTCCACGAGCGGCACGGGGCCCTGCGGGCCGAGTACCTGCTCGACCCGAGTCCGGTCGTCCGGCCGGGAGACGTACCCGCACCGCCACTGGAGGTCCTGCCCGAGGCCGACGGCGTGGCGGACGCGGTGGCCACGCTGCGGTCCCACTTCGCCGAGCCGCTCTTCCCGGACGTCGGGGAGGTGTGGCGCACCGCGCTGGTACCGGTCCGCGCCACCGAGGCGGCGCACAGCACGGCGGTGTTCGGCTGTGCGGTGCACCACGTCGCGTTCGACGGGTGGTCCGAGCAGGTCCTCGCCGCCGACCTCGCCGCCGCGTACCGGGCTGGTCCCCGGCCGGGGCGGCTGTGCACCCCGGCCGCGGCAATCGGCCCGCGTCCGTCGCTCACCGCGGTGCACCGCCTGCGGCTCCAGCGCCGACGGCAGGTCGAACTGACGTCCCAACGCGACTACCTGGCAGAGGAGTTGGTGGACGTACCGCCTTTGTGCTGGCCTGTCGCCCCGACCGTGCCCGAACCGGGAGCCCCGGGCCGGTTCGAGCGGCACCTGCCCGGCTCGGTGGTCGAGCGCGTCGACACCGTGGCCGCAGAGACGGGGGTCACCCGCTTCGTGGTCCTCCTCCAGCTGTGGGCCGCCGGCCTGGCCGAGGTCACCGGCCAACGGGACTTCGCGCTGGGCGTCCCCGTCGCCCAGCGGGACGCGGCCGAACTGGAACACGCCATCGGCTGCCACATCAACATGCTCTGCCTGCGCATGCGCGGCGCGGCGCTGGGCAGTGGAGCCGCCGCCCTGGCACACGCCGGGCGTATCGCCTCGCGCGCCTTCGCCGCCCAGGACGTGCCGTTCCCGGAGGTGCTGTCCTGCCTCGGCCCGCCCCGTGACAACCGCCCGCCGCTCTACCAGACCCTCTTCGCCTGTCAGGACAACGCGACGCCCCGACTGGTCCTTGCCGGCGCCCGCACCGCATTCGTGCGCCAGCCCTATCTCGACCTCCCCCTCGAACTGCATGCAGAACTCTGGCCGGCGGACGAGGGCGGGCTGTGTCTGGACGTCTCCTACCGGCCGGACACGGTCGCCGAGAGCACGGCCCGGGACCTGGCCAAGCTCTTCCTCGAACGCGTGCACACCCTCGCCGCAGGAGCCCCGTCATGACCACCGCTCTCGAGTCACCCGCACGACTCACCGACCCCGAACTCCATGCCACCGGTGACCCCCACGGGCTGTGGGCGTGGATGCGCGCGCACGCCCCCGTCCACTGGCAGCCGGCCGGCTCCGTGCCCGGCTTCTGGTCGCTGACCCGCTACGAGGACATCCGCGCCGTCTACCGGGATGCTGCCACGTTCAGCTCGGCGCACGGGGTGCTGCTCCGCGGCCTCGAACTCGGCGACGACCCGGGCGGCGGACTCACCCTCGCCCTCACCGACGCGCCGCGTCACAAACAGCTGCGCTCGCTGATCGGCGACTGGTTCAACACCCGGGCCGTACGCGCCCTGGAGGGCTACGTCCGCGCCGCCACCCGCGGCGTGCTGGAGCGCGCGCTGGACCTCGGGTCCTGCGACTTCGCCCATGACGTCGCCGGCCGGCTGTCCCTCTCCGTCATCTGCCACATCCTTGGGGTCCCCGAACGCGACCACGAGGCCCTCTACGAGTGGACCAACGAGGCGTTCGAGGCCCACACCTCGCTCGTCGCCCATCCACGGCTGCTGGAGTACTTCGAGGAACTCATCTTCCGGCGCATGGAGGAGCCGTCCGACGACCTGGTCGGCGCGCTCGTCAACGGCACCGTGGGCGGCGATCTGCTGACCGAGGAGGAAGTGGTCCTCAACTGCGAGAACCTCATCGGGGCGACGGAAAACGGGCGCCTGGCACTCATCGGCGGCATGCAGGCGTTCCTGGAGCATCCGCAGCAGTGGCAGCGGCTGCGTGAGGACCGCGTCCTGATGTCCGGGGCGATCGAGGAGATACTGCGCTGGACCTCCAGCGCCACGCACAGCATGCGTGTCGCCACCAGGCCGGTCGAGATCCGCGGCGAGTCCATCGCGGCGGGGGACCGTGTCGTGCTGTGGCTGCCCTCCGCCAACCGCGACGAGGATGTCTTCGACGACCCGTACCGGTTCGACATCGCCCGCAGCCCCAACCGACACATCGCGCTGGCCGCCGGTGAGCACTTCTGTATCGGCTCGACCCTGGCCCGGGCCGAGATGCGCGTGCTGTTCTCGGAGCTGCTCGACACGGTCCACCGCGTCGAACCGGACGGCCCCGTGCGGCGTCTGCGCTCCATCGCCGTCAACGGACCGGAGTGCCTGCCGGTGCGCCTCGCCGCTGCATGACGGCCACGACGGCCCACCCCCGCCCCACCACACCCTTGCCGATCCGCGAAGGAGTCCCCATGACCGAGCACCGCACGCGCGGCCGGCTCACCCACCTCTCCGATCCCGAAGGGGTCGCCCCCAGCTCCGGCTACACGCACGTGGTCACCGGGACCGGAAGGCTGGCCGCGGTCTCCGGGCAGATGCCGTTCGATGCCTCCGGCGAGCTGGTCGGCGCCGACGACCCCACCGCGCAGGCGCGGCAGGTCTTCCGGAACATGGAGCGGTGCCTCACCGCCGTCGGTGCCACCTTCGCCCACGTCATGAAGCTCACCTACTTCGTCACCGACATCGCGCACGTCCCGCAGATCCTCGCCGCGCGTGACGAGTTCATCGACACCGCGCGCCCGCCGGCCAGCACGGTCGTACAAGTGGTCGCCCTGTATCGCCCCGACCTTCTCCTGGAGGTCGACGCGCTCGCCCTGCTGAGTGCCGAGTGAGCGGCGCCATGACCACCACACCCGTGTCCCGCCGGCAGCGGGGTCGGCAGGCAGTGCCGCCCCGCTTCGACCGCGAACTGGCCGGCCCGCTCGGCGAGATCCTCGCCGAACTGCCGATGCCGCTCACCCCCGGCCTGGTGGCGGACCGCCGTCAGCGGTCCCTCGTCGGTCGTCTGACCGATGAGCAGATCCGCCGTGGCGGAACGTTCGAGATCGAGGAACGGACCGTCCCCGGTCCGCCCGGCGCCCCCAGCATCGCCCTCCTGATCTGCCGCCCGACGGCCGCCACCGGACCGGTCCCGGTGATCTACCACACGCACGGCGGCGGCATGGTGGCCGGCAGCCACCGCAGCACCGAGCTGGCCGGGGAACTGGACCGCGCCCAGGACCTCGGCCTGGCGGTGGTGTCCGTCGAGTACCGTCTGGCCCCGGAGCATCCCGACCCCGCTCCGGTGGAGGACTGCTACGCCGGACTGTGCTGGCTTGCCGAACACGCCGTGGCCGAGGGCTTCGACCCCCAGCGCATCGTCCTCAGCGGCAACAGCGCGGGCGGTGCGCTCGCGGCGGGCCTGGCTCTGCTCAGCCGGGACCGGTCCGGACCCCGTCCGGCGGGCCAGATGCTCCAGTTCCCGATGCTCGACGACCGCTGTGACACGTTCTCCTCGGGGCAGATGGAGCGCGTGGGCCTGTGGGACGGACTGTCCAACCAGGCGGGCTGGCGGGCCCTGCTGGGCGACCGGTGCGGCACACCGGACGTCTCCTGCTACGCCGCGCCCGCCCGTGCCACGACGGTGGCGGGGCTGGCTCCCGCCTTCATCGAGGTCGGCTCGGTGGAGGCCCTGCGCGACGAGGGCATCGTCTACGCGACCCGGATCTGGGAGGCGGGCGGCGAAGCCGAACTGCACGTATGGTCCGGTGCGTTCCACAGTTTCGACGAATGGGTGCCGCACGCCGTCGTCTCACGCACAGCGCACCAGGCCCGCACCGGCTGGCTACGGAGGATACTGCCACGCTGAGGCCCCGGTGGCACCGAAGTCTCACCACCCGCCGCCCGGCATCACCCGGCCCTGTCGCTTCGTGGAGAGGCGGGCGATGCCGGCGGCGGCAACCTTCCGGGATCGGCGCCCGGACCTCTCAGCCCGAGTGCTCCAGAGCCTCGGCCAGCACCCGCCAGACCTCGGCGGCCAAGTCCAGGTTGGCGCTCTGGTGGGCCTCCTCGCCCAGCTTCTTGAGCCGGGCCAACCCCTGCTCGCGATGGCCCTCCTCGATCAGCAGCAGACTCTCCAGCAGACGCAGCCGGACCCGGTCGCGGTAGCTCAGCGCGAGGCGGTCGAAGTCCAGCCGGTCGAGGATGTCCCGGGCGTCCGCGAAGCGTCCCTCCTCGAAGGCGAGGCGCGCGTTCAGCGACATCAGCTCCTGCTGCTGGACCGGCGTGCCGACGAGCGAGAGCGCCTTGTCGGCCTCGGCGAGACACACCCGGGCGGGCTCCGTGAGGGTGGGCCGGCTGTGCAGGTACAGGGAGGCCGCAACGAGCCTCAGCCGCGCCCAGAGCAGGGGATCGAGATGGCTGTCCAGCGAGTCCATCGCCTGCTGTACGAAGGCCCGGGCGCCGTCGACGTCGCCCTGGCGGAAGCGGACGGTCGCGGCCGCCCAGAGGGCCTCGGCGCGCAGCGAGTCGGAGCGGTCCGCCACCAGACCGACCAGTTCGTCGACATGGGCACGGGCGTCGGGCAGCCGGCCGGCCTCCGCCTCGACCGACACCAGCGTCAGCAGGGAATGCCCGAGCTCCGAGGCGGCGGCTCCGGACTCCTTGGCCATGCGGTAGGCGGCGACCGCCAGTTCCAGGGCCTCGGCGATGTCGCCGGTGGAACGCAGACAGCGCGCGAGCTCTGTCATGGAGCGGCATTGCAGAGCGGGCAGCGCCAGGCCGTCCGCGATCCGTGTGGCTTCCTCCAGGCCGGCCCGCTCCTCGGCGTGCTGGCCATGGCGGCGGTGGAACCGGGCGACCAGCCACAGTGCCTGCCAGCGCAGAAGCGGGTCCTCGTCCTGCGCGGAGACGAGTGCCGACATCACCCTTTCGATGCCGTCGTCGCCGTCCGTGGAGGTGGCGACGCTCACGGCCTCACCCAGGGAGCTGCTGGCCGCCGGGGAGAGGAAGGCCGATCGATCGACGTCCAGGCGGTCGGCGAGATAGGCGATCACCCGCTCGGTGGGCTGCCGGCTACCGGATTCGAGGCGCGACAGGTAGCCGGTCGACAGCTCCTTGCCGGCCAGTGCGGCCTGGGACAGTCCCCGCTTCTGCCTCAGCGCTTTGAGGCGCTCCCCGAAGGACGTCTCTACTGGCATGTCGTCCTCCATTCTTACTTCAGGGTGCTCAGCAATCCGCTGGGGCACGCATCGACGCATTGCCTCCATCCTAACCCGAGTGTGACCAGCGAGGAAACGCTTGTAAGGCCCCGGCAGGCAGTGTCTTGCCCGGACGTGCCGAGGGGTGATTGACAGTTTTGGCAAATGATCTTGCCTTTTCCTTGCCAAGTCGCCTCGGGTGCCCCTAGATTGGCGTGCGGCAGAGCCCGCACGGCATCACCGCTCAGCGGGATGGCCACGGTTCCGCATCGCACTCCTTGATTCCCGCACCGAATCGTCTTTTGGAGCACTCATGCGCGCGCACGTGTTCGCCGTCAGCGTCTTCCTCGTCACCGCCTTGGGAGCGGCCGTGTCCGGCCCCGCGGCCATAGACTGGCCGGCCGGTCAGCCGTCGGCCTCCGCCGCAGTGTCCTCCCTGCCCGTCTCCGGCGCGCCGGGGGTCGGCACCGACGACATCGACTGGCCGTGACGCGTGCCGGGGCCTGATGCCGAGAGGCGGACGGCGGTCACCTCGTGCGGGGTGGCCGCCGTCCGCTGTTTCACGTGCCCCGCCGAGGTGTCGTGACGAAGACGTCATGCCAGCCCGTGTCCGGAGCTTGTCGAAGGTTTCCAAATGAGGCAATATAAAGAGAGAAATGGCGGTGACACCGCCGAGAGGTCTGAAAGACGAGCGTGCGCACGGCGGCAACCGACCGTTGCCGTGTGCCTCCCGCATGGAGGCAGGCCGTCCGAGCCCAGTCCGTACGCGCCGGTGCCACGGGGGAGTGCGCTGGTCTGTATCGCCGTGCACGGAAACGGACCAACTTCGACAGGCTTCCCACAACCCCCAAGAGACGGCTGACACGCTCTGGCCGAGCGTGCCGGCCTCAGGCCCCGAGGTTTCAGATGCTGGAACAGCCGTATTTCGGGCAACGCCTGCGCGCACTCCGTCTGAGTCGCTCACTGTCCCAGGCGGCCCTCGCCGGTGCCGAGATGTCCACCGGTTATCTGTCACGACTGGAGTCCGGCGCCAGGCCCCCGACCACCAGGATCGTAGGCTATCTGGCCGAGCGGCTCGGGGTCCCTGTGACTGCTTTCGAGCCGGAGAAAGGGCCAGGGCTCGCGGAGGTCCTCGCCTCTGTCACGTCCCAGCGCGACGAGGACCTGGACGAGGCCCTCACCGGTCCACTGGTCGAGGCGCTGAGCGCGGACGAGCACCACGACCCGGCGCTGCGCTGGCAGGCGCTATGGCTGCTCGCCCGCATCCACGCCAAACAGGGCCGGTACGAGCAGGAGTACGTCCTGCTCGCGGAACTCTCCGACCTTGCGGGCGTCTTGCGGATCCCCGAACTGCGTGCCCGGGTGTACACCCAGCGCTCGCGGTGCGCCCTCAACCTGGGGCTGGCCGAGGAGGCTCGCGAGTACGCCGCCGAGGCAGTGACCGCCGCCTCCTCGCTCACTCTGTCCGATCGGGCCGGCGCGCTGCTCGCGCTGGTGTCCGCCGAGGCGGAGGCGGGCCGGCTCGCCGAGGCCCGGGCGCATGTGGTAGAGCTGTGCGAGCTCACCGAGCCGGCCGGGGCGAGCCTGTCGACCATGGCGCTGTGGGCCGCGGCGACTGTGGCGATCCGCCAAGGCGCCTACCCGGAGGCGACGAAGCTGATGGATCGCGCCGTGGAGAACCTGGACAGCCGCGAAGACCTGGCCTTGTGGCTGCGGCTGCGCCTGGCTTCGGCGTCCTTGCAGCTACAGATCGTCCCGCCGCAGACGGCCAGTGCCCGGGCCGCGCTGGAGCAGATCGGTCCGGCGCTGGAGCTCGTCGGCACCGAGGTGCACCGACAGGAGGCCCTCCTGGTGCGGGCACATCTCGCTTGCGCGGAAGGCGACCTGGAACAGGCGCGTGCGCTGTGCGCCGATGCCGCGGCCCGGGACGTCACGCTGTCCTTCCGGGACCGGATCCGGCTGCGCATGCTGGACGGGAAGCTCGACATCCTCGCCGAGCGGACGGACCAGGCGGTGCAGCGCATGCGCGACCTGGCGGAGCAGGCCCGCGCCGCCCACCACGTGGAACTCGCGGCAGAGATCTGGCGCACCCTCGCGGAGACGCTGGAAGAGTGGCACCGGAGCCGGTCATGACCGCGCCGGGTGACGGGAGACGCTCGGCGGCGTCCACACGAATCCCACCCGCACCGGGCGGGTATAGCCGCCCTGTTGGCACGTATGGAAAGGCAGGAGGCCGCCGAGGTGGTCGGTACGCTGTGAAAAGGGAATCAGCGCAGGTGAGGCTGGCGCGCGAGGAAGACCTGCCGTCGGCGGAGCGCGCCTCCGCCGCGCTCTTCTTCGAGGCGGACCGGCGCAGCAGAAGAATGTGCGAACCGGAAATCGAGCCCCGTTCGGAAACCGCCTCGAAGCAGTGGATCGAGCGGATGCGGTATTACCTCCAGGTCGACCCGGCCGGCTGCTGGGTCGCGGTCGGTGAGGACGGGGACGTCATCGGATTCGCCATGTCGCAGAACCGGGGCGGCGTCTGGTACCTGGCTACCTACGGAGTGCTGACGCGGTATCAGGGGCAGGGGATCGGGAAGCGGCTTATGGATGCCGCGCTGGCGCACGCCAACGGGCGACCGGGACTGTTCTCGTCCACGGTGCATCCCGCGGCCACGCGCCGTTACCGGCTGGCCGGCTTCACGCTCCACCCGCAGATGCGCATGGTGGGCAGCGTCGATCGCTCGACGCTGCCGGCGGTGAGCGGGCTCCGGGAGGGCCGGGCTGACGACTTCGCGTGGATGGACCGGCTCGACGAGCGGCTTCGCGGGGCGGGCCACGGCCCGGACCACGCCTACATGCTCGAACGGCTGCGCCTCGTCGTGTCGGACGACTCCGGTCGGCCGGGATATGTGTACATCGATGAGGAGCAGGGGCGGGGCGTCCTGCTGGCCGCGGCGGAGCCGCGGACCGCGCAGGACCTGCTCTGGGAAGCCCTGGCCGCCTCACGCGGAGACACGCTGGTCAACTGCATCACCACCGCCAACCACTGGGCGGTGGACGTGGGGCTGGCCGCCCGGCTCGACATCGGGCAGGAGGGATATCTCGCGGTCCGGGGCATGGCGGAGCCGGCGCCCTATCTGGCGAGTGGGCACTTCCTCTGACAGCTTGCGTGCGCGGCACCCTGGGGGCGTCCGACCGGGCCTCGGTCGGACGCCCCTTCGCTTTGCCGGCGCAGCACCTTGGGCGTCGCCCCGTGTTGCCAATCTTGGCAACAGATGGCAATATCGGCTGTGTCCGAGGCGCAACCGGCGGCGAGGCCCAAGGACGCTCGAGGTCTGCCCGCCTCCGGGGGCGGGCCGTGCGCGGTCCGGTCGGGGACGCCGCCTCCATACAGCCCAGAAAGGTCCGAACCCATGACTGATGTCATGACTGCCGGCAGTGCCACCGGGGTCAGGATCAGGCAGCTCGCGGGAAACATCGGTGCCGAGATCACCGGCGTGGACGCCGCGACCCCACTGAGTGACTCGTTGGCCGCCGAGCTCAAGCAGGCACTCCTCACCCACAAGGTGATCTTCCTGCGTGGCCAGCGGCTCGACTACGACCAGTTGGTCGCCTTCGGCCGCCTCTTCGGCGACCTGACGCTCGGGCACCCGATCTACGGCGGCCCCGAGGGGCGGCCGCTGTTGCGCGAGATGGACTCGCGGGGTGAGGGAACGCGGGCCAACCACTGGCACGCCGACTTCACCTACATGGAGAACCCGCCCGCCATCGCCATCCTGCACAACGTGGTCTGCCCGCCGGTGGGCGGCGACACCATGTGGGCCAATGTGGCGGCGGCCTACCGGGACCTGCCCGAAGGGCTGCGGGTGCTCGCGGACGGCCTCCGGGTCATCCACTCCAACGACTCGGACTTCACGGACGCCACTTACACCGGCGACACGCGCACCAACTACCTGAAGAATGTCTTCAGCGCCGAGCACCCGGCGGTCCGGGTCCACCCCGAGACCGGTGAGCGCTCCTTGATGGTCGGCGGCTTCGCCCGCAGCGTCAGCGGCTACTCCCCGCAGGCCGGTCGCGACCTGCTGCGTGTCCTGCTGGAGTACGCCACCAAGCCCGAGTACACGGTCCGCTGGAAGTGGCAGGTGGGCGACCTCGTCCTGTGGGACAACCGTTCCACGCTCCACTACGCGATCCACGACTACGGCGACCAGCACCGCCGTGGCGAACGGGTCACCGTGGCCGGAACCACCACGGTCGGAGTCGATGGCCGGCCCGGCTTTGCGCTGCGGGGTGACACCGAGGAGTTCACCAAGGGAGGCGGCGGCCGGATGTGACGGCCCGCTCCGGCCGGCGCGTGGTGACGTCCCCCGGTCGCCGCGCGCCGCCCGGGTCCCCGGGGTCGGGCGCGGTCGTCGTCCGAGCAGCGTGATGTGCTGATCATTGCCAAAGGTTTCCTAGCTGGGAATGGCTGGTCACCTGCGGGGAGGTGTCCGAGTCACGGCGAACCCCCGGAAGTCAAGGAAGGACGCGCCATGGAGAACGCGAGCCCCCCGAGCATCCTCATCGTGGGCCTCGACCGCTACGGCATGCGGGCCTGTGTCCGTCTCGGACTCGAGATCACCGTCGTCTGCGGGGGACGCTCCTGGGACGACGGCCAGGTGGCGGTGTCGCCCGAGGTCAGGGTGCTTCTGGTCGACGACCACACCAACCCCGAGGCCGTCCTCATGGCTCTCGACCGCGCCGGGCTGACCGACAGGGCCTTCGACGCGGTGTACACCACCGACGAGAACGCGCTGGTGATGGTCGGCATCCTGGCCCGGCACCTGGGCCTGCCCGCGGTACCGCCCGAGGTGGCGGTGCGCTTCAGGGACAAGGCGGTGCAGAAGCGCGAGATCAGGGCCGCGGGCCTGCCCACGGCCGGCGTCAGGGTCGTCGACGACGTGCACGACGTCACCGGGATCACGGAACTCGGCTTCGAACGGGCGGTGTTGAAGCCCATAGCGGGAGCGGCCACCCGGCGGACGTCCGTCGTCACCTCCGTCGCTGAGCTGCGGGCGTGCAGCGCCGCCTACCGGGCGGAGGGCACCGCGCAACGCACCTTCGTCCTGGAGGAGTTCATCAACGGCGAGGAGTGGTTCGCGGACGGGGTGCTGTTCGACGGCGAGCTGCTCTTCTGCTCCCTCAGCCGATACGGCGACCCGTGTCTCACGGCCGTCGACACCGCCCGGCCACTCCACTACCGGCTCTTCGACCCGGTCACCGAGGCCTGGGCCTACGACCGCGCGCTCCCCCTGGTCACAGCCGCGCTCGAAGCGCTGGGCCACCGCGACGGAACGTTCCACATGGAGCTGTTCCACGATCCCGCAACCGGTGCGCTCACGTTCGGCGAGTGCGGCGCGCGGCGCGGCGGAGGGCTGACGCAGGAGCTGGTGCACACGAAGTTCAACGTCGACCTGGCGGAGTGCGCGATACTCGTCGCGCTCGGCCGTCGCCCCCAGCTCGACATCAAGCTCCGCCCCGAGGCCGTCGGAGGCTCGCATCTCCTCGCCGGCCCGGGGCTGCTGTACGACTGTCCGTCCGCCACGGACGTGCTGGCCCTGCCCGGCGTGGAGTTCGTCCGAATGGAGTGGCCGGTGGGCGGCCGGACCCCGCAAGGGGGCGGAACCGCCCAGCGGGTCGGTCAGTTCATGGTGGTGGCGGACAGCGGCGAGCGGCTTCAGGAACGGTTCACCGCGGTCTGGGACTGGTTCGACGCGCGGGTGAAGGTCGTACCGGACGGTCTCAAGACCCGGGAGCTGCGCGAACTCCAGCACGTGCTGCGGCCCGAGGCCCGCTTCGGGGACGCGCTGTGGCAGTGACGTCCACGCCGACGGGCGTCACAGGCGTACGCAGACTCCTGCCCGACTCGGCGAACGAGCGGACCGTGACCGTGGCCACGTTCGCCAACAGCTTCGGCGGCGGCATGTTCACCACCGCGAGCGCCCTCTACTTCACCCGTGTGGTCGGCCTGCCGGCCGGGCAGGTCGCCGCGGGCCTGTTCGGCGGGGCGGTCGTGGGTCTCCTCGCGGGCGTCGTTGCGGGGCGGGTGGCCGACGAGTACGGAGCCAACCGCACCCATGTCAGCGTCATGCTCGGCGGCGGCGCGGCCATCTCCTCCTTCATGCTGGTCGGCTCGTTCTGGTCCTACCTCGTCGTCTCGCTGGTTGCCGGAATGGTCATTCCCGCCGGCGAAGCCAGCAGAGCGCCGCTCATCCGCCAGGTCGCCTCCGGAAACCCGACGGTCTTCATCGGCTATCTGCGGTCGGTGACCAATCTGGCCCTCGCGCTCGGTTCGGTGGCGGCCGGTTTCGCCATCCAGATCGACACCAGACCGGCCTACCTGGGCGTGGTGGCCGGCCGAGCGGTGGCCTACGTCGGCTGCGCGCTCGTCATGCTGCGACTGCCGAAGGCCGCCGTCGGGGCCACCGGCACGGCCGAGCGGGGCTGGACTGCGCTGCGCGACCGGGTCTATCTGAGCGCCACCGCGGCGAACGCGGTGCTGTCGCTGAACTATGCCGCGTCCGGGTTCCTGCTGCCGCTATGGATCGTCGACCGCACGAGCGCGCCGCGCTGGATGGTCTCCGGGACGATGGTCCTCAACATGGTCCTTGTCGTGCTGCTCCAGGTCAGGGTCAGCCGGGGGGTGCACGACGTGCGCGCGGCAGGGCAGCGCATGGCCTGGGCCGGCGGCGCGTTCGCCGTCGGGCTGGCGCTCATGGCTCTCGCGGCGGGCCCCTCGATCTGGACGGCGGCGGGACTCCTCGTCGCGGGCATGGTCGTCTTCACCCTCGGCGAGTTGTGGTACGCGGCAGCCTCGACCGAGTACTGCTTCGGTCTGGCGCCCCCGCACCTTCAGGGGCAGTACGCCGGAGTGTTCGGACTGGGCAGCGGCGCGGTCAAGGCGGTCGCCCCGGCCGTCATGAGCCTGCTGCCGCTCGGCATCGGGCTGCCCGGCTGGCTCGCGCTCGGCGCGCTCCTCTTCTTCGTCGGCCTGGTCAGCGGGCCACTGGTGGCATGGGCAGGTGGACAGTGAGCGAGTTCGTGGCGATCGTGGACGGCTATTCGAGCGGGAACTTCCTGCCCCCTGCCTTCGCTCGGCTGGGCGTCGAGGCCGTGCACGTCCAGAGCACACCGCAGCTGATCGGGCAACTGGCCCCGCCCCTGTTCGACCGGTACCGGTACAACATCATCGCCGCTGACGCCGAGGCCGCCGCCCGCGAACTGGCCGGACTCCAGCCGAAGGCCGTGCTGGCCGGTGCGGAGTTCGGTGTCCGGTTCGCCGACGAGCTGGGCGAACGGTTGGGGCTGCGCACGAACGGGACCCGGCTGTCGGCCACGCGGCGGGACAAGTACCTGATGATCGAGGCCCTGCGGGCCGCGGGTATCCGCTGTGCCCGCCAGCACCGCTCCAGCGACCCTGAAGAACTGCGCGCCTGGGCCGAACGCGAGGACGTCGGCACCGTGGTCGTGAAACCGATCAGCTCCTCCGGATCGGACAACGTGCACATCTGCGGGGACGGCGAGGCGATCGTCCAGGCCGCGCGCTCGGTCATGTCGGCCGCTGACCTGTTCCAGCAGCCCAACACCGAGGTGCTGGCCCAGTCCTTCCTGCCCGGCCCCGAATACGTGGTGGACGTCGTCTGTTGCGAAGGCGAGCGCTACGTCTGCGGTGTCTGGGAGTACGACAAGCGGGACACCGGATCCGGTCGCCGCGTCTATGACCGGAACATCCTCCTCGACCCCCGCCAGGAGCCCGTTCCCGAACTCGTCGACTATGTCGGCACGGTCCTGGAGGCGCTCGCCATCCGGAACGGGCCGGCCCACGCCGAAGTCGTCATGACCCCGAGCGGCCCCGCACTGGTGGAGATCGCCGCCCGGCTCAACGGCGGGATGCGGCCCGGCTTCCACGACCGCTGCCTCGGCACCAACCAGGCCACCGCAACCGCGCTGGCCTACGCCCGCCCCGACGAGTTCCTGGGGCAATACGGCGGCCGGACCTACACCAAACTCCTCGACGCGGTGGTCCACCACACGACGACCAGCCTCGACGGGATCGTCGCGGGCGTGGACCAGTCGGTGGTCGACGACATCACCGCGTTGCCGACCGTGTACGAGGTGAACGTGAAGTACCGCCCGGGCCGCCGCATCCGGCCCACGGTCGACCTGCCGAGCAGCCCCTTCACGGTCTACATGGCGAGTGAGGACGCGGCAGCACTGGAGGCCGACTACAAGGCCGTCAACGTGCTGAAGGAACGGGTGTACCGGCTGGCGTAGGCCGCGGTCGTCCGAGCGGTCCTCCGTCCCTGTGCCGAGGCCGTTGCTCAGGGCGCGTTCGTGCAGCGCCGTCCACGGCTCCTCTGCCGCAAGGTGTCCCGTTGATGCCGCAATGCCTTGGGTACCGCCGCCGCGGGGAGGACCTTCCGTAGTCGGCTGGTCAGTTCCACGGGGGACAGAGCTGCGGCACCGGTGTAGAAGGCGACCGGTTCCCGGACCTTTGGGGTCCGGTGATGGTCCGGTGATACAGAGTTCACCTCGGTCGGTGACTCCTGTCCGTCGGGCGCGAGGAGGACCCGGCTGCGGGGCCGGTTGCCGGAGAGGCGTGCGGGCGGCGACGGCGCGCCAAAAAGTTGTTCCGGCCGGGCAAGGGCACCCCGGAGCAGAGGAAGCGATTGGAGAAGCTCGCGCAGTGGTCCGTTGGCCACGGCGATCATGCCTACTTCATGAGCTGTGTCTGGTTCGGCGTGGGCGTGTCTACGTCGATGTCTTCCTGCCCGACGGCTCCGCCGCTCTGACGGGTCTCAAGACCGGATGGATCGACGTGCCAGGAGGCGCGAAGCCCTGGCACTTCCGTGTTCCCCGGCCCGATCCCCGCCGTGTGGTGGCCCTGGCACCGAAACAGGGGCACATGGTCGACCTTCCGCGGCCGGAGTTCAGCGGTGAGGGGGCTGCCAGCCGGGAAGTGAGCAGCCGGGTGGGACCGGAGCCTAGGAGGCGATGGACCGGGCCTTCAGCCGCGAGGAGCACCAGCTTGGCACGCTCGACGGCGTACCGGTCCGAGGACGGTGGATCCGCCAGGGCACCCTTGAACTCCGCGGCGTCGGCTGTCAGCGGCAGGGCTCGCCCGTGCGGTTGTCCGCGGCACGCGCCACCGCTTCGGCGACGGAATCGGGTCCTTCGGCGAGTTCCAGGACGAGCCCCGCGGTAGCAGGCGTGGCGAGCAGGGCCGCCAGGACCTCGGCGACATCGTCCCGCGTGACCTGGCCCACGCTCCTCTCCGCGGTAAGGCGCACCGCGCCGGTGCCGGGATCGTCGGTGAGGGCCGCGGGGCGCAGGATGGTCCAGTCGAGGTCCTGTGCCATGACGTGCTCGTCCGCGGCGGTCTTGGCGTGCACGTAGGCGGCCCAGACCTCGTCGGCGTGAGCCGGGGGCGGACTGCCGGCGCCGCGGGTGGAGACCATCACGTACCGCCGTACGTTCGCCCGCCGAGCGGCCTCGGCCAGGAGCACGGCGGCCTGATGATCGACGGTGTACTTGCGGGCCGCACCGCTGCCGGGGCCGGCCCCGGCAGCGAAGACCACGGCATCGGCTCCGGACAGGGCCGCGGCCACGTCCTCGGACGACGCCGCCTCGAGGTCGCAGACGATCGGCCGTACCCCGTCGTCCGACAGGTCATCGGCGTGGGTGGGATTACGGATGAGCCCCACGACGCTGTCTCCCCGGGCGGTGAGAAGTCGGCCCAGACGCCGGGCGATCTGGCCGTGCCCGCCGGCGATGGCGATCTTCATGAACATCTCCTCGTGGCTGATCAGAAGGTGATGCGGACTTTCAGCGCCGACCGGTCGTCCATGGCGCGGTAACCGTCCGGCACCCCGTCGAGGCCGACGGTGCGGTCGAAGACCGGAGCGGGATCGATGACGCCCGCCAGCACATCGGTGAGCAGTTCGGGTATGTAGGCGCGTGCCGGGGCGACGCCACCTGCCAGAGTGATGTTGCGGTCGAACATCTGGGCGATATCCACGCCGGCGCTGCCGCCGTGCGGTACGCCGACATAGCCCACGGCGCCGCCGTCGCGAGTGAGGGAGATGGCGGTACGCATCGACTCCTCCGTCCCGACGGCTTCCAGCACGGCGTGGGCGCCCTGGCCGCCGGTCATTTCCCGGATCGCCTCGATCGCTGCCTCGCCGCGCTCGGCGACGACGTCGGTGGCGCCGAACGAACGGGCGATGTCCGTGCGGCTCCGGTGGCGGCCGAGCGCGATGATCCGGTCGGCGCCGAGACGGCGGGCGGCGAGCACGCCGCACAGGCCGACCGCTCCGTCGCCCACGACGGCGACCGTGGCTCCGGGACGGACCCGCGCCGAGACGGCGGCGTGGTGTCCGGTGCTCATCACGTCGGAGAGGGCCAGCAGACCGGGGAGGAGCTTGTCGTCGGTGACGGCGTCCGGGGGCAGTTGGACGAGAGTCCCGTCGGCGTGGGGCACACGGACCGCTTCCCCCTGGCCGCCGTCGGATCCGACCTCTCCCCAGAACCCGCCGTGCGGGCAGGACGTCTGCAGGCCCTGCCGGCAGTAGTCGCACGTGCCGTCGGACCAGACAAAGGGCGCGACCACGAAGTCGCCCGGAGTGAAACCGGTGACGTCGTTGCCGACCTCCTCCACGACGCCGAGGAACTCGTGGCCGATGCGCTGCCCGGGTACGCGCGAGGCCACGCCGCGGTAGGCCCAGAGGTCGCTGCCGCAGATACATGCGCTGACCACGCGCACCACCGCGTCCGCAGGGTGCTGGATCCGGGGGTCCGGGACCTCCTCGATGCGGATGTCGTTCGGTCCATGGATCACGGTGGCGCGCATGGGGGGACTCCTGATGCTGCTGAACGGGGGTGGGACAGGCCGCCCAGCGTCGTCGCATGAGGTCACTTCTGTCCAGCTACATCAGGTACATCATTCCTTTAAGCTGAACTAATGCTCGATGTCCGACGACTGGTCCTCCTGCGCGACCTGGCCGCACACGGCACCGTGACAGCCGTGGCGGAACTGCACGGCGTCACTCCCTCCGCCGTCTCACAGCAACTCCGGCTCCTGGAGGAGGAGACCCACACGCGCCTGCTGGAACGCACGGGCCGGTCCATCTACCTGACGCCCGCCGGGCACCGGCTGGCCGAAGACACCGAGCACGTGCTCGACGCCCTCGAACGCGCGCAACGCCACCTGCGCAGCCATGCCACGGAGCCGGCCGGGCCACTCCACCTCGCCGCCTTCCCCAGCGCCCTCGCCCCACTGGCAGCCCCACTCGGCCAGGCGCTGGAGGACGCCCACCCCGGGCTGAGCCTGCACATCACCGAGGCCGAACCCGACCTCGCCGTGCGCCTGCTGCTCCAGCGACGCGTCGACCTCGCGCTGGTCTACCGCTACACGAACCTCGCTGATCCCGTGCCCCTGGGCGTCGAGACCCACGAGCTGCATGTCGATCCGCTGGCGGCCGTAGTCCGGCGTGATCACCCCGCGGCCGGCGCAGAAGGATCTCCCGTCGCACTGCGGGATCTCGCACACACGCCGTGGATCACGGCCCTCGCGGACACCGCCTGCGGCGCAGCCGTCCTCCATGCCTGCCGGTCGGCGGGATTCACCCCGCGGGTGCAACACACCTGCTCCGACTTCAACGCCATGATCGCCCTCGCAGCGAGCGGCGGCCACCCAGTCGTCCTCCCTCGCATGGCCGCGGCTCATCTCCCCCCCACGCTTGTCGCGCGGCCGGTGGCCGACCCCACGCTCGCTCGCACGATCGAGATCGTCACCCGGATCGACGCAGGCCACGAACCCGCGATCGGAGCCTGCCTCGATGTACTGCGCTCCCTTGCGCCGAGCAGTACGGATGACCGAGAAGTGCGGATGCCGGTGTAGGTACCGACGCCGTCTACCGGGAGGCCGGTGAACGCGGCGCCGAGGCGGCGCGCGGCACTCCGATCGCAGGTGGCTCCACTCCACCCGATCGCGGCGCCGACCGAAGGCGAGGATGCCGACGCGGCGACCCACCACCATGAGCAAGCCCCACTCCACATGCGTGCGAGCTCCTCCGCGTCGCAGGCAGTCGAAATCGATCCCCCCGACGGCCCGGCCGTCTTTTCATCTCGGGAACTGCTGCCTGCCGCCCCGGAGCCGACGCACCGTGGTTGCGTCCTGGTAGCCGACCTGCCGCGCAATGTCCGCGGCCGGCAATGCCGTTGTGACACGGAGATGTTCCGCCCGCTCCGCTCGCAGCGACCGGATGAAAGCGTAGGGGGACGTTCCCAGCCGGTCCCGGACACGACGTTCCAGAGTGCGCCGGGTGACCCCGAGAGCCAGCGCCGCGTCAGCCACTCCTACAGGTCTGTGCAGATGCGCACGAGCCCATGCCTCGAAGTCGCTGGTCAACTGATCATGATCCTCGAGATGGTCGGACATCGCCCCCGTGCTCGGCGAGGGACGCTCCTCGATGAGCAGGGCGCCGGCCGTCTCGGCAGCCAGTCGGGGACTGACCTGCGCGACGATACCGAGAGCCAGATCGATGTGCGCAAACGCCGCGCCCGCTGTGACGACGCCGGCATCGCTCACCACCATCCGCGACATGTCCAGCCGCACAGCGGGATAGCGATGCCGGAAGAGACCGGACAGCCACCACGTGGTGGTGGCCTGCCGCTGATCCAGCAGTCCCGCCTCGGCGAGAACGAAAGTGCTCGTGCAGGCCGCCGCAAGGGCTCCGCCACCGTCCGCCCAGCGCCGCAGTGCCGTGCGCACCCCTCGGACGTCTCGTCGCATCAGGAAATCGACCACGGTCGCCGGACTCTGCGCGGCCAGCGCGGGAACGAGGAGCAGATCCAGATCTGCCGCGGCCACACAGTCGTCGATCAAGCGGCCCGCCGGTATCAGCAGGCCACCCGCCGTGCGGACCGGTTCGTCCGTCGGGGCGACGAACATGCACTCCAGCGCGGGGATCGTGGCATCGACCCGAGTCCTGGCAGCATCGGCCGTCCGCAGCACATCAAGCACAGAAGTGACCCCCGAGTCCCAGCATCCGCCGAGCGCCACCACACCGATCTTCATGTCGCAAACTCCCTTGCCGATGTCGCATCGGGCACCATCGTGCTCCCTACGGTGAACCACATGGCACCCACGCAGCAGGCAAGCGGCTCGCACACCGCTTCCGCCAAGGTACTGGTCGAGCAGGACGGCCCTGTCCTGCGCATCGCGCTCAACCGGCCCGAAAAGGCCAACGCCCTCGACGCAGACATGATCATGGACCTGTCCCATGCCCTGACTCGGCTCTCGGACGACTCCGGCCTGCGCGTCGCGGTCATCCACGGCAACGGCAAGCATTTCACCGGAGGACTCGATCTGGCCTCCCTCGCACCGAGACTGGCCGTCGGCGACGACAGCCTCATCCCCGAGGGCGGACGTGACCCATGGGGTCTTTACCGGGCGCCCGCAACCAAGCCCGTCGTCACCGCCGTCCACGGCCGCTGTTTCACCGCGGGCCTGGAACTCGTCCTCAACAGCGAGACATGTATCGCAGCAGACGACACGGTCTTCGGTCAGCAAGAGGTCACACGCGGCATCCTGGCACTCGGCGGAGCAACGATACGCCTGCCCCACCGCGTCGGCTGGGGCAACGCCATGCGCTACCTGCTCACCGGCGACCAGTTCGATGCGCGGGAAGCCTGGCGCATGGGCATCGTGCAGGAAGTAGTGCCGGCAGGCCAGGAGCTGGGTCGCGCCATGGAGCTGGCCCACCGCATCGCCGCCCAGGCCCCGCTTGCCGTGCAGGCCACCCTGGCCGACGCGCGCACCGTACTGGCTGCACACATCGAGGCGTCCGGCGCCAGCCTGCGCAACGATGTCGGGCCGCGACTGTTCGCGACCGCCGATGTCACGGAAGGCATCGCCTCCCTCATCGAGCGCCGACCCCCTGTCTTCAAGGGCATCTGACAGCCCTGGGCAAGCCCTTCCAACGGACGCGGCGGGCCGTCGCTCCGGTGTACGCAGAAGCGGAGAACCACATGCATGCACTCATAGGGGACCAGCCGCGGCACTACGAGCGGCTGAACCTCACCCCCGGTGTCATCCAGCCCTGGGAGGACGGGCTGCGCACCGACCCCGCTGCAGGAACGTTCGAATGGTGGTACTGCGATGCCCACCTCGATGACGGCTCCACTCTGACCGTGGAGTTCCACACCAAGCCCCCCTTCATCTCGCCCAAGTCCCCGCTGACACCCTTCGTCCTGCTCACCCTCACCCGCCCCGACGGCACCAGGACGGACAAGACCTGCACCGCTGGGCCGAGCGCGTTCTCGGCCTCTTCCGAGCGCTGTGACGTCGTCATCGGACGCAACACCTTCCGTGGGGGAGACGGCGAGTACGTCATCCACGTCGAGATCGACGACGTCGTCCTCGACCTGGAACTCACCGCGCAGGTGCCGCCGTGGCGCCCGGCCACCGGCCACGCCTTCTTCGGGGCGCGGGAGGAGCACTACATCGCCTGGCTGCCCGTCGTGGCCCGGGGATCCGTGGACGGCACCCTGACCGTCGACGGCGCCACCCGGCATCTCACCGGCAGTGGGTACCACGACCACAACTGGGGCAACATCGCCCCGCGCAGGGTGCTCGACCACTGGTACTGGGGACGCGCGAGGATCGGCTCCTACACCGTCGTCACCCTCATGTTCGTGAGCCACGAGCAGTACGACAAAGCCCAGTTGCCCGCGGTGCTGGTGGCCCACGACGACGAGATCCTGGTCTCCGCAGTGGGTGACGACGAGGTCACCTTCACCGCACGGGACATCCGGGTCCACCCCACCACTTCGGCCCCGGTCGGGGCACACCTCGCATACCAGGTGGCAGACGACGCCGACACCTACACCGTGACCTTCCAGCACGAGCAGGACGCCTTCCTGCTCGACTTCGGCGAGGCCGGGTCGTACCACAGGTTCCTGGGAACCGTAGCCCTGAACCGCAGCGGACCCCGCAGCGCCGAGACCGTGCAGGACCGGACCCTCTGGGAGCTGCTCCACTTCACGGCCGGGAAGCCGACCGAAGAGAGCGATCAGCTGACCGGATCGGGGCACATCCCGGCCATCGGGCACCAGGCATGAACACCGTCGTGGTGCAGCGGAAGGGTGGCGCGCCTACCGCTGCAGGCGGCGGTTGATCCGGCACGTGGCCCCTGCTTGCACGGCTCGTGATGCGAGGACATCTGTACGACGCCGGGCGCTGTTCGGCGAGTACGCCGGCCTGCCCCGAGATTCGCCACCTCGTACGACGTGAAGTCCGGCCGCGCGAAGGCGGACGGCGCGCGCCCTCAGCGCAGACCGTCCCACAGGGACCGAAGACCAGGGCGCGGGTCGCGACCGGTGGCCGCCGTCGCCGCGAAGCGGCGGACGGTCCGCTGCGGAGCGTCGTAGGCGGACCAGCCGGGATCGCCGGCGGTCGCGAAGGAGACCCGGGCGGCGTGCATGCTTCGGCGATCGTTTGAGGCGGGGGGTCGCCGAGCAAGGGCGCGAAGGCCGGGTCGGCCAGATCGTCGAAGACGAAGGGGACGTCCAGCGCATGGCACGCGCCCAGCGCGCCGTCGAAGGCGGGGGAGGGCCAGGCGAACTCGTTCCATCGGCGGCGGGTACGGTGCCTGGGGCGCGGTGGGGCCGTACGCGTCACGGATCCCGTCCCGCGCGGCCGGCGGCCGCGGGGGCGCGAAGCGCAGCGGCCCGGTGGGAGCGGCCGCGTAGGGGATGTTCCTGAAGCCGGCGATCCCGGCAGGACAACACCGCGGACCAGGCCGTGGCGGGTCGCGAGGACCGGTCGCACGGGCACTCCTTCGCGCAGAGGGGGTACGGGGAGCCGGTCTGCTCAGTGTCCGGCGCTGACGATGCGCAGGGCGAACTGCGCGTACTGTTCGGCGACCTGTTCTCGGGTGCGCTGGAGGGCGGGGCCGAACCACTGCGCGACCTGCACCCCGAGGCCGCCGATCGCGGTGACCGCCAGCAGCGGGTCGTCGAGCTCGAACTCGCCGGTCTTGATGCCCCGGTCGAGGACGCCGGCGAGCAGGCGGCGGCATTCTTCGCGCAACCGGAGCGAGGGCGCGGCCAGTTCGGGTGACAGGGCGTGCAGTTCGCTGTTGGTGACCACCGCGAGCAGCGGATAGTCGGTGTGGAGCAGCACATGAGCACGGACCAGGGCGGTCAGTTGGCGGGCGGCGCTGTCGTCACGAGTGCCGTCGGCCGCTTCCGTCAGCCGGGTCCGCATCTCCTCGTGGCCGATGCGCACCAGCTCGGCCAGCACGTGCCCCTTGGACGGGTAGTGCGCGTACAGGGTGGCGGAGTTGATGCCGACCATGCCCGCGATCTGCCGGATCGAGGCGCCCGCGAAGCCGGACTCGGCGAACAGCTCCAGACCCGCCTCGAGGATCTTGCCCCGGGTGCCCGGCGGTGTGACGCCCTCAGGGAGAACCGCCTCCATCGCGACGACCCGGCGGGGCTCCCAGTCGGGAAGTTCCACGGCTGCTCCCGGAGATTCGGCGAGATTTCCAACCAATCGATTGGTTGACACCGTAACCCAGAAGCCGGATGGTGTCTCGCAACGTTCCTGAAACAACCGATCGATTGGTTGGAAACCTGGCCGTGCTGTCCGCTCCGGCAGCCGGCCGCGATCCCTGGGGAGCCGCCCGTGAGCCGTCCCGTCACCCTCCCTGCCGAGCCGGCGAACCTCGCAACCGTGCTGACCGCGAGCGCGGAACGCGTCCCCGCACGGATCGCCGTGCGCCTGGGCGCGGAAACCCTCAGCTACGCCGAACTGGCGGACGGCACGGACGGCAGCCGTGCTGCGGGACCACGGCGTGAGCCCCGGCGACCGGGTGGGGCTGATGGTGCCGAACGTCCCGGCCTTCGCCGTCCTCTGCTACGCCATCCTGCGCGCCGGCGCCGTGGGGACGGCACAGCCCTTCCGGTCCTGTCGCCGCCGTTCCCCCTACGAGACTGCCCGCACGGGCGGTCCTCCCCTCCCACAACGGAGTGTGCTCCATGAGATTCCGCTCCCTGCGCAGAGCGGCCCAGGCCCTCGCCGCCCTCGGCGCCGCATTCGCCCTCGCAGCGGCCGGCCCCGCCGTGTCGGCCCGGGCGGCCACGCCGACCCTTCCGGATCTGAACATCACCGGCACCTACGTCACCGGCGTCTCGTCCGGCGGCTTCATGGCGACCCAGCTCCAGGTCGCCTACTCCGGCACCTTCGACGGCGCCGGCGTCTTCGCCGCCGGGCCGTACGACTGCGGTCAGGGGCACGTGATCAAGTTCGTCACCTGCGACCTCGGCCTGGGCGTCGACGACCTGGAGCGGCAGGCGGAGGACTGGGCGTCCGAGGGCCTCATCGACCCGGTCGCGAACCTGCGGGGCAAGCCGGTCTACACGTACCACGGCTACCTCGACCCGGTGGTCAACCCGCTGGTCTCCCGGGCCGGCGTCGACTTCTACCGGCACTTCGGCGCCGACGTCACCTACCACGACACGGACCCGGCCGGACACTCGTGGCCCACCCCCGACGGCGTCGTCCCCTGCGCCCTCACCCTGCCGCCGTTCCTGAACAACTGTCACAACGACCCTCAGCGCGAGATGCTCACCACCTGGCTCGGCGGGGTCAATCCACGCAACACCGGCACCCCCGAGGGCACCCTCACGCACTTCGATCAGAACGCCTACGCCCCCGGCGGCTCGGCCCGTGCCCTGTCCATGGATTCCACCGGGCAGCTCTACGTGCCGCCGGCCTGTGCGAACGGCGCCCCCTGCAAGCTGGTGGTGGCCCTGCACGGCTGCCTGTCCGCCCAGCAGCTCCTCGGTACGGCCTTCGCGGAGAAGGGGAACCTCGACACCTACGCCGACACCAACAACCTGGTCGTCCTCTACCCGCAGGCCGTCTCCAGCGTCTGGCCGGTCAACCCGCAGGGCTGCTGGGACTGGTTCGGATACACCGGATCCGACTACGCCGTACAGAGCGCACCGCAGATGACCGCCATCGTCAACATGGTCCACGCCCTGGGCGCCTGAGCTCCACCACCGACAGTACCCGCAGCGCGCACCGGGCGCTGCGGGTACCGCACGTCCCAGGGAGTGGAGGTACGGCGGCCCGCTCAGGGGCGTGCCGTGAGCAGTGTGTCCACCAAGGCGCGGGCGGACTCCGTGGCTCCTCATACGCCGAATTCAGCGAGGTGGGCCAGGGTGAGACCGGCGAGGCCGGCGCCGGCGGTGGCGACACGGAGAGTGGGCATGAGTTCTCCAGTTCAAGCGCTGGGACATGAGGAAATGCCGGGAACCGACCCGCATCCCAACCGACGTGACTGCGGGCGGGAGGCCGGTGCAGCAGGGGCCTGGTAGCGCCTGCGGTGGGCGAGTGGTGCGGTCCCGGTGATGCCGGGCTGCTGTCAGGCCGGAGGTGGCCCGACAGCAGCCCGAGCGGGCCCGGCGCCGGCTGGGGTTGGGCCTGGGCGGGCCGGTCAGCGCTGCGGGTGGGCGTTGCCCGTCGGCGGCAACTGCGGTGCGGGCAGCCGGTCCTGGCCGACGAGGCGGTGACCGCGCTCGGCCGATTCGCGGACGGCGCCGAAGCCGTAGTCGCGCATCTCGTCCTCGTAGGCCCGTAGGGCGTCTGTGAGCGGTCGACCGGCGGCGGCCTCGACGAGACGGGAGGTGAGAACGCGGGCGTCGCGCAGCGCGGTGTTCGCGCCCACACCGATGGCGGGGCTCATGACGTGGATGGCGTCGCCGAGGAGCGTGACCGCGTTCGTTTCCCCTGCGGTGACGGGCACGCTGGTGCGGACCGAGACCGGGAAGATCGAGGCCGGGGCCTGGCGGGAGACGATCTCCGCCGGCCTGGGGTGCCAGCCCTCACTGGCGGACCGCCCCGACACACTGCTGTCCCGGGACGCCGCCGGCGGCGCGCTGAGCGTGGAGTCGGCCGGGCCCTGGCTGGCAGCTCTGCCCGACGCCGCCTGGGAGATGGTGCCCGCCGAGCGCCGCCTCGCCGCCTCCGTGGACTGGCACCCCGAACACGGCGACCGCTGCCAGTACCTCACCTTCACCTCGCCCGGCCTGGACCGCGACGGCCTGCCGGCCCTGCTCGACTCATGCCTGTACAAGGACACCGACTTGCTGCGGACGTTCGTCTCCGACCGCGGAAAGATCCGCAGCCGTCGGGTGACCCACGTGACGCGTCAGCAGCAGCGGCAGATGACACAGGCCATCAAGAACGCACGCGAGATGGCGCTCCTTCCCTGCAACTCCCGATAGGGCGATGGGTGCCGCACCTTCCGTCACGCCCTGTACCGGTAGCGGATCCGGCCGCGGGTGAGGTCGTAGGGGCTGAGTTCCACGAGCACTCGGTCGTACGGGAGGATCTTGATGCGGTTCTTCCGGATCTTCCCGCTGATGTGGGCGAGCACCGTGTGCCCGTTCTGGAGTTCCACCTTGAAGGTGGCGTTGCGCAGGCACTCGATGACGGTGCCTTCGGCTTCTACGCCCCCTGCTGCCTTTGTCATGGTCTCTCACTTCTCCCGTTATATGACGGTGAATTCGGTAGGAAAACGGTCGCTCTGTGCGATGTGGTGGCGCGTCAGTGGCGGACGAGCTCCAGGGTGCTGGCCGTGCGGCGGGCACCGATGCCCTCGAACAGGGCGGTGGCCGCCGCGTTGGACTCGTCCACCTCGGCCCAGGCCGAGGCGGTCCTGGAGTGGTGCAAGGAACCGAGGGCGTGGGCCAGCAGCGCCCGGGCGATGCCGCGGCGGTGTCTGTCGGACCGGACGGCGATCAGCCCGATCCGAGGCTGCCGGGTCAGCGGCCCCACCCGGACCAGTCCCACGTACTCGTCCACGTGCCTTGCCACCGCGTACTTCGACGGATCGAGCACAGTGACCCCCTCCGTGCGGGGCAGCACCTCGGCCGGCATCGTCTGCCATCCGACGGTGGCCTCGATCTCGTCGCGGACGATGCGGTCCAGGGCGCGCAGCGGGCCCTCCTCCGCCTCACCAGCGGGCACGATCGTCACGCCGGACGGGGGCCGTACCGAGCCGAGCCCGGTGATCCGCGGGTCGGTGGACACGAGATAGCCCCACTCGCGGCGTGCGGTGGCGAAGCCGGCCCGCTCCCAGGCGGACCTCGAGTCGTGGTCGGCCTCGTCGACGACGGTGTACAGCGGTGTCGGCAGGTCCGTCAGAATCGCGTCGGCGATGCGGTCGAAGACCGCGCCGTGCCACGCGTCGATGCTGACGAAGAGCCGCCCGTCGGGCCGACGCGAAGCGACGCCGCGGCCGACCGTCAGGTCGTCCTCCACAGCGTGCCACTGCGTGTCCGAGACCCGCGCGACCACAACGGGATGGTTGTCCGTGCCCGGAGTGGAATGCACAAAGTTCATAGGTGTTGCCTCTCAGGAGTGCCTTGTCCGAGGCGCTCCCGGCGACACCTACGTCAATCGCCCACCGTGACGACATGGGGGAGCACCCACATGGATACAGCCTTCATGGGTCTCACCTCCTCACGCTTTCTCACGGCCGCCCAGACGCTATCAGCGGGGGCCGGTCAGCCCAACGCATTTATCCGGAGCTCTTGGTGTCCATACCGGGCCGGGCGGTGCCGTGGCTGTGTTCGCCGCCCGGCCCGGGGTCCTCAGGGGCCCGCCCAGAGTTCGGGATGCTCGTGGTCGCACGTGTCGTCGATGCCGTAGGTGGGGACCTGCCCAGGCCAGTGCGGCGACCGCGGCGCCCGTGCCGTCCAGTTCGCGCACAGGCCGCGGGCGCGCCTGCGGCCGCCCGGCCGTGGCGTGTCACAGGGCTGCGGTGCCGTCGCCGCCGCTGGCCAGATGCCCGGCCGCGCCCGGCCGCCAGGCCAGCGCGGTCACCGTCTCGTGGCAGTGCAGCGAGCGCGGTGCGGTGCCCTCCGGACCCTTGCCGGAGAAGTCCCAGACGGTCACGTCGGGTGCGCCGTCGGCGGCCAGCCAGAAGCCGGTGTCGTCGAAGGCGAGCCGGGAGACCTCCGGGTAGCCGGACATGGTGAGTTCGCCGCCGTCGCGGGCGGGGGAGGCTTGGGCAACGTGGAGGGAGGCGTCCTGGTTGCCGCTGCAGATCCACCTCCCGGTGGGCGCGAGGGCGAGTGCGAGGTGGGAACCCTAGGGGGCGACCGGCTTCTCGGTGTGCCGCTCGTGGCAGCGCACGGCCCCGTACGCGGCCACGGCCAGGCGCCGCCCCTGCCGCATCCAGGCGAGGTCGGTGACGGTGGACAAGGATCCGGCACCGCGGTGTCGGGGCGCAGGGTGAGGCCGCTGTGCAGGAACTGCTCGATGTCGGCCGGCCCGAGTCCGAGGGCGCGGGCATTCCTTCGTCGTCCTGGGCGAAGGCGAGCAAGAACTTGCGGCCGGCAGGGTCGGCTTCTACTTGGTGAGGAATTCCAGCAGGTCCCGGTTGAACCTCTCCTTGTCGCCCGGCACCATCGCGATGCCGTGGGAGCTGCCCTCGTACACCTTCAGCTCGGCGTTCGGGATGATCTGGGCGGACTTGCGGCCGGTGGCGTCGATGGGCACGACCTGGTCGTCGTCGCCGTGCACCACCAGGGTGGGGATGTCGAATTTCTTCAGGTCCTCGGTGAAGTCGGTGTAGCCGAAGGCGTCCACGCATCGCACGCCGCCTTCGATGGTCTGCGCCATCGCCATGTACCAGAAGGCATCCTTGTTGCCCTGGGTGACTTTGTTGCCGGGACGGTTGGCGGAGAAGAAGCCCTCCGCGGTGTCCTTCCAGAACTGGGAGTGCTCGGCGAGGATGCCGTTCTTGAGTGAGTCGAACACCGTTTCCGGCACGCCCTCGGGATTTTTGTCAGACTTGATCATCACCGGTGGGATGGCGGACAGCAGCACCGCCGAGCGCAGCCGCCCGGTGCCGTGTCGGCCGATGTAGCGCGCGAGCTCGCCGCCACCCATGGAGTGCGCGACCAGGGTGACGTCTTGCAGGTCGAGGTGGGTGAGCAGGTCGTTGAGGTCGTCGGCGAAGGTGTCGAAGTCGTAGCCGTCCCAGACGGGCGTGGAGTGTCCGTGGCCGCGACGGTCGTGCGCGATTCCGCGGTACCCGGCGTCCACGACGGCCTTGAGCTGGTCCTGCCAGGCGTCGCCGTTGAGCGGCCAGCCGTGGATGAACACCACGGGACGCCCCTGGCCCCAGTCCTTGTAGAAGATCTCGACACCGTCGCGGGTGGTGCAGATGGGCATGTGGCCTCCGTTGGCGCGGCTCCGGCCGTACGTGGGCAGGCCGGGCGGAAGAGAGGGATGTTCTTGCACCCGCTTGCCAGCGGAACGCATGCCCGCACCGGGCGCAAGCGTCGACCGCCAGATGGCCTACGTGACGGTGCGGTGCTGACCCTTCGATCGTCGTTTGTGGCCGCCGCGGTCGAACTCGGTCCAGCGCACGATGTCGGCGTTTCGTTCGGCCATGGCCCGGATGACGGGCAGGCGGCCGTGTTGCTGAGCGCTCGCCCTCGGGTACGCGGGCGTGTACTCCGGTTTCCTCCGGCACGCCGATGCCGCGGCGCGCCGTCACGGACTGAGCACCCGGGCGATCCTTGTCGAAGCCGGCCGGCGCAGGATGGTCGGCGGCCAGGCGGACATGATCACGGACATTGCGCTCGACCTCGCGGCGGCCGGCTGCGTCGACTGACGCGAGTGATCGGTGCGGTGGCTGTGGTGGCCCGGCGGGGCCGGTGCCACCGCTGTCCACGTCAGAGGGCGGACGGCGATATCAGCGGCTCGTGTCGGCTTCACCTTCGTCATTCGGAGGGTCTTCCTGTCTCCTGCCGCCCGGAGGGGAGCCGTCCCCGTGCTCTTCCAGCAGTTCGAGGAGCGCGGCATCCGCTCTCCTCTGGTCTTCCTTCGTCAGCTCGACCGGTGCGTTGTTGTAAACGGTGTAGCGATCTGGATCGATGATGTTGGCGGCCCTCAGGCTGAACGTCAGCAGGGGCCGCCAACCCTTGCGGTGGCCGACCCGCACCTGTATCTGGGCCTTGTAGTCACGGGCCTCCGGGAGGAATCCGGAAAACGGTGCCTCGAACTCGAGGAAGAGTTGTTGTGCTTCTCTGCCGGGCACGACGAATCCGGCGGGCAGCTTCGTCTCCTCGTCCGGCCCCGGTTGGAGCCGGGACGTGGAGGACACCCACAGGAGCGGCAGATGTGAGGCGGGCTCATCAGGGAAGGTCAGGATGAGGTCCTGCACGACGATCGGTTTGGGACCGGTGTTGTGCAGGACGAGCGGCAGTCGTAGGCGTGCCGTGGAACCGTGGACGATCGCCGCGAAGGAATGAGGTTCCCACGCCTTCAGGCGTCCCTGCCTGGCGTTGAGCCACCAGAACGACGCGACGGTGAAGAGCAGTGCGCAGACCGATACCACACTGGCGCCGGTAAGCGATGAGGACGCGATCTCATCCGCCGCGACCATCAGCGGAACCACAGGTTCAGTCTGCCAGCCCCGCCGTGGGACCGCTAACAGGACGAGTGGCCGCCGACAGGCCGCCGGAACGGTTCAGAGGCCGGCGAGGAGTACGAGATACCAGGCGACCAGGGCCGCGCATGTCACCGCGGGGAGGAGTTTGGTCAGCCCGTCGCCCCTGCGTACGTGCGTGGCCACGGCACCGGCGAGCAGCATCAGCAGCCCGATGCCGGCCAGGCCGCCGCACAGCGGTATGACCGGGCCGAGAGCCACGCCGATGGCGCCCGCCAGCTCCAGGCCGCCGATGACCCGGTAGGCCGCGGTGGTGAAGCCGGCGTGGGCGGCCAGCTCGGGCATCGGACCCAGGGCCAGGATCTTGGCCGCGCCCAGCAGGGCGAAGATCAACGCGATGAGACAGGTCAGCGAGGCGGAGAGGATCACGAGGCGCCTTCAGGGGTGTGCGGACGACGGGCCTGGCGGCGTTCGGCTCCCAGGCCGGCGAAGTGGGCGATCAGGTCGGGGTTGTCGACCGCGGAGGGGTTGAGGACCTGCTCGGCGGGTGCGCCCTGGAGGAGGCGCTTGACCGGGACCTCGAGCTTCTTGCCGGTCTTCGTGTGCGGGACGGCCGGCACGCCGAGGATCTCGTCGGGGACATGGCGGGGGGAGGCGCCGGTACGGATCGCGTCGCGGATCTTCTCGCACAGGGACTCGTCCAGACCGACCCCGTCGGCGAGGACCACGAAGAGCGGCATCCAGTAACCGCCGTCGGGTTCTTCCGCGCCGATGACAAGGGCTTCGGTGATCTCGGGGAGGCGTTCGACGATGTCGTGGATGTCAGCGCTGCCCAGCCGTACGCCGTTGCGGTTGAGCGTGGCGTCGGAGCGGCCGTGCACGATCACCGAGCCGTGGGAGGTGAGAGTGATCCAGTCCCCGTGCCGCCACACGCCCGGGTAGGCGGTGAAGTAGGCGTCGCGGTAGCGGCTGCCGTCGGGGTCGTTCCAGAAGTACAGCGGCATGGACGGCATGGGCCGGGTGACGACCAGTTCGCCGACCTGGTCGACGACCGGCCGTCCCGCGCCGTCGTACGCCGCGAGCGCCACGCCGAGGTTGGGAGCCGACAGTTCACCCGCCCACACCGGGGTGGTGGGGGCGCTGCCGGCGAAGCCGGAGACGACATCCGTGCCGCCGCTGGTGGAGGCTAGCTGGACGCCTGCGCCGACGTGGTCGCGGACCCAGGGGTAGGCGGAGGCGGGCAGCGCGGAGCCGGTGCAGCCGATGACGCGGATCGCCGAAAGGTCGTGCACGGCGGGGTCGACGCCGAGCTTGGCCATGGCCAGCAGGTACTGGGGACTGGTGCCGAAGACGGTGACCTTGTGGCGGGCCGCCAGCTCCCACACGACGTCCGGGCGCGCCACCGGCGCCGGGCTGCCGTCGTAGGTGCAGGTGGCGGCACCGGTCAGCAGGGTGGAGACGACCAGGTTCCACATCATCCAGTGGGTGGTGGTGTACCACAGCAGGCGGTCGCCGGGGCCGAGGTCGGAGTGGAGACCGAGGGTCTTGAGGTGCTCCAGCAGCACGCCTCCGTGGCCGTGGACGATGCCTTTGGGCAGGCCGGTGGTGCCGGAGGAGAAGACGATCCACAGCGGGTGGTCGAACGGCACCGAAGTGATGGTGAGGTACTCCGAGCGGCCGGCCGCGTCCTCCCAGGGAACCGTCAGCCTCGCGGCCCGGGTCGCGGGCCACGCGAGGCCCAGGTGATCCACGAGGACCGTGGCCTTGAGCGTGGGCAGGGCGGCGGCGAGGTCGAGGGAGGCGGCGCGGCGGTCGTGACGGGTGCCGTTGAAGAGGTAGCCGTCCGCCGTGATGAGCACCGTGGGTTCGAGCTGGGCGAAGCGGTCGGCGGCCGCCTTGGGCGCGTAGTCCTGGCCGCACACGGACCACACCGCGCCGAGGCTGGCCGTGGCGAGGAACGCGATGACGGCGTGGGGGGTGTTGGGCAGGTAGCCGACCACCCGGTCGCCGGGTTCGACGCCCAGGTCGCGCAGGGTGGCCGCGACGGAGGCGACCTGGGCGCGCAGCTGCCGGCCCGTGATCTCGTAGGCGGCTCCGGTCTCGTCCAGTGCGGTGATCGCGGGGGCGTCCGGGTGCAGGTTGCGCAGGGCGTGGTGGGCGTAGTTGAGGGTGGCGCCGGGGAACCAGCGGGCGCCGGGCATGGCTTCCTCGGCCAGCACCCGCTCGTACGGAGTGGTGGCGTCGATGTCGAAGTACTCCCACACCGCCGCCCAGAATCCTTCCAGGTCGGTGACGGACCAGTGGTGCAGGGCCTGGTAGTCGGTCGGGTCCGGAATCCATTCGGCGCCCTGGTGCCGGGCGGCCCAGCGGGCGAAGTCCGCGATGCGGCTGCTGGCGGCCGTTTTCGGGTCGGGCGGCAGGAACGGTGCCGGATACGGCGTGGGATGAGGGATGGTCACGGTGCGGTGCTCCTCGGCAGGGAGACGGATCGGGCATCGGTGGTACGGCGGGCCGTGTGGAGCAGGGAGGCCCAGGCCGTGGGCTCCGGGAAGTGGCCGGATCCGGCGGGGACGGTGTCCATCACGACGCGGTCGGGGCGCAGCAGGACGGCGTCCGCTCGGCCGCGTGCCAGCCAGGCGGCGAGCGTGCCGTCGTCGTCCAGGTCATCGACGTGGATCGTCGGGGCGCCCAGTGCCGTGGTCACTGCCGTCATCTGCGCCGTGGCCGGTACGGCGGTCAGGACGACGAAGGCGTCCCGGACGACGTCATCGAGACGCACTCGCCTGCCGTCGTGCCGAATCCAGGGCTGCGGGCAGAAGGTGCCGGCCAGCGTGCGGCCGGCCAGCCTGGGCCGGCGCCGTACCAGCGGGCCGGCGGCCAGGGCGGGGCTGAGGTCACGGCTCACCGCCTCGGTCACGGCGGGGATGCGACAGACCGTGCCCACGACGGCCCGGCGAAAGGCCGCACCGCGGTCCTGTCCGCCGGTCATGGCCCAGCCGACGGCCACCGCCACGCGGATCACATGGCGGGCGTGCGGCTTGCGCTCGCGTTCGTAGGTGTCCAGCAGTTCCTCGGGCGCGCCCTGTTGCAGGACCCGGGCGAGTTTCCAGGTGAGGTTGTTGGCGTCGCGCAGGCCGGAGCACAGGCCCTGCCCGACGAAGGGCGGGGTCAGGTGGGCGGCGTCGCCCAGCAGGAAGACACGCCCCCTGCGCCACCGGTCGGCGAGACGGGCCTGGAAGGTGTACTGCGCCTGCCGTACCACCTCGAAGTCGTCGCTCTGCGAGGCCGGCAGGTCCACCCAGGGGGCGACCAGCTCGCGCAGGCGCTCCCATCCCTCCGGGCCCTCCAGGTTCTGGTCGTCGGCCAGCCGGAACTCCCAGCGGTAGCGGTCCTCGCTGATGCGCATGAAGGTGGCCGGCCGGGTGGGGCAGCAGATCTGCTCGGCGCCTTCCCAGGTCCGCACCGGGCGGCTGGTGCGCACGTCGATGACCCGCCAGCTCTCCTGGAAGTGCAGGTCCTCCCAGGCGGCGCCGATGGCGTCACGGGTGAGGCTGCCCGCCCCGTCGCAGCCGAGGACGGCATCGGCCCACAGGTGTTCCTCCTCGTCACTGCCGCCGCGCCGGAAGGTGACCCGGACGGGACCCGCCGGATCGTCGGGTGTGCCGGTGTCCGGCGTGTTGGACTCGGTGACGGACACGACCTCCACCCCGCTCCACAGCTCGCACTCCGGGCGGTGCGCCAGGGCGCCCCGCAGCAGACGTTCCAGCTCGGGCTGGTTGAACATGCTCAGCTGCGGGAATCCGTGGAGTCCGTGCATGGACCGCGGGAACTCGCTGATCACGCGGCGCCGGGCGTCCAGCAGCCGTAGCCCGGGGGCCGGCCGGGCGATGGCGGCGAACTCCTCGTGGACGCCGACGCTCTGCAGGATCCTGCGGACCTCGTCGTCCACGACGACGGCGCGCGGCAGGGGGTAGACATCGGGGTGGCGTTCGAGGAGGAGGCTGCGCACTCCGTAACGGGCCAGCAGGAGCGCGGCCGTGACTCCCACGGGCCCCGCCCCGATGATCACCACCGGTCTGCGGGGTGTGACGCTCACGTCGCGGCCCCCACAGCGGTCCGCTGCTCGCCCAGGTCGATCCGCCCGTCGGGGGTGGCGATCGTGGCGGTGACGAGGTCACCGTCGCGCAGGTACAGGGGGTTCTTGGCCTGGCCGTTGAAGAACGCCTTCCACTTCAGCGTGGGCGGCAGCAGCGCGGCGATCTTCTCGACCGGCTTGGGCGGGGCCTTCAGGGCGGTGCCGCCGGGCGTACCGGTCAGCAGCAGGTCGCCCGGGTCGAGAGTCTGGAAGCGGGCGAGCAGGGTGAGCGCCTGCGCGGGCCGCACGATCATGTCGGCCAGGGTGCGGTCCTGACGCGTTACACCGTTCACCGACAGCCGCAGTCGCAGGTCGATCAGACGGTCGAAGTCCTCCGGCTCCAGCAGGGCCAGGTACGGACCCGTCGGCGTGAAGGTCGGGTAGGACTTGCTCTCGTAGAACTGCGTCTTGGTCAGCTGGACGTCGCGGGCGCTGACGTCGTTGGTGAGGACGAGCCCGGCGACGTACGAAGGAAGGTCCTGCTCCTCGACAACCGTGCCCACCGGGAGCGTCGCGCCCATGACGAGGCCGAGTTCGACTTCGTAGTCGAGGAAGTTCACGTGTGCCGGGCGGACGATCGTGTCGTGCGGGCCGCTGACCGAGCCGGACGCCTTGCGGAAGAAGGTGGGCGGGATGTCGCCGGTGAAGCCCGAATCCTTGGCGTGGCTGCGGTAGTTGACCATCTGGGCGACCACCCGGCAGGGGGTGGTGACCGGGGGCAGTGCGACCAGGTCGGCGACGGGTGTGCCGCTGTCGGTGGAGGCGGCGGCTTCGCGGACGGCGGTCCGGTCGGCGAGCAGTTCGGCGGTGGTGACCGCCTTGGTGTCGATGCGGACGGCGCGCTCGTTTCGGACGGCCCACCAGCCGTCGGGGGTGCGCAGCACGTTGGTGCTCATGAGCTCATCGCTTTCATCAGGCCCAGCAGGCGTGCGGGGTCGAGTTCGTTGTCGTCGCGCAGGGCCGTCATGACCTCGCGGAGCTTGGCGGGGGAGGGGCTGGTGCCCAGGAAGTCGCGGGTGACGGGCGGGCCCCACTGGGCCAGGCCGCTCGCCGACATCGGTGCCCAGCCGGGTTCGAGGTCGCAGGAGAACAGGTCGCCGTCGGCGAAGTGCTCCAGCATGAAGTGGTCGGGGTCGCGCCAGTAGTCGAAGAGCTGGCTGCCCTGGATGTGCCGGCCGATGCCCCAGCTGCGCCGGTAGCCGCGCTCGGCCAGGTACTCCCCGCCGGCGGCGATCGCGTCGAGGTCGGTGACCTGGTAGGCGGAGTGGACGTAGCCGGTGCCCGGCCCGAGGTGCAGGGCGAGGGTGTGGTGGTCCACGGGCAGGCTGCCCTGGTCGCAGCGGATGAACGCCATGGTCGGCCCGCGCCGGCGCTGTCCGTCCAGGAACAGGAAGTCGGACACGATCATGCCGAGGGTGTCCAGGTACCAGTCCAGGGTGCGGGTGAACGTCCGCGTCTCCAGCACCACATGGCCGAGGCGCTGGATGCGGGACGGCTCACGGGGCGGGCGCTGGGTGGTGTTCGTACGACGGCCTTCGATGCCGGTGTTGAAGATCAGCGGCTGCTGCCCGGGCAGCGCGGGAAGCGGTTCGGCGCAGTGCACCACCCGGACCGGTAGTCCCGAGGGATCGAACAGGGCGACCGACCGGCCGCCGCCGGGGACGTCGATGTCCCGGACGGTGTGGCCGACGGCGGCGGCCAGCCGGTCCACATCGGTCCGCTCGGCCGCGCGGAACGCCGGCCCGAGGAAGCGGGAGGTGCGGCCGCGCCGGATGACCATGCAGGGCGAGCCCGCGAACGTGCCGCGCAGCCACAGCTCGTGATCGGTGCGGGCGGCGATCGCGAAGCCGAAGTCACGGGCGAACACCTCGGCCCGGTCCAGATCCGGCTTCTCGAACTCCAGCCAGGCCAGATCCGCCACTTTGATCACGGGATTCGGGGCTCGCCCGGGGTGTTCACCGCGTAGGGCGCCCTGCTCACTGTGGAGGTCTTGGTGGGGCGTCAGAGGACCGCCCTTGTTAACGGGGATGTGGGACATGGTGTCCTCCAAGCAACACTGCCGTAATGAGGAAATCATCAACTCTGCTGTTTCTCGTCGTCAATAGGTGCAGCCCAAATAATTGAGGATCTCATCAGTAATGGCAGGGTCATCGTTGCGGCGGTTACACTGGGCCCTATGCCGACGTCAGCCCCGCCCAAGAACCGCTTCGAGCGACGCCGTGCCGAGACCCGCCAGGCGCTCGTCCGCGCGGCCCGGCAGATCCTCGCGGAGACCGGGGACACGAGCGCAAGCATCCAGGCCATCGCCGAGCGCGCCGATGTCGGCTTCGGGTCCTTCTACAACCACTTCGAGTCGAAGACGGAGCTGTTCGACGCGGCGGTGACGGACGCCCTGGAGGAGTTCGGGCAGGTCATCGACGCGCGCGTGGAAGGCATCGACGACCCGGCCGAGCTGGTCGCGGCCGGCTTCCGGCTCACCGCCCGGATGGCCGACTCCCACCCCGAGCTCACCCGGATCCTGCGTGACCGTGGCCTGGCCTACATCCACTCCGACCGCGGCCTGGCCCCGCGAGCGCTGCGCGACCTGGAGATCGGCATCGCCTCAGGCCGTTTCGACTGCGCCAACGCGACCACCGCCCTGTCCGCCGTGGGCGGCACCCTGATGTCCCTCGTGGCGCTACGGCTGGCCCGCCCCGACCTCGACGGCGACGAGGCCGCCTCCGACCTGGCCGCAATGGTCTTGCGGATGCTCGGCGTCCCCGCGGACGACGCCCGTGAGGTCACCCGTCGCCCGCTGCCCGAACTCGCCCGATGACCTCCTGCACCTGAAGTGCGGCCCTCTGTGGTGCTACGCCGGCGGCGACGAGGAACGCGGTTGCCGCGGCCTCACCAGTGGGGTCCGCCCACAGGCATGCGGCGTTCTCCTCAGCGAGGGCCAGCATGAGTGCCTCCAGTGCTCGGGCGAGCACGGGTGCGGGAAGGTGGTCCGCGAAGACGCCTTCGCGCTGACCGCGCCGTAGGGTTGCGACGGCTTCTGCCCGGGCCGGTGCCAGGGTGGTGCGGATCTCGTCCTCTCCCAGATGGCGCCGTCCCAAGGTGATGAGCACGCGGTAGTGGTCGCCCACCGTCCATGCCGCCAGCACCATCCGTGTCATCGCCTCGACCGGGTCGGCATCCGCGGTACGGGCTCCGGCGAACGCCTGCCGGAGTTCATGGCCTGCTTCCCGCGCCAGGTCGGCGATCAGCGCATGCCGGCTGGGGAAGTGTCCGTAGAGGGTGCGCCGGGCGACGCCGGCCGCCTGAGCGATGCTGTCGAGACTCGCGTCGGGGTCGTCGCGCAGTTTCCGCCGGGCGGTCGCGAGGATGCGCCTGTGGTTGGAGTGAGCATCCTTGCGCTGCACAGTACGGCCCGGGGTGTCGGTCGTCTGCATGGTTCTTTCTCTCCACGGTTGCCGCAAAGCCGTGGGCGCCGGTGCACCCTCACACACCGGCGCCCACTCACCCCTGCCCAGGGTGGCTTGTCGTCCTGCTGACGGGCGTCAGGGGACGAGGATGAGGCGGATCGGGTCGCCGATCTTGTTCTCGAGTCGGTGGACGGCGTCGGCGGCCTCGATGAGGGGGATGTGGTCGGTGATGGAGGGGGCCAGGTCGAGGCGGCCGGCCGCGGTCAGCTGCACCAGCTCGGAGACGGACTCGGGGAAGCCGCCGTAGTGGCCGCGCACCTGCTTCTGCAGGTAGTTGAAGGTCAGGCCCTCGGTGATGGTGAGCGGCCGGGGTGTGATGCCCACCAGGATCAGGGAGCCGCCCAGGCCGAGCACGGAGGCGGCCTGGTCGCGGACGGCGGGGACGCCGGCGCAGTCGAAGGCGAAGTCGAGGCCGCGTCCGCCGGTGGCTGCGCGGACCTGGTCGGCGAAGTCGGGGGCTGCCGGGTCGAGCGCGAGGTCCGCGCCGAAGGCCAGGGCACGCTCGCGAGCGCTGGGCAGCGGGTCGACGGCGATGATCGGGGCGGCGCCGACCAGGCGGGCGAGGCGTACGTTGTGCGCGCCGACTCCGCCCACGCCCCAGACCCCGACGGACTGGGCGGCACGGACGCCCGCGGTGGCGACGACGGCGGCGTAGGGAGTGGAGACCGCGTCGGGGATGATCGCGGCCTGGTCGAAGGGGAGGCTGTCGGGGATGGGAATGAGGGTGTCCTCGCGGGCGATCACGTACTCGGCCCAGCCGCCGTCGTAGTCGATGCCGGCGGTGAGCATCTGGGTGCAGGGGCGGTGGCGCACGCATCCGGCGCACGTGCCGCAGGTCTTGCCGGCCTCCAGGGTGACGCGGGCGCCGACGGGCAGGCCGCGCTTGAGGTCGGGGCCGAGCGTGTGGATGACACCGGAGACCTCGTGGCCGACGGTGATGGTGTCGGAGGTGGCGAACAGCGGGACGAGGGAGCCGTCGAGGAGGTGGACGTCGGAGAGGCAGACGCCGGCGGCCTTGACCTCGATGAGGACCTCGCCCGGGCCCGGCACGGGGATCGGGACCTCTTCCACGGCGAACTTCTTGCTGTCCAGGTGGAAGCGTCCGGCGAGCATGGTGTCCATGGTGGTCTGCTTTCTGTGAGCGGCACGGCCCGGTGGTTCGGGCCATGGGTGCCATGAGGTGTCTGAATGGCTGGTGGGGCCGGGAGGGCGTGCGGGGGAGGCAGGACGTCCGCACGCCCCCCGGCGGCTGGGGGGTCGGCGCGCCGTGACGGCGTGCGACGGTCAGGCGAAGACGTCCTGCTGGTAGCGCTCGTCCGCTTCGAGCTGGGCGAGCCACTGCTGGGCCCTCTCGTCGTCGCTGCCGGTCTTCTGGCGGTGGATGGCGGCGAGTGCCTCGCGGACGGCGGGGGCCATGCGGCGGCCGTCACCGCAGACGTAGATGTACGCGCCGTCCTCGATGGCCTGCCACACCGTGTCGGCGGCACGGGCGATGGCGTTCTGCACGAACCGGGCCGGGTGGCCGGTCACCGCGGAATAGGCGGTGTGGATCTGCGCGATCCCGGCCTGCTCCCAGTCCTGCATCTCCTGCTTGTAGAAGTAGTCGTGCTCCGGGTGGCGGCAGCCGACGAAGACCTGCGACGCGCCCACCTGGGTGCCGTTCGCGTGCTGTGTGGCCCGCTCCTCCAGGAAGCCGCGCAGCGGCGCGATGCCGGTGCCGGGGCCGATGAGGATCAGCGGCGTGGCGGGGTCGGCGGGCGGGGCGAACGTCGGGGAGGGCACGCGGACGTAGCCGTAGACGACGTCTCCGGGTTCGAGGGCGGCGATGTAGGCGGAGCAGGTGCCGCGGTACTGGCCGTCGCCGGACAGGGCCGGGCCTTCCAGGAGGCCGACGGTCAGGCGGACATGGCGCGGGTTGGCGGACGGGGCGGAGGAGATGGAGTAGAAGCGGGGACGGATGGGGCCCGTCATCTCCAGGAAGACCGCCAGGGGCAGCTCGACGGCCGGGAAGCGCTCCAGCAGGCCCAGGACGGAGATGCGCTTGCCGAGGATCTCTTTCTGGTAGCGCTCCTCGGCCTCCTGGGTTTCGGCGGTGTACGCCTGGAGCTGCGGCCGGGTCCACGGGCACTCGGTGTGCTCGGCGAGCGTCTGGATCTGGGAGCGGGTGGCCACGTCCTGCAGTTCGAGGAACTCGGTGAGCAGGATGCCGGCGGTGACCGGGGTGCCGACCGGCAGGTGGGTGCGGCCACCGGCCGGCTGGTCGAGCCGGAGCACCTGGTCGTAGTCGACGCCGAGCCGACTCAGCGCGCGCTCGACCAGGGCGAGTTCGTTCTTGGCGAAGACGGCCAGGTGGTTGCCGGTGTCGTAGGTGACGCCCTCGGGCAGCTCGAAGGTGATGGACTTCGCGGACGGGCGCGGCGGCTCGATACTGAAGTCCCACAGCCCGGTCGCGTCGGCCACGAGTTCCTCGTTGGCCACCACGGTGAGCGGGTACGCCTGCTCGGAGACGATGGCGGGGCGCACGTCGGACTCGGTGAGCAGCTGGACCTCGTAGCGGGGGCCGCTCGCCTGGGAGGTGTCGGCGGCGTACTCCTCGGCCAGAGTGGCCCACAGGGTGTTCATCCACCGCGTGGCCATGCCGTCGAAGTCACCGGCGGCGTCCGCGATGCCGCGCTCGACGATGGGGGTGGCGCCGGCCGCCAGCAGACCTTCCTCGATCCGCTTGGGGAATGCCTGGTAGGTGGCCACCCACTGGGTGTTGCCGGCGCCCAGCAGCGCGTACCGCACGTTGGACAGTGAGCCCTCGGGCAGTCCGGCGGCGAGCAGGTCGTCGAAGCGCTGGGCGTTGTCGGGAGCCTTGCCGTTGTAGCTGGCGGCGACCACGGCGAGCAGGCCCTCGGTGGGCAGGTTGTCGCCCAGCTCGTCCAGGCTCACCAGCGTGGTGCCGAAGCCGGAGCGCTCACTGCGGTCGGCGATGGTGCGGGCCAGGTCCTCGCAGGAGCCGAGGCTGGAGCCGTAGGCGACGGTCAGGTTCACCCCGACGCCGCTGACCGCTGCCTGCGCCTGCGTGTCCCCGGTCTGCAGGTCCGCGGCGCCGAAGACGGTCCGCTCGTGCTCCTGACGACGGCGGACGATCAGCTCGAAGTTGCCGGGCTTGCGCGTCAGCGCCTCCCGGGGGTCCATCTTGTAGTCGTTGGTGTCGGAGAACTTGAACTTCTGCAGCACCAGCGCGAGGGCCAGGCGGGCCTCGGTGAGCGCGAACTGGCGGCCGATGCAGGCACGTATGCCGTTGCCGAACGGCTTGTAGGCGTGCGGGTGCTGCTGGACGCGGTTCTCCGGCAGCCAGCGGTCGATGTCGAACTCGTCCGGCCGCTCCCACGCCTTGGGGTGTGTGTGCAGCGGGCCTTCCAGGATGAGGACCTTCGCACCCTTCTTCAGCTCGTAGTGGCCGCCGATGACGGTGTCCTCCCGCGCCGTCTTGCCGAACGACGGGATGGGAGCCCACAGGCGCAGCGTCTCGTCCAGGATCCGCGGGATGACGTCCAGCTGCATGATCGTGTCGTAGTCCGGGACCGTGTCGCCGGGCATCAGCCGGTCCACCTCGGCATAGGCCTGGGCCAGCACGTGCGGGTTGCGCATCAGCGAGTACGTGGCGAACGACAGCAGGCCGCTGGTGGTCTCGTGACCGGCGATCAGGAACGTCAGCACCTGGTCGCGGACGTTGTCGTCGGCCAGCCGCTTGCCGGTCTCCGGGTCGGTGGCCTCGAGCATCAGGCCCAGCAGATCCTCCTCACCGCCGCCCTTCCCCTCGCGGCGCTCCTTGATCACGCTCTCGACCAGCTCCTGCATCAGCCGGATGTTCTCGCCGTACTTCTTGGCATCGGCCTTGCGGAGCTTGGTCATCATCGGCAGCTCCTGCGAGCGCCGCAGCGACTCCACCAGCGCGCCCAGCAGCGCGTTGAGGAAGGGGTGCAGCTCCTCCTTCTCGAAGGAGTCGAACCGGTAGCCGAACCCCGACAGGGCGATCGTGTCCAGCGTTAGCCGGGTGTAGTCGTCGGTGATGTTGACCGACTGACCCTCCTTGCGCTCCCACTTGCCCGCCAGGTTCTGGGCGATCTCCAGCATCTGCCCGAAGTACGCCTTCATGGCCCGCTGGCTGAACGCCGGCAGGAGGATCCGGTGTGCCATGCCCCATTCCTCCTCGTGCTGGTGGGCCGTGAACAGGCCCGCGCCCGCGAAGTCCCGGACATGCTGCAGCGGCGTCTTCTCGATCTGCTTGAAGAACCGCGTCTCGTCGGAGACCTCGGCCACCAGGTCCGGGTCGTAGACGAAGATCTGCTCGATGCCGGCGATGTCCAGGCCGTAGATGCCCTCGGGGAACTGCTTGGACAGCTCGGCGAAGTACTCGACCGGGTTGGTGTCGGGGATCTGCGGCGTGTTGCCGAGCAGGGGGATCCCGCGCGGGGACCGGATGGGGCGAAGGTCGTTCGCGGAGTGCGTGGTCATGTCTTGCTCCTCTGCGGAGGGGGTGGAGGGGGTGGGCAAGGGCGCGCTGCGCAGGTCGATGCCGTGGCGCCGTACGGAAACATACGCCGTATGGAATTAGAACCATACGTGGTACGGAAAGTGGAGTGCAACCTCGAGAGCCCAGGCGGCGCTGTGGTGAAGCTCATTTCCGTACCGTGTATGGAACTGGTACCGTACGGGGTATGGAAAAGAAGGTGAGACGTCCCCCGCGGGGAACGAGGAAGAGAGACGTGCCTCTGACGGAGGCCGGGATCTATGCCGCCGCCCTGCGGCTCATCGACGAGGACGGGGTCGAGGCGCTCACCATGCGCAAACTCGCCACCGCGCTCGACGCGAACCCGATGTCGCTGTACCACCACGTGCCGAACAAGGAAGCCGTGCTGCGCGGCGTGACGAGAATGGTCGGAGCGCAGTTCCGCACCGTGACACTGGAGGACGCTCCCTGGCAGGAGCGGATCCGGCTGCTCGCCACGGACTTCCGGACCCTGGCGCACCGTCACCCCAAGCTGCTGGCGTACTCGTTCAGCCACCAGCCGGACTTCATCCAGTCCAACGACCCGTTCTGGACCGCCCTCACCGCCATCGTGGCCGCTGCCGGTGTGCCGCAGTCAGAGGTCTCGGAGATCGCCGCGCTGATGGTCGCCGTCGTCATCGGCGTCCTCACCGCAGAACTCAACGGCGCTCTCCACCAGTGGTCGACCCTCAAGTCCCATGGCCCTGAAGCCGACGAAGACGGGGCCGCGGACGCAGACCCCGGCTCTACGAGTGCGGCCCCTGAAGGCCCTGACCAGGACCACATGTTCCGTCTCGTGATGGACACGCTGATCACGGGCCTGGAAGGCCGCCTCACCGCCGGTCGTGACGGCCGGCACGCCGGCCATTGAGGAAGGTGTACCAGGTGGAAGATCGAACAGATCCGCGTCTCTTGCGCAGTCGTGAGGCCATGGTCCGGCGGCCACCGCGTTGCTCACGGAAGGTGGGCTGGAGGCCGTGACACATCAGACGGTTGCGACTCGAGCCGACGTCGGCAGGGCAACCGTCAACCGGCACTGGCCGAGCCTTCTCGACCTCCGCCTGGCCGCGCTGGAGACCGGCACGCCCCCTCTCCCTCCGGTACCCGAGGAGCTTCGGGCCGCTTCGGACCACGGACCCGCTCGGACCTCGGCGGCACCGCCTGGAACCAGTTCCTCCGCTGACCTGGGCCCGTGACCAGCGGTATGGGCGAGTACTCCCGTCCGCGCTCAGATGCAACACCGCAAGCCGTACCGACCTCGACAGGAACCGACGCAGGGGCATGTACGGCTGAAGAGGGCGTAAAAAGGGCCTATGGGTGCGAGAGGTCTATCGGGAGACCGCCTCATGGAGCAGCGCGCGGGGCGCGGGCTGCTGGTGATCGCGCTCGCACTGATCGTTGCCATCACGGTGACGGACATCGGCATCGGCACCAGTGTTCATCTGGGCCCGTTGCTGGTCATCGCGCCGACTCTGACCGCCTCCTTCGCCGGTCCACGGCTGACCGCCCTGGTCGGGGCTCTGGCGCAGGCAGCCCTGGTGATCATCTCGGTCTTCCACGGCGGGCTGACCACGACCAACCACGTGGCCCAGCTCATCGCCCTGGCCGTGCTGTCGGCTCTGGTGGTCTTCATTACCTGGGTGCGGGAGCGGCGTGCCCGGGAGCTGAGCCGGGTGCGGTCGGTGGCCGAGACGGCACAGCGGATTCTGCTGCGGCCTCCACCTCTCCGGATCGGGTCGTTGCGGGTGGCCTGGCTGTATCTGGCCGCTGAGGAGGAGGCCCAGATCGGGGGTGACCTCTTGGCGGTCGCCCGCGCCGATCATCCCAGCACCCGGGTACTCATCGGCGACGTACGAGGCCATGGGCTCGCCTCCATCGGCGAGGCGTCGGTGGTGATGGGCGCGTTCCGTGAGGGCGCTCACCGGTACGAATCCCTGCCCGAACTCGTCACCGCAGTCGAAGACAGCGTCTGCCGGAACCTGGAGGAGGTCGCCGATACCGCGCACGACGCCGACGAGCACTTCATCACTGCTGTCATGCTCGACATCCCCGATGAGGGCCCCCAGGCCGAGATTCTCAACTGCGGCCATCCGCCGCCCCTGCTGGTCCGGGGAGACCAGGTGATCGTCCTGCACTCCCGCCGGCCCGCGCCCCCCTTGGGCCTGTGCGCCCTCTGCGTCCGGAAGGACAGCACCGATCCCTTCACCTTGGAGCCGGGAGACATGCTGCTCCTCTACACCGACGGCGTGATCGAAGCCCGCTCACCGACCGGAGCCTTCTACCCCCTCGCCCAACGGGTCGCCTCCTTCCCCGCCTCAGGCCCCGACGCCCTGCTGCACCACATTCACCGCGACCTGCTCGAGCACACCGGCGAGCAACTCACCGACGACGCCGCTTTCCTGATCATCGAACGCACCTGATCGCGTCATCTGCACCGGCCGCACCTCATGCCTTCTGCCGGGGGATCTCCCCTATGACAAGCGCTGTTGGATGCCGGCCCTCGTGGCTCAAGCTCCGGTCGCAGGACTCACCCTTCGGCGAGGAAGTGCGCCAGCAAGCGGTCGAAGTCGCTGTGGCCGAGCTCGGCCCCCCGGGGCACCACTGCCTCCGTTTCCTGCAGGAACGCCTTGAATTCCTGCGCTGGGGCCTTGAGCAGGGCCGTACCGGACGGCGGGTTGAGAAGGATGTACAAGTCGCGGCAGCCCTCCTCGCCGGTGGGCCATATGCGAACGTCTCCCTCGCCGGCGGGGCCCTCCAGGCCGTCGATCAGCACATCGCGCCCGATGATCCATTCCACCGGCTCGTCGCTGTCGACATCGGTGGTGAATGCGGCATGGACCACGTAGGGATCACTTGGCTCGTACCGCAGATTCATGATCATGGGAAAGGCCGTCGCATGCACGCCGACAAGCTTCACAGGCAGCCCCTGGATCACAGTTCTCAATGACTTCATCGGGTCTTACTCCTGGTGCTTCGAGTCATCCGGGGAGGGCCATCGGAAGGGTGGTCGCCGGATTCAAAGGGGTTGTACAGAGACGCGGTTACTGCGAGGACCGGTGGCGGTCGGCAGGAGGGCACCCGCAGGAGCAGTTCTTCGTGCCGTCGCAAGGGCGCCCGGCCGACGAGAGCAGGCGAGGCCACCACTGTCGGCCGGGGCCGTCACGGAGATGTGGCCAACGGTGGTTGCCGGACAAAGGGCGCCCTTGGTCTCAGCGATCGACGCGAAGACACCGGAACCACCCTCGCAGGGCCGCCGGATACCGGCCCTTCTGGCCGCGTCACCCGTGGCAGGCCGACCGTCAGCGCAAGGGAGAGTCCACGGTGGGCGTCAGCAGGATCTCGTCGAGGCCGACGATCTGGCTGATGTCGAAGCCCTCCATGTCCGCGCGGAATTCAGGACTCGACAGGTATGCCTCCAGCCGCTCCTGCACGTCGTCGGCGTCCTTGTAGGAAACGAGGGCGTACAGCCGGGGAGTGCCGCTTCCGGGCGCCGCGGGCACCGTCCAGACGCCGTGGGTGGTGATCCGGTGCTTGGCCATACCGGGAATGTGCTGGGCCCAGATCTTCTCGTAGGCGGTGAGCGCGTCGGAGCTGCGCAGGGTGTAGACGCGAAGCTGGTACTGGGACATGACACTGGTTCCTTTGCTTCTGAGCATGGATGGTCGGCGGTCAGCCTTGGGGGAGGAGGTGTGCCAGTTCGGCATCCCAGTCGATGAGTCCGGACTCGGTACCCCGTGGCACCAGAGCCTGGCTGTCCTGAAGGAAGGACGAGATGTCCTGCACGGGGACCTCGAGCAAGGCGGTGCCTGCGGAAGAACCGAGGGCGATGTAGACCGACTCGTCACCCCGCCCTGCGGCCGACCAGATCCGGACGTCCGCGTGGCCTGCGGAACCCTCCAGACCGTCAGCCAGAAGATCCCGCCCCAGGATCCATTCGACCGGCTCGCCACAGTCGACGAAGAAGGCGGCACGGACGACATAGGGATCAGCGGGCTCGTAGCGCAGACGTACGCAGAGAGGCAACGAGTAGACGTGCGAGACGACCAGTTGCACGGTCACCCGCCGTTCCACGACCTTCAGGGACTTCTTCATCGGCTTCCGCTCCCGGGTATGGCTCGGCGGTGTCTCACACCGGCCGGTGGCGAAGAGGCAGCGCGGGCGGAGGCGGTACAGCAGGGCGCGGGCGCCGGACGGCACCGGCGCACCGCATGAGGAGTGGTGCTGCACTCACTCGGCCGGCGGTCGGGGACGCCACCCTCCGACCGCCGGACGGATCCCCGCCGCCGGCAGGGACAGGGCCGAGGAGAACCGCTTGCACACATGGCCGATACCCGTCTCACCGGTCGTCGCGGCTCACGTCGTGGTGGCGCCTGCCCCAGCCGTCGTGCTCGCAGCGGTCCCCGTCGTGGCGGTAGGGCCTGTCGGACGTCCAGCCGTGTCCCTCGTCCTCCCAGCGGTAGAAGTGACCATCGCGGTAGTAGAGCCCGTCGCAGTCGTGCCGGGTTGAATCGCTGCCGTGGCGGTCCTGGTACCAGCCGCGGGTCTCGTCGCAGGAGTAGCCCCGCTCGAGCAGGTAGCCGACACCGTGGTCCCAGCTGTAATCAGCGGCCACGGCCACGGCCCCGTCGGTCGGGTGCTGGGCGTGCGTGGACGCAAGGGGCGCGGCCGAAGCGGTGCCACCGGCACCGAGGACGGCGGCACCGGCGACCGCGACGGAGGAGGCAGTGAGGGCGATGCGCTTCGCAAGCTTGTTCATGATCTTTCCTTCCTGAGGGGGGTGATCTGCGCCAACGGCGGTTCTGTCAGGCGATGTATGACGCCCGGTGTGGTCCGAGCCAGCAGTTCCATACGTCGTATGGAAGCGCGCTTCCAGTGTTACCATACGTCGTATGGAAATGTCGAAGTGACGAAGGTAACCGTTGACCGGCCGGCACGAGCGCCCGCAGATGTCGCTCTTCAGCGCGAGCTGCCCGTCGCCGTCCCCGGCCGCCGACCTTCCTCGCTCGAAGTCACGGATGCCTCCAGTTCGCCGCAGAGGCGGGTTTGCGATCGCCGGAAGGCGGGACGAGCATTTTTTTAGAACCTGCTCATTCGGTGGCCTGGCCGGGGCGACGGGAGGGACAGCCGGCCCCGTCGCCTGACGGGAGGCTTGAGAAACCGGCCCTTGGATTCATGACCGAGGCTGCATGACCGGGTCGACGGTCGCCGTGGGGCGGAGGCAGAGCGGAAGGAGTCTGCCCATGCGGATCGTCGTGGACCTGAATCGGTGCCAGGGATACGCGCAATGCGTGTATCTGGCGCACGAGGTCTTCAGGCTGAACGGCCAGGAGGCGCTCACCTATGAGCCGAACCCCGATGACCCGCGGCGCCTGCAGGTCGAGCGAGCGGCTGCGGCGTGCCCGGTGCAGGCGATCGTCATCGACCGCCTGGACGGCGCGGAGCGGGGCGAGACGCCATGACTCTGCGGGCAACGGTCGCAGAGCTGGTGCGGGAGTTCCGGGCCAGCGGCCGGATCGTCATCGTGGGTGCTTCTCTGGCCGGGCTCCGGGCCGCGGAGACGCTGCGCGAGGAGGGCTTCACCGGTTCCCTGACCATCATCGGGGACGAGCCGTACGAGCCGTATGACCGTCCGCCGCTGTCCAAACAGGTGCTCAAGGGCTGGGTGCCGGCCGACCACACCAAACTGCCCCGCATGCGAGAGGTGGACGCGGAATGGCGGCTCGGGGTGGCCGCCGTCGGGCTGGACCGCGTGACCAAACAGGTGCACCTGGCCGACGGGGAGCAGGTCCCGTACGACCGGTTGCTGATCGCCACGGGGACCCGCGCACGCCAGTGGCCGAACCCGGCCGAGGCAGCCCTGCACGGGGTGCACACGATTCGCTCGCGTGATGATGCTGCGCAGCTGCAGAAGGAGCTGGCCGAGCCGCCGTCGCGGGTCCTGGTTATCGGCGCCGGGTTCATCGGCTCGGAAGTGGCCTCTGTCTGCCGGGAGCTCGACATCCCGGTGACCGTCGTCGAGCGCGGTTCGGCGCCGCTGGTCGGCGCGCTGGGCGGGGTGATCGGGGAGATCGCCGCGCAGATGCAGCGCGATCACAGCGTGGACCTGCGCTGCGGGCTGGGCGTGTCGTCGCTGGAGGGCGACTCCGAAGGGCATGTGCGGCGGGCGCACCTGTCCGACGGAACCACTGTCGACGCCGATGTGGTGGTGGCCTCGCTGGGGTCGATCCGGAACGTGGAGTGGCTGGAGGGCTCGGGGCTGGCGGCCGGTTTCTAGGGTGTCGGGTGCGATGCCGGCGGCCGCGCCTTCGACATCAATGGTGTGGTCACCGACAGCGTCTACGTGGCAGGGGACGTGGCGCGTGCACCGCATGTGCTCTACGAGTACCAGTTCCTGGCGATGGAGCATTGGGACAACGCGGTTTTCGGTGCGGAGGTAGCGGCGCACAACATGGTGAACCTGGAGCCCCACTATCGTCCGCATCTGCTGCTGCCCGGCTTCTGGTCCGGTCAGTTCGGCGTGAACATCAAGTCCGTCGGCGTGCCGCCTTTCGGTGACGAGATCGTCTTCACTCAAGGATCGGTCGAGGAGCGCCGTTTCGCCGCCGCCTACGGTCACCGGGGCCGCATCGTCGCGGCCGTCACCTTCGATCACGGCAAGTGGCTGGAGTACTACGGGAAGTTGATCCAGCAGTCAGGGCCATTCCCGCCTCCGCCGGCGGGCTGGGACCAGCCGCCCGACATGAAGCCGATGCCGGCCGAGTTCCCGGACCCAAGGGTCCCGACTGCGATCCCCGACGTCGTCCTGACCGGACACGCCCCGAGCGAGCGGACGGCCGAGTTCCGGCCGCGCCGCCACTGACGCGCGCGTCGGGGCGGACAGCATCGACCAGAGAAGCGGACAGCATCGACCAGAGAAGAGGGAGGAAAGCCTCGTGGTGGAGGAAACCCCCTGGCAGCAGGCCCTCCGGTATGCCAACCGCGCCAATCCGTACCCGTTCTACGAGGAACTGCGCAAGACTCCGGTGGCGCGGCAACCGGACGGCACCTATGTCGTCAGCACCTACCGGGAGATCGTGGCGCTTCTGCATGACCCTCGGGTCAGTTCGGATCCACGGAAGTGTCCCGTCCCAGCCGGGGCCCAGGCGCAGGGCTCGGGGGAGTCGGTGGCCGAGCCGATCAGGGAGGTGTTGACCGAACCGAACATCATCACCTGCGATCCGCCCGAGCACGATCGGGATCGCCGGATGATGATGCCGCATTTCGTCGGTCCGCCCCATGCCCCTCACCTCATCTCCGACCTGGAGCCCGAGGTCCGCCGCATCGTCGACGGACTCCTGGACGACATGAAGGGCAAGAATCGGATCGATGCCGTCGACGAGTTCGCCTATCCCTTGCCGGTGACGGTGATCTGCAAGGTTCTGGGCGTGCCGCTGGAGGACGAGCCACGCTTCCACCACTGGATCGAGACCGCCCTGGACGCTTTGGACTTCGGTCCCGAGGCCGCCTCCGAAGAGATCCGCAGCCGGCAGGCTGGGGGCCGGCAGGCCGTGCGGGATTTCGGGCAGTTCGCAGCCGAGCTGCTCGACAGGTACGCCGAACAGCCCGGTCCCGGCATGCTCTCGGCGATGGTGAACGAGGACGGCCCGGAGGGAGGGATGCCCAAGGGTGTGCTCGCGAGCAACACCCTGCTCCTGATCTTCGCGGGACACGAGACCACGGTCAATCTCATCGCCCACAGCGTGCTCACCCTGCTGCGCCACCCCGACGCGCTCGAGAAGCTGCGGCGCCGGCCCGACCTGATCGTGCCGGGGGTGGAGGAACTGCTGCGCTTCGAGTCGTCGGTGCAGTTCTGGCATACCCGCTCCGCCCTGGAGGACATCGACATCGCCGGCATCACCATCCCGAAGGGGGCGCCGATCTTCCTGGCGTACGGCTCGGCCAACCGCGACCCGGAACGGTTCACCGACCCCGACGAACTCGACCTGGAACGCTCCGACAACCAGCACCTCGGATTCAGCCAGGGCATCCACTTCTGCTTCGGCGCCCCGCTCGCGCGACTCGAGGTTCAGATTGCGGTCGGCGAGTTCGTCCGCCGGGTGCAGAATCCCCGGCTCGTCGAGGACCCGCCGCCGTACCGGCACAACCAGATATTCCGCGGCCCGCGTCACGTCCTGGTCGACATCGACGGCATCCGCGACTGACCAGTGTGCGCGTGAAGGCGGGCTTTTCAACTCGTCGATTGGCGGCAGCCGCCCGAACTGCGCGAGGTGCCGGTGCCCGAGCCCGGCGCGGGCCAGGTGCTGGTGAAGGTCGCAGGTGCCGGTGCCTGTCACTCCGATCTGCACATCATGCAGGCACCTGCACCGCTACCCGGCTTCACGGATCCGCCCTTCACGCTCGGCCATGAGAATGCGGGGTGGGTGGAGCGGCTGGGACCGGGCGTCACGGGGTTCGAGCCCGGGGACCCTGTGATCGTCTACGGCTCTTGGGGCTGTGGCATCTGCGCCAACTGCCGTCAGGGCCAGGAGAACTACTGCCAGAAGCGCGCGGGTGAGGGACCGGGCCTGCGCGGTGGACACGACGGCGGCATGGCCGAGTACCTGCTGGTCCCGGCGGCGCGCTACCTGATTCCGCTCGGCACCCTCGATCCCCGCCAGGCCGCCCCGCTCAGCGACGCCGGACTGACCGGCTATCACGCTGTGAAGCGGTCGCTGCACCTGCTGGGACCGGGCTCGACCGCGGTCGTGATCGGGGCCGGCGGTCTGGGCCAGATGACCATCCAGATTCTGCGCGCGCTGAGCGCGGCGACCACCGTCGTCGCCGTGGACACCGACGCCGGCAAGCTGGAGAACGCCCAGCGCTTGGGCGCCGAGGAGGCTCTGCTCTCGGGCGACGAGGCGATCGCGCGCATCAGGGACATGACGGAGCAGCAGGGCGCTCAGCTCGTGCTGGACATGGTGGGCATCGACGCGACCCTGCGGATGGCTGCCCGAAGCCGGATCGACCGGACCCGGCGAGCGGCGACACCACACCACCTCCGCGGGCCGTCGGCCGGCGAGGGGTCCTTTCACGCTCATCTCGGCGCGGCTGTGATGGCGACGCCGGCGTCGTGCGGCGCGCTCAACCGGGCGGCGCCGTCTCGGACATCGGCTCATTCATCAGGGCGGCAGGCGGCCGTCGAAATATTCGGTCGGTCCGACGTCCAGGTCCCGCTCGAACACGGACCGGGCGAGGGCGATCAACAAGCCGCTCTCATCCCGGGTCCTCGCTGTCTGCCAGGTCCGTCCGCTCAAGCTGTGCCCTGCAACCCCGACCCGCCTGTCAACGATCTTTCGCCTGACGAGGAAAGGCGCAGCCGTCGGCCCGGGCGAACTCCCCGCTGCGCTTGTGGCGGCCGGCTTCCACGGGGCCGTCATCCGGGGGCGTCGGACCGGTCGGCCGTCTCGGGGCCGTTGTCTGCCCGTGTCGGCAGCCCCAGTGGCCGACCGCCGCGGTGAGCCCAGATGTCACCGAGGACGACCTGGATGATGCCGGTGACGGGAATCGCCAGCAGGGCACCGAGGATCCCGGCGACTTCGGCGGCGATCAGGGTGGCCAGCAGCACGGTGAGGGGGTTGAGTTTCACCGTCCGAGACAGGATGACCGGTTGCAGGAGGTGGTTCTCGGCCTGCTGATAGACGATGAAGAAGATGATGGCCCCGATGCCGGCCGGCAGGGAGTGGACGAACGCCACTGCGGAGGCGACGACAGCTCCTATCGTGGCTCCCACCAGGGGAATGAGGTCGGTCACGGCGACGAAGAGGGCCAGCAGGCCGGCGAACGGCACTCCGGAAACCAGCAGCACGACGTAGGTCAGAAGCCCGCAGATGACGCTGATCAGCAAGTTCCCGGTCAGATAGCCGTTGACGGTACGGGCGCACGCGGCTCCGACGCGGCGTATGCGGACCGCGGGCGCCTCTTCCACGAGGGCCAGGGACCGGTCTATGGCCTTGGGGCCCTCCAGCACCATCAGATAGGCCAGCACGAAAATAGTGAGAGCGCCCGCCGCGGTGCTCGCTGCACCGCGGAGAAACTTTGCGACGGGCGTGCTCAGTCCGGTGGCGAACGCGCGGATCTGCGCCCGATGGTGCTGGACATACTGCAGAGCGTGCGTCCGTTCCAGCAGGTTGCCGACTGGCCCGCGCCCGGCCTGGGCGTCCCTGATCATCGTGGGCAGGCGACCGGCGAACCGGCTTCCCTCCTGGGCCAGGGGGATGACGAACAGGGCGACCACCGCGCCGACGGCCGCGGCCGCGGCCAGGAAGACCAGCAAGGCGGCCACCGAACGTCGGCACCGCGGCACCCGTCGCTGCAGGGCCTCCACCGCCGGATGAAGGGAGACGGCCAGGAACAACGCGATGACCGCCCAGATCAGGACCCGGCGAGCCTGGACCACCAGCTCGAGTACGACGTAGGTGGCGAGCACCAGGCCGATGGTGGCGAGGATGGTTCGCACCGGAACCGGACGCGTCGCCATGGGCATCGGGTGCCCAGCCCCGGTCACGGGAAAACGAGGAGACCTCTTCGCCCGGTGGGCGACCCTTCCCGGCACTGTCGTACTTGACCCCTTCCAGCACGGGCTGCGGTGAGTCGCCACCGGCCACCAGGGACGGAGTCGGAGACAACCCATGGATGCTTCGGCCGTCCGCAACGGATCGCCCCCGAGGCTGCCGCGTCCGTCACGTCCTGGGCGTTCTCGCCTCGGTGCGGGTGGCGCTGGAGAAGGGCCCCGGCCGGACTCTCATCCGTCACCTCGCCATGGATCTCGGCCTGGACCGTGAGGACCCTTCGGCCGCGCTGGAGGCTCTCCCGGACGGCGTCGAGTCGCGCGTGGATCTGGGGTACGCAGTCGTCGTGTACGCCGACGCCCCGGTCCTCCCCGCCGGGCTGGACGGCGAAGCCGTCGGACTGCCGAGTCCCGTGCGGTGCCGCATCAGTCCTCGGGCGCTGCGGGTATGGGTTCCCCGGCATCGTCCCGGCGCCCGGTCTGCCGGGCGATCCCCGGGGTGGGCCGCCATCCGGCGGGTGGTCTGAGCCTCGGGGAGCCGATCCCACCCGCCGCGCATGCTCCGCGGAACCCGCTACCCGTCCGTTCACCTGTAGAGCCGTGACGACCTGGAGCCCCAGCATCTGACTCTTCGATCACCTATGAGGGTCTTGACGTCCAAGCCATTACATCTGATGATTTCGTCAGTAATGGGCGAATTGCTCGGATATGACCCATACCGCACTGTGTGCCGCTCACCGGGACATCCCTGTTCACCACCGCTGCACACAGGGTCGGCGGGCCACAGGCCGACGCTCCTACTTCCGCACCGATGGGATGGACCGCGAATGACCACCATTGACCACACCCTCCTCGCCGAGCCGGTGAGCCTTCCTGAGGTGCCCGATGCCGCGATAGCGGTGATCGACGCCGAGGGCATCGTCGTGGGGTGGACGCACGCCGCTCAGCAGCTCGTCGGTTATGCGGCCGGGGAGGTGGTGGGCCGGTCCGCCGCACACGTGCTGCCGCCTCCCGAGGACGCCCGGAAGGCGTTGGCGTTCGCCGAGCAGTGCCGTGCGCGGGGCGGCTGGTCCGGCACCGTCGCGATAGGCCACCGCGACGGCCACACGCTCAGGATGACGCTGCGGGTCTCGCTGCTACGGGGACAGGGCGACGAGACCCGGTGGCTGGCGTCCGTGACGGACATAGGTTCCCTGTCCTCGGGGGCGACCGGGGGACCGGTGCGGGAGTCGCTCCTTGCCCGAGCCCCGATCGGCATCGTCGTTTATGACGTGCAGCTGCGCTGTGTCTGGGTGAACGACGCCATGGAGCGGCACGACGGCGTGCCTCGTCACCGACGCTTCGGACGCGGTCCGAAAGACTCACTGCCCGCCGTCGAGGCCGAAGCGCTCAAGGTCGTGATGCGACAGGTGCTGGAGAGCGGCACGACGACGGTGCACGAGTACCGTGCGTGGCCGCCTGCGGACCGGCCCCGTGAGCATGCGTTCGCCGCCTCCTTCTTCTGTCTCCAGGGCGCGGACGGCACCCCGTTCGGCGTGTGCTCCATGACCGTGGACGTCACCGGAAACAAGCGGGCGCGCGAGCGCCTCGCCATCCTCAGCGAGGCCGGCACGCACATCGGCAGCACCCTCGACGTGATGCAGACCGCCCAGGAACTGGCGGAGCTCACCGTGCCCCTGCTGGCCGACCACGTCGTCGTCGACCTGGTGGAGTCGGTTCCGTTCGGACTCGAGCCCGCCGCACGGATCGGCACGACGAGCGGACGCCGCCCTGTGTTGCGCCGTGCCGGGGTGGCCTCCGTCGACCAGGGTGTCCTGGAGATGCCAGCGGTGCGTGAAGAGGTGATCCACGTCCCCGCGACCTCGTCGTTCGCCGCCGTCCTGCGCACGGGCAGATCTCACCTGGAACCGGTGCTGGACACTCATGCCGGCCCCTGGGTCGACCACGATCCGACGCGTGCGCAGAAGGTACGCGACAGCGGCGTCCACTCCTTGATGGTCGTACCCATCCGCGCCCGGCGCTGCGTGCTGGGACTGGCGCTGTTCGGCCGTTCCACGGAACAGACGCCGTTCCAGGAGGACGACCTGCTCCTCGCCGAGGAGCTGGTCACCAGGGCCGCGCTCTGTTTGGACAACGCGCTCCAGTACGCGCGCGAGCGCACCGCCGCTCTCACGCTGCAACGCGCTCTGCTCCCTCACCGGGTGCAGGGCGGTGCTGCCGTCGAGGTCGCCTCGCGCTATGTGCCCGCCGACATGGACCACGGTGTGGGTGGCGACTGGTTCGATGTGGTCGAGCTGTCCGGCGCACGGGTGGCCCTGGTCGTCGGCGATGTGGTGGGACACGGCATCAATGCCGCGGCGACCATGGGCAGGCTGCGCACCGCCGTGCGCACGCTCGCGGACCTCGACCTGCCCCCGGACGAACTGCTGTCGCACCTCGACGACACGGTCCGGCGACTGAACGACGAGGACGCCGACGACACCGACCGGGGTCCCCGGGTCGTCGGTGCCACCTGTCTGTACGCCGTCTACGACCCGGTCTCCCGACGGTGCACGCTGGCACGGGCCGGGCATCCGCCGCCCCTGGTCGTCGACGCACAGGGCAGGGTCACCATCCCCGACCTGCCGGCCGGAGCCCCGCTCGGTCTCGGTCTCGGCCTGGTGCCTTTCGAGTCCGTGGAACTGGAACTGCCCGAAGGAAGCGTGCTCGCCCTCTACTCCGACGGCCTGGTGGAGTCCCGCGGCGAGGACATCGACGTCGGCCTGCGGCGTCTGGGCGCCGCCCTGGCACAGCCCGGTGCCGCCCTGGAGGACCTGTGCTCACGGGCGATGGAGACCTTGTCGGCGCAGGCACCGGGCGACGACGTCACCTTGCTCCTTGCGCGGACGCGCGCCCTGCCACCCGCCCAGGTCGCGTCCTGGGATCTGCCGAACGAACTCGTCACCGTCCCCACGGCCCGGCGTCTGGCCGCCCGCCAACTCCGTGAATGGGGTCTGGAGCCGCTGGTGACGGCCATGGAGTCGCTCGTCAGCGAACTGGTCACCAATGCGATCCGCCACGGCGACGGCCCGATCCGCCTACGGCTCGTCCAGCACCGGGTGCTTACCTGCGAAGTCTCCGACACCAACACCGGTCAGCCACGCCCCCGCCATCCCGGCAATCTCGACGAGCACGGCCGCGGCCTTTACCTCGTCGGTCGGCTGTCGCGCAGGTGCGGTTCCCGCTCCGTAACAGACGGCAAGGTCGTCTGGGCCGAACAGGACCTGCCATCCCCAACAGGCGCCCACTGAGTTGCCGACAGCCTCCACAGGATCCCATCTCCCGTAGCCGCGGAACCTCGTAATGAAAGCCAGAGACATGCACACATCGGATGTTGAAAACGCCGACCCGGCAGGCGCCTTTCAGGGTGCGACGAGCGTCTCCGGCGCCGGCCGCGGCGGCCGGTCGCCCGCCTTCGACGGTCTGGCCGCGGCCGTGCTCGACGATCGGGGCACGGTGGTGGGGTGGACCGGCACAGCACAGGACCTGACCGGGTTCTGCGCCGACGAGGTCCACGGCCGCCCCGTGCAGGAGCTCGTGGCCGACCTCCCGCACGCCCCGCGCAGGGCCGCACAAGTGCCGGCGACCGGCCGGGTACGACTGCGTCACCAGTGCGGCAACACGATCGACGTCACATTCCGGACCACACGGCTGAGCGGCTCGGCGAACTTCCTCGTGCTCGCAGCCCCCACTCCTCACGTCGCCGACCACCGGCACGGCGCAGCCCTCCTGCGCGCACTGTCCGCACAGAACCGGATCACGATCGCCCTGCACGACACGGATCTCACCACCGTGCAGACGAACGCCACGCCGGACACTCCCGACGGCCGTCCCATACAGCCCGGCGCCCGACTGAGCGACGTGCTGTGCGCCGAAGACGCCGAGAGCATCGAGGCGGTACTGCGGCAGGTGCTCGAGACGGGCGTCCCGCTGATCCACAGGAACCAGCGAGTGAGCTGGCGACACCATCCGGCGCGGCGGCACGCGCTGTCGCTGTCCGCCTTCCGACTGGAGGACGCACGAGGACGCCCCGCAGGAGTCGCAGCCCTGTACACAGACAACACCGACCAATTGCGTGCCCGCCGACAACTGGATCTCGCCCACGCGGTCGCCGAGCGGGTGGGGTGCTCCCTGGACATCCTGCGGACCGCCCAGGATCTCGCGGACGTCCTTGTCCCCACCTTCGGTGATCTCGCAGCCGTCGAACTTGCGGACGCCGTCTTCGACGGCGACGAACCCGCAGAGCGGCTGGGTGGCGGAGATCCGCATCTGCGCAACGCTGCCCTGGCGCCGGTCACCGCGGACTGGCCGCCTGGCATCCGGCGCGGAAACCTCGTCCCGTCCCTGTCCGACCACCCCCTCCTGCGCCGCTTCCAGCACGGCGAGACGGTCGTCTACGGCCGGGACGACTACCTCGCCCTGATCGACGGCCCACATCCGGCCGGGCAATTCCTCCCGCACGACACCCACGCGGTGATGGTGGCACCGCTGCACGCCCGCGGCCTCACCCTCGGAGCGATCGTGGTCTGGCGAACCGGCCTCTCCGAACCGTTCACCGCGGACGAGGTGGATCTCATGAGGCAGATCGCCTCACGGGGAGCACTGGCCATCGACAACGCCCGCCGCTACACGCGCGAGCACAGAGCGGCCATGGCCCTGCAGCAAAGACTCCTTCCCCCGGCCACGACCGACACTCCGGCAGCCGAGACCGCCGGCGTCTACCTGCCCGCAAACCGTGGGGGCGGCACCAGCGGCGACTGGTACGACGCCATACCCCTGCCCGCTCTCCGGCTGGCCCTCGTCGCCGGAGACGTGATCGGCCGCGGCATACCCGCCAGTGCCACCATGGGCCGTCTGCGCGCTGCCATCCAGACCCTCGCCGACCTCGAACTGGAGCCGGACGAGTTGCTCACGCGTCTCGCTGACCTGATCCAGCGCCTCGCGGTGGAAGCACCCCCTGGCGACCACGACGTCATGGGCGCCACCTGTCTGTACGCGGTCTACGACCCGGTCACCCGGCGCTGCGCCATGGCCAGTGCCGGGCACCCGCCGCCCGTGCTCGTGCGGCCGAACGGGAGTGCCGAAGCCGTCGGCATACTCCCGGGGCCGCCCCTGGCCGTCTGCGGCATGCCGTACGAGACAACCACGATCGACCTCGAGCCGGGCAGCGTCCTCGTGCTTTACACCGACGGCCTGGTCCAGCAAGCCACACATGACGTCTGCGACGGGCTCCAGCGGCTGACCGATGCCCTCGCCACCTCCTGCCGCCCGGACCGCCCGCTGGAGGAGACCGGCAGGACCCTCCTCGACAGTCTGGTGGACGAAGCACCCCGTGACGACGCGACCCTGCTGCTGGCACGCACCCGCGCCGTACCGGCCGAGGACTCCGCTCACTGGCAGATACCTGCCGATCCGGCTGCTGTCTCGGACGCCCGGGGATGGGCGACCCGCCAACTCACCGCGTGGGGGCTGGACGACCTCCTCCTCCCCACCGAGCTCATCGTCAGTGAACTGGTCACCAACGCGATCCGCTACGGTCGTCCGCCGGCGGAGCTGCGACTGATCCGGCACCACGTTCTGGTCTGCGAGGTCACCGACTCCAACACCGCCCAGCCCCGTCTGCGCCGCGCTCGCACCACCGACGAGGGTGGACGCGGACTGTTCCTCGTCGCCCAACTCGCCGAGCGCTGGGGCTGCCGCCACGGCCAGAACCACAAGACCATCTGGTCCGAACAGCCGATCGCGCGCGCCCACTGATCACGCCCTGTGGCCGTCTTTTGCTCGTTCTGACGGAACGTGGGTGTGTTCCATGGGTCGAGGCGGTTCACGGTGGCTGCTGCCCAGCTGATCCATGCTTCGGCTTCGACACGATCGGGGACAACCCGGAACGCCTGGACAGTGAAGCGTCGTTTGCAGCGCTGTGCGGGGTCAGCCCCGTCGAGCGTTCCTCGGGCAGTCGGCAGTACCGTCGCCTCAACCGCGGCGGCGACCGGCAAGCCAACGCGGCCCTGCGCCGTATCGTGCAGACCTGCCTGCGCGTCGACCCGCGCAGCCAGGAGTACTACGAACGCCGCAGCAAGGAGGGGAAGACCCGGCGCGAGATAGTCCGCAGCCTCAAGCGCTACGCGGCCCGGGAGGTCTTCCACCTGGTCAGACCTGTGCAGTCGCAACCCTCGCCACAGGGGCAGTCGTCAGACGTGAGAGGGTCTGTGCCGTGAGTGAGACACCCCCGAACACCCTGCAATACCGCTTTGACGGGCCAGAAGACGCTCCGGTCCTGATCTTGGGTCCCTCACTGGGTACCACATGGCACATGTGGGACCGCCAGGTGCCGGAGCTGACCAAGCAGTGGCGGGTCCTGCGGTTCGACCTTCCCGGCCACGGCGGAGCCCCGGCTCACCCGGCCGGTTCCGTCGCCGAGCTGACCACCCGGCTGCTGGCCACGCTGGACTCGATCGGCGTTCAGCGGTTCGGCTACGCGGGCTGTGCGCTGGCCGGCGCGATCGGCATCGAGCTGGCCCTGCGCCACCCCGAGCGGCTCGCCTCGCTGGCCCTGGTGGCGGCCTCACCCCGGTTCGGGACCGCCGACGAGTTCCGGCAGCGCGGGGTGATCGTGCGTACGAACGGGCTGGACCCGATCGCGCGGACGTCGCCGGACCGCTGGTTCACCGGCTCCTTCTCCGCGGCGCAGCCGGCGATCACCGAGTGGGCGGTGCAGATGGTCCGCACCACCGACCCGGGCTGCTACATCGCCGCCTGCGAGGCGCTCGCCGCGTTCGACGTGCGGTTTGAGCTCGGCCGGGTCGGCGTGCCGACGCTCGTGCTCGTCGGTGCGGACGACCGGGTCACGGGACCGGCCGAGGCCCGCACCCTGGTCGCCGGCATCCCGGACGCCCGCCTCGCCGTCGTCCCCGGCTCCTCCCACCTGGTCCCGGTCGAGCAGCCGGCGGCCGTCACCGACCTGCTCGTCCATCACTTCTCCACCGCCTGGCAGCAGCCCTACGAGACCGGCCAGACGGTCCTGCCGGCGGCACCGTCGCTCCCGGTGCCGGCCATGCCGCCGCAGGTGGTGCCGGTCGCCGAGATAGCCCCGGCCGCCGCACCGGCCCAGCCGGCCGCGCGGCCCGACCGGTACGAGACCGGGCTGAAGATCCGCCGGGAGGTGCTCGGCGACGCGCACGTGGACCGGGAGCTCGCGGAGGCCGACGGTTTCTCCGGGGACTTCCAGGAGTTCCTCACCCGCTGCACCTGGGGCGAGATCTGGGACCGGCCGGGCCTGGACCGCCGCACCCGCAGCTGCGTCACGCTGACCGCGCTGGTCGCCGGTGGCCATCTGGAGGAGCTGGCCGTCCACACCCGCGCCGCGCTGCGCAACGGGCTCACCCCGGACGAGATCAGGGAGGTGCTGCTGCAGGCGGCCGTGTACTGCGGGATGCCGGCCGCCGACCGCGCGTTCCGGGTGGCCCGGCAGGTCGTCCAGGAGGAGACCACGCCCGCCGAGTGAGCCGCGCCGCGCCGCGCACGGAGGGCCGCCGTTTGGGCAGGATGGTGTGTCATGAAGCTCACCAAGAAGTCCCATGCCTGTGTCCGCCTCGACAAGGACGGCCAGACGCTCGTCATCGACCCCGGGGAGTTCAGCGAGGAGGACGCCGCGCTCGGCGCCGACGCCATCCTGATCACGCACGAGCACCCGGACCACTTCGACGAGTTCCGGCTCCGGGCCGCCATGGAGAACAACCCGGCGGCCCGGATCTGGACGCTGAGGTCGGTCGCCGAGCAGCTCGCGGCGGCCTTTCCGGGCCGGGTGCACACCGTCGGCCACGGCGACACCTTCACCGCGGCCGGCTTCGAGGTGCAGGTCCACGGCGAACTGCACGCGGTGATCCACCCGGACATCCCGCGGATCACCAACGTCGGCTATCTGGTCGACGGCGGCAGGGTCTTCCACCCCGGCGACGCCCTCACCGTGCCCGACCGTCCGGTGGAGACCCTGATGCTCCCGGTGATGGCCCCGTGGAACAAGATCTCCGAGGTCATCGACTACGTCCGCGAGGTGCGGCCGCAGCGTGCCTACGACGTCCACGACGCCCTCCTCACCGACCTCGCCCGGCCGATCTACGACCGGCAGATCGGCGCCCTGGGCGGCACGGACCACCAGCGGCTGACCCCGGGGGCCTCGGCCGAGGTGTGAGCCGGGACCGGTTGTCGGACCCTCCGGGTAGGTTGTGAGACATGCGCATCGCCACCTGGAACGTGAACTCGATCACCGCCCGTCTCCCGAGACTGCTGGCCTGGCTGGAGAGCAGCGGCACCGACGTGCTCTGCCTGCAGGAGGCGAAGGTCGCCGAGGAGCAGTTCCCGGCCGACCAGCTGCGCGAGCTGGGGTACGAGTCGGCGGTCCACGCGACCGGCCGGTGGAACGGCGTGGCGGTGCTCTCCCGCGTCGGCATCGAGGACGTCGTCAAGGGCCTGCCCGGCGACCCCGGCTTCGACGGCGTGACCGAGCCGCGCGCCCTCTCGGCGACCTGCGGCCCGGTCCGCGTCTGGTCCGTGTACGTCCCCAACGGCCGCGAGGTGGAGCACCCGCACTACGCGTACAAGCTCCAGTGGTTCGAGGCACTGAGGGCGGCCGTGCAGGGCGACGCACAGGGCAGCCGCCCCTTCGCCGTCATGGGGGACTACAACGTGGCGCCGACCGACGACGACGTCTTCGACCCCGCCGCCTTCGAGGGCTCCACCCACGTCACCCCCGCCGAGCGCGCCGCCCTCGCCTCCCTGCGCGAGGCCGGCCTGAACGACGTGGTGCCGCGCCCGCTGAAGTACGACCGCCCGTTCACGTACTGGGACTACCGCCAGCTCTGCTTCCCCAAGAACCGCGGCATGCGCATCGACCTGGTGTACGGCAACGCCCCGTTCGCCAAGGCGGTCAAGGACGCCTACGTGGACCGCGAGGAACGCAAGGGTAAGGGCGCCTCCGATCACGCTCCGGTGGTGGTCGACCTCGACGTCTGATGCCACGCTGGGTCCATGAACCTTCCGTTCCTGGGCCACCGGCACAAGAAGCACGGTGACGACGGGGGTGCCCCCGCGCGAGCTGAGGCGAGCGTGGGGGAGCCGCCTGCCGACCCCGAGGCGGTCGCCGCGCTGCTGTCCGAGTGCGAACTGCTCCGCTCGCAGGCGGCCCGGGCGGGCGTCCGCCTCGACGACACCCCGGCCTCCCTGGAGGCCCTGGACCAGCTCGTCCCGCGCTGGCGCGACGACGCCGAGTTCCTGCCCCGGCTGGGCAACGACGCAGGGCTGTACCTGGGCACGGTGGTGGTGCGCACCGTGCCCGGCGCCGGCTGGCTGATCCGCCCCGACGGGGAGCCCGTCGTACGGCTGGCCTCCGGCCGCGAGGTCGAGGTCGCGGGCGCCGGGCAGGACTGGGCCGCGAGCGGCGTCCCCGAGCTCTCCCAGATGTACGCGGAGATCGCCGAGACCTGAGCCCGCCCGGCCCCGCGACGACTCCGGCATCCGTGTCCCCGTCGAACCGGCCCTTCGGGCCTGCCTGTTCCGCGGTCCTCCGCTTCGGCTCGGCAGGCCCGGGGAGAAGTTCCTCCACGCCGGGAAACCCATCGCCCCCAACCTCGACTAGGATTTGCCGTTCATCCCTGTGGTGACGGTGACTCGCCGATCTCCATCAGGATGTGGAGGCTGCTCTCGGGGGGCGGCAGTTCAACGGGCCAGGCTCGTCCGGCGGCAGCCGGAGATCACTGCTCGCGCACGGGGACGGACACGTACGACGGGTCGTCCGAGGGCGAGGAGAAGGTCAGCTGCGCGCCGGACGGGTTGTGCTCGATGTACAGCGGGTCGACCGTGTCGACCACCAGCGCGAGGCGGTGTCCGGCGGGAACGTCGTAGGCCGTGGAGAACAGGTCCAGGTCGACGTCGAACGGTTCGCCGGGCGTCCGCCCGTGCCAGGTGTAGGGCGCGTTCGTCACCAACTTGCCGATGCCCAGCGGACCCACGTCGTACAGGTAGGCGACCAGGGTGCCGCTCTCGGCGGTCGGGGTGAGGGTGGTGTGCAGGGTGGCCGTGCCGCGCACCTGCTGGGTCGCGGCGTACCGCTCCGACTGCCACACGGCCGCCCAGCGGCGCGGCAGCAGCGGGACGAAGGCCATGGGAGGCAGCTGGGCGACCTGGTCCAGGATGCTGGACAGGAACACGATCCCGCCGTCGGCACCGGAGTCCACGTTGGCGTGGATGGTGGTGGAGTCGGCGAGTGCGATCTTCCGGCGTGTGGCGCCGACCGACTTCCAGTCCGGGTAGCCCTCGTATCCCCCCGCGCTACGGGACTTCAGCTGGACCGGCTGCTCACGGTCGATGCCGTTGTCGGCGCCCTTCAGATAGCGGTCGAGCCAGCGCTCGGTGTCCGTCCAGACGTCGTTGGGCAGCCCGAACAGCCCGGGCAGCTCGGCGGTCGCGTGGTCGCCGGGGCGCAGCTCCAGGCGCTTGGGAACGGTCAGCTTCTGGTAGAAGTCGGCGAACTGGTTCACCGGGAAGACCGTGTCGCCCCAGGCGTTGGCGAGCATGACGGCCGCGCCGTTCTTGTTCAACTGGTCGACATAAGTTGCGACGGAACGTTTCCTCCCCCAGTCGATCATCTCCTGCTCCTTCGACAGGTCCGAGGAGTACATGTTGTCGAAGATCTCGCGCAGTTCGGGGCTCTCGCGGCCGGTGAGGGTGGCCGATCCGTCCAGCACGCCCAGCGCCTGGACGTGCTGGGTGTGCCCCGAGTAGATCGAGTTCACCAGGTCGGTCCAGCCGCTGAGCGCGGCCACGGCCTTGATGCGCTTGTCGTGTGCGGCGGCGAGCAGGCTGATCCCGGCGCCGTACGACACCCCGGCCATGCCGATGTGCCCGGAATCGGCCGGGGTGTTGGCGAGGGCCCAGTCGATGACCTTGGAGGCGTCCGCTATGTCGGGCGGACCCGCCACTTCTATCTGGCCGCCGGACTGCCAGAAGCCGCGCACGTTGTAGGTGAGCACCACGTAGCCGGCGTCGGCGAGCTTCTGTGCCTGGGCGAGGTACTCCACCTGGGGCAGGCTCCAGCTCGTGGGCAGCACGATGAGCGGGTAGCTGCGCGAGCCGTCGGCGTCGGCGGGCGTGACGACGTTCGCCTTCAGTACGGTGCCGCCGTCGCCGGTGATGTCGACGAACCGCACGCCGGGGGTGCCGGCCTGGGCGGCGGGTGCCAGGCCGACGACGGAACCGGCGACCAGCGCCGCCGAGACGGTTCCGACGGCGGCGTGGCGCAACGCGGTGCGACCGTGTCCCATGGGTCACTCCTTCACTCGTCTCAGTGCAAAGTGACCCGACGGTAACCGGAGACCCTTACCGTAAGTAACCCGTCGGTAAGTTACGTACCAGTAAAGATTGTTGAACCGCTAAGCGGCCGTGTCGGCGGAGGCCGTCTCGGGCAGGGGGGTCCGCGCCGCCCGTGTGACGTCCGCCACCAACTCGACCACATCCGGGCCGTACGCCTGGGAGTTGACCACCTTCAGCAGCAGCACGAAGGAACCGGTGCCGTACTTTCGGTGCAGCCGTTCGTGGTGGCGGGCGAGATGGCGGGTGGCAGCCTGGTTGGTGATCGCGCTCTGTCCGCAGAACAGGAACACCGGGCGGGCCTGGCCGCTCGCGGTGACCCGCGCGAGCAGTACGTACTCGGCGACGCCGCGCTCCATGCGGTAGTGCTCGCCGCCGATGCGGAACGCGCCGCGCTCCGGCCCCGGTTCCGCATCGGTGTCGACCAACAGGCCCGGCAGCATCGCCGACATGTGGGCCGCCATGCGCCGGTTGGAGGCGGGGCCGCCCACGCAGAACTCGGTCCGCTCCCCGAAGCCCTGCTGCACCGTGTCCTGGGTGACCACCTGGGTTTTCGCACCGCACTCCTTGATGAGCGCGGACAACTCCAGCAGCGCGAAGACGTCGAAGCGGTGCACCGCCGGTTCGGTGGCGGCCGGGTCGCGGTTGACGACGAGCAACGACTCCGAGTTCTCCGGCAACCCGAAGAACGCCTGCTTGCGCCGCAGCCTGCGGCGCCACAGATACGTACGGGCGAGCCAGCCGAGCGAGGCGGACATGCCGGTCGCCACCAGGCCCAGCACGATGTTGCGCACGTCGTCGTTCATGGCCGCGCATGGTAGCGGGCCCAGGGAACGGGTACGTACCGGTGTTCGGGCTGTGACGGTCGTGTGGCGGGTGACCGAGGCGTACTGTCGGTACTACGGCAATCTGGTTACGCTGCGCGGACTTGTCCCAACGGGAGGTTCGGATGGGTCGTCCTGGCACGCGGAAGCTGGCGGTTCTGACGGTCTCGGCCGCGCTGGTGTCGGTGGGAGCGGCGGCGCCGCCCGCCGCGACAGCGAGCGGGACTTCGGCGAAGGTCCCGGTGGCCGTCGGTTACGGCGGCGCGGTCGCCAGTGTCGACGCGGACGCCTCCGCCGCCGGCATCGAAGTCCTCAGACACGGCGGCAACGCGGTCGACGCGGCCGTCGCCACCGCCGCCGCGCTCGGCGTCACCGAGCCCTACTCGGCCGGCATCGGTGGCGGCGGCTACTTCGTCTACTACGACGCCAAGTCACGCACCGTGCACACCATCGACGGCCGCGAGACGGCACCGCTCAGCGCGGGCCCCGACCTGTTCCTGGAGAAGGGCAAGCCCCTGTCCTTCACCGACGCCGTCAGCAGCGGCCTGGGCGTCGGCACTCCCGGCACGCCCGCCACCTGGCAGACCGCGCTGCACGAGTGGGGCAGCGAACGGCTCGGCACCGTCCTGAAGCCGGCCGAGCGGGTCGCCCGTGACGGCTTCACCGTGGACGACACCTTCCGCTCGCAGACCGCGTCCAACGAGACCCGGTTCCGCTACTTCCCGGACACCGCCAAGTTGTTCCTGCCGAACGGACAGCTGCCCGTCGTCGGTTCCAAGCTCAAGAACCCCGAACTGGCCCGCACCTACGAGGAGCTGGGCCGCAGCGGCGTCGACGCCGTCTACCGCGGCGACATCGGCGACGACATCGTCAAGACGGTCGAGCACCCGCCCGTGGACCCGGCCTCCGGCTGGAACGCCCGTCCCGGAAAACTGGCCGAGAAGGACCTCGCCGTCTACGGTGCCAAGCTCCAGGCGCCCACCAGGACGTCGTACCGCGGCCTGAACGTGTACTCCATCGCGCCCTCCTCCTCCGGCGGCACCACGGTCGGCGAAGCCCTGAACATCCTGGAGAACACCGACCTTTCGAAGGCGAGCGAGACGCAGTACCTGCACCACTTCATCGAGGCGAGCCGGATCGCCTTCGCCGACCGCGGGCGCTGGGTCGGCGACCCCGCCTTCGAGGACGTGCCGACGAAACAGCTGCTGTCGCAGCGGTACGCCGACTCACGGGCCTGCCTGATCAAGGACGATGCGGTCCTCACCAGCCCGCTCGCCCCCGGCGACCCGCGCCACCCGAAGGCCTGCGCCAAGGGCGGCACGGCGGCCCCGACCACCTACGAGGGCCAGAACACCACGCATCTGACCGTGGCCGACAAGTGGGGCAACGTCGTCTCCTACACGCTCACCATCGAGCAGACCGGCGGCAGTGCCATGACCGTCCCCGGCCGGGGCTTCCTGCTCAACAACGAGCTGACCGACTTCTCCTTCGCCCCGGCCGACCCGGCCGTGCACGACCCGAACCTGCCGGGTCCGGGCAAGCGGCCGCGCTCGTCGATCTCCCCGACGATCGTCCTCGACCGGCACAACAGGCCGGTCGTGGCACTGGGTTCGCCCGGCGGCGCGACCATCATCACCACCGTGCTGCAGACCCTCACCGAGTTCCTCGACCGGCACCTGCCACTGGTCGACGCGATCGCCGCACCCCGCGCCAGCCAGCGCAACGCGGCCAAGACGGAGCTCGAACCCGCCCTCTACAACAACGACCTGAGGAGCCAGCTGGAGCGCATCGGACACTCCTTCTCGCTCAACCCCGAGATCGGTGCGGCGACCGGTGTGCAACGGCTCCCGGACGGGAAGTGGCTGGCCGCCGCCGAGAAGGTGCGGCGCGGGGGCGGCTCGGCGATGGTCGTGGACCCCGCGCCGTAGACCAACGCCGTAGACCTCACAACGGCATGGACCTCAACGGCACATGCCTCATCACTGCGGCGCCGGCGGCTGGTCTTCCTGCGTACGGAAGTCCAGCCGTCCGTCCTTGGCGTCCACCGTCACCCGGCTGCCCTCGGAGATCGTGCCGTTCAGCAGCAGCCGGGACAGCTGGTTGTCCACCTCGCGCTGAATGGTGCGGCGCAGCGGCCGGGCGCCGTACTCCGGCTGGTAGCCGCGCTCGGCGATCCAGTCGACGGCCGCGTCCGTGAACGTGACCGAGACGCCCTGCCCGTCCAGCAGCCGTCGGGTGCCCTCCAGCAACAGCTGGGTGATCCGGCGCAGTTGCTCGCTGGTGAGCTGCCGGAAGACCACGATCTCGTCGATGCGGTTGAGGAACTCCGGCCGGAAGTGCTCGCGCAGCGGCCGCAGGATCTGCTCGCGCCGCGCCTCCTCGTCCGCGTCCGCGCCGCCCGGCCCGAACCCGATCCCCGCACCGCGCCGGGTGATCGCCTCCGAGCCCAGGTTGCTCGTCATCACGATGACCGTGTTGGTGAAGTCCACCGTCCGGCCCTGGGAGTCGGTCAGCCGGCCGTCGTCCAGCACCTGCAGCAGGATGTTGAAGACGTCCGGGTGGGCCTTCTCCACCTCGTCGAGCAGAAGCAGCGAGTACGGGTGCCGGCGCACCACCTCGGTGAGCTGGCCGGCCTCCTCGTGGCCGACGTAACCGGGCGGGGCGCCCACCAGGCGGGAGACGGTGTGCCGCTCCTGGTACTCGCTCATGTCGAGCCGGACCATGCGGTCCTCGCTGCCGAACAGGGCCTCGGCGAGCGCCCGGGCCAGCTCCGTCTTGCCGACGCCGGTCGGGCCGAGGAACAGGAAGCTGCCGATCGGCCGGTTCGGGCTGGCGAGTCCCGCGCGGGAGCGCAGGACGGCCTCCGCGACCACGGCGACGGCCTCCTCCTGGCCGACGACCCGCTGGTGCAGGTGTTCCTCCAGGCCGAGCAGCCGTTCCTTCTCCTCCTGGGTGAGCCGGCTGACCGGGACGCCGGTCTGCCGCGACACCACCTCGGCGATGGCCTCCGCCGTCACCTCCAGGTCCAGGCCCTCGTCGGCCTTGTCGTCGCCGCTCTCCTGGGCGATCCGCTGCTTCAGCTCGCCGATCCGGTCGCGCAGTTCCTTGGCCTTGTCGTAGTCCTCGTCCGCGACCGCCTGGTCCTTGTCCCGGACCAGCTGCTCGACCTCGCGTTCCATCGTGCGCACGTCCGTGCCCTTGGTCCGCGCGCCGAGCCGCACCCGGGCGCCCGCCTGGTCGATCAGGTCGATGGCCTTGTCCGGCAGCCGCCGGTCGGTGAGATACCGGTCGGACAGCTCCACGGCGGCGACCAGCGCCTCGTCGGTGTAACGGACCTGGTGGTGGGCCTCGTACCGGTCGCGCAGACCACGCAGGATCTCGATGGCGTCCTCGACCGTCGGCTCGGGCACCAGGATCGGCTGGAACCTGCGGGCCAGCGCCGCGTCCTTCTCGATCCGCCGGTACTCCTCCAGTGTGGTCGCGCCGACGACGTGCAGCTCACCGCGGGCCAGGGCGGGCTTGAGGATGTTGCCCGCGTCCATCGCTCCGCCCTCGCCGCCGGTGCCCGCGCCCACGACGGTGTGCAGCTCGTCGATGAACACGATCAGCTTGTCCGAGTGGGCGCGGATCTCCTCCACGATGTTGTTCAGGCGCTCCTCGAAGTCACCCCGGTAGCGGGTGCCGGCGACCACGCCGGTCAGGTCCAGGGCCACGACGCGCCGCTCCGCCAGCACGTCCGGGACGTCCCCGTCGATGATCCGCTGGGCCAGGCCTTCGACGATGGCCGTCTTGCCGACGCCCGCGTCACCGATCAGCACCGGGTTGTTCTTGCCGCGCCGGGACAGCACCTCGATGGTCTGCTCGATCTCGGTGTCCCGGCCGATCACCGGGTCGATCCGGCCCTGCCGGGCCAGGTCGGTCAGATCGCGGCCGTACTTGTCCAGCGTGGGCGTGCCGGTGGCGCGCGGCCGTTCCACGCGGACCTGGGTGCCCTCCGGGGCCTCGGGCGGCAGGGAGCCGGCCGAGAACCTCGCCGCGTGCAGGATGTGCCCGGCCGCGGAGTCCGGGTTGGCGGCCAGCGCGCTCAGCACGTGCTCCGGGCCGATGTATCCGGTGCCGCTCGCCCGCGCCATGTCGTGCGCGTCCAGCAGGGCGCGCTTGACGGCCGGGGTGAGCGACAGCGCGGTCGGCGGCGGGCCCTCACCGGGCTGGTGCTGGACCGGGCCGGCCCGGTCGTCGATCTCCGAGGCGAGCGAGTCCGGGTCGGCGCCCGCCCGGCTCAGCAGACTCCGGGTGGGCTCGGCCGCCACGGCGGCACGCAGCAGGTGCTGGGTGTCCAGGTCCCGGCTGCCGTGCTCGGCGGCGTACAGGGCGGCTCCTCTGACCAGCTCACGGGCCGGCTGACTGAGCAGACGGCCGATGTCGATGTGCCGTGGCGCCCCGGGGGCTCCGCCGGATCCGCCGAAGAAGCGGCCCAGGAACTCACCGAAGGGGTCAGGAGGGTAGCCGTTGGTCATGGCGATGCGCTTCCTTCGCTGACGACTGGCTCCGCCGGGTAACCGGGTGAGGGCTGTTCATGCCCACGATGACACGAACTGGTGGGGCGGGCACGTTCGCCGGACCGGTGGCCCGCGCACCCGGGCCGGCTGTGCCTAGCGCCTCTCGGTGAGAACCCGCGGACCGGCGTCGGTGATCGCGACCGTGTGCTCGACGTGGGCCGCGCGGGAGCCGTCGGAGGTGCGCAGGGTCCAGCCGTCGCCCGCCGCGTGGTAGGCGTCCTTGCCACTCGCGATCAGCATCGGCTCGATGGCCAGGACCATGCCCGGACGCAGCGGAAGCCCCCGGCCGGGGCGCCCCTCGTTGGGCACGTCGGGGTCCTCGTGCATCCGGCGGCCCACGCCGTGGCCGCCGAAGCCCTGCGGGATGCCGTAGCCGGCCGCACGGCAGACCCGGCCGACGGCGTGGGCGATGTCCCCGATGCGGTTGCCGACGACGGCCGCCTCGATGCCCGCCGCCAGGGCCCGCTCGGCCGTCTCGATCAGGCGTACGTCCGCCGGGCGCGGCCGGCCCACCGTGAAGCTGAGCGCCGAGTCGCCGACCCAGCCGTCCAGGACGGCGCCGCAGTCGACGGAGACCAGATCGCCGTCGCGCAGCCGGTACCGGGTGGGGATGCCGTGCACGATCGCGTCGTTCACGGAGACGCAGATGACCGCGGGGAAGGGAGTCGGGGCGAAGGAGGGGCGGTAGCCGAGGAACGGCGAGGACGCTCCCGCCTCGCGCAGCACCTCCCGCGCCACCTCGTCCAGCTCCAGCAGCGGGACGCCGACGTCCGCGGCCTGTCGTACGGCCGTCAGGGCCCGCCCGACGGTCTGGCCCGCCGCGTGCATCGCGTCGATCGATGTGTCCGTCTTCAGTTCGACCACGCCAATTACTATACCGGTATTTTAATAGGGGTGCCGCGTGGGGGCCGGTATTAGAATGGGTGCATGGTGCGCACCCCTCTGACCCCTGAAGAGCGCGAACGCGGCGAGCGGCTCGGGCAGTTGCTGCGCGTGGCGCGCGGAGGCCGGAGCATGACCGAGGTCGCCGCCGAGGCGGGCGTGTCCGCCGAGACGCTCCGCAAGATCGAGACGGGCCGGGCGCCGACGCCCGCGTTCTTCACCGTGGCCGCGCTGGCCGGGGTCCTCGGGCTGTCGATGGACGAGCTGGTCGCGCGGTGCGCGCTCGCGCCCGTGTGAGGAACCGGATCCGCGCAGTGGGCGGGGCGGTGCGATGAGCCGTCCGCGCTCTGCCGGAAAACTCTCCGTAGCAGCGCCGTAACACGACTGGTGTTGCCTACCGACCGAAAGTGCCGGCGGCCGGGCGGGAGCTGAGCGATGGCGGGGGATCGACTTCCCTACGGAGTACGGGAGTTCGCGAGCTACCTGGACGGCCTGCTCGCGCGTCTGGACCAGGGCGGGGGCTGGAGCGGGGTCTTCTGGCGCCGCGACCCCGACGGCATGCGGGCCTGCCTGGACGGACACGAGGTGCCGCCGTGGGACGTCGTCGAGGCGCTGCTGGAGGACCTCGCCGCGGCGTACGGCCCCGCCGCCGCCGACGCCGAGCGGGAACGGGCGCGCGCCCTGCACCGCGCCGCGCTCACGGCGTACGACGCCCGGCCCGGCGCGCGGGACGCCCTGGCCGACCGCCTCGACGTCATGCTCCGCGAACAGCGCCACGCCGCCGAACGCCAGGCCGAGCTGACCCGCCTGCTGTCCACGCCGGCCATCGAGGAGAACACCGCCGCCCTCCGCCTCGACCTCGCCTGGTCCCGTGACGACCACGAACGCGCCACCGCCCGCTGCGCGGAACTCCTGTCCCGCCTCGCCGAGTTGGACCGCCGGGGCGCCCCTGCCCCGGTGTGGGGCGACGACGGCTCGCGGAGCGTGGGGGAGGGGCCGGGGCGGGCGGGCGCCGGGGTGCCACCGCGCGTGCAGGACGACGACCGCGACGACGTCCGGCGCCCGCCCGGGTCGGCCGGCGGGCGTGCCGCGCACGGCGACCCCGCCGGACGGCCGACGGCCGGCCCGGAGCGTCGGCGTGCCGGATGGGGCCGTGACGGCGGCCACCTTGTCACGGCTGCCACCCCGTCACCGTCCCGGTCCCCGGAGGCCACCGCCCATGCCTACGGGGCCGCCGGGGACGCGCCCGGCGCCGCGCGCGCCCAAGCCGTGGACACCGGCGCCCCCGCCCGGGTCCCGCACGCCGCACCCGGACCGGCCTCGCATGCCGCGCCGCCCCACTCCACCCCGCCGGCCCCCGACACCGTCACGCCGACCCGAGGGGACACTCCACCCGCGCCCCCTGACCGGGCCCCGGCACCGCCGCACCCGTCGTCCTCGGCGGCGCCGACTCCGCCGGCCTTTGGCCAGGGGGCAGCGGTCCGAGAGGACCCCCGGCCCGCGCCCCCCGCCCGGGGTGCCGTACCGCCGCACCCGTCGTCCTGGACGGCGCCGGCTACGCCGTCCCCCGGGCAGGTCGTAGCGGCCCCGGAGGGCTCCCGGCCCTCGCCCCCCGCCCCGGACGTCGCAGCGCCGCATCCGCCCCCTGCCGTGGCCGGCTCCGAGGGCACGCCTCCCGGCGCTCCCGCCAAGTCCCGCAAGCGGCGGCGCGGTGGTGCGCGGTTCGCCGGGATGAGCGAGGATGCCGCGCCTCCTGCCGTCGTACCGCAGGATGCCCTGCAGGCCGCCCTGCCCGGGCGTCGTAGCGGTGGTGCGCGGTTCGCCGGGATGAGCGAGGATGCCGCGCCTCCTGCCGTCGTACCGCAGGATGCCCTGCAGGCCGCCCTGCCCGGGCGTCGT
>NZ_JBEYYJ010000003.1:184694-279682 GCF_040645475.1 Streptomyces sp. NPDC046759 | reverse complement strand
ACGCCGCGGGGTGCCCGGTTCGCCGGGGCCGCGCCGTCGGCAGGGCCCGAGCCCGGGGCGGACCGTGTCGCGACGGCGGACGCCGGGGCGGGGGCGGCGGTGGCCGGTGCCGTGGAGCGGCTGGCACGGTTGCGGGCCGAGGGGCGCAGCGGGGAGGCGCACGCCCTGCTGGTGGAGGTCGCGCAGTGGCCCGCCGGGCGTTTCCCGGCGCTCGCGGAAGCGCTGCACCGCGCCGGGCTCGGCGCCGACTGGGCGACGCTGCTGTGGGAGGCGCCCTCGCTGCCCGCGGAGCGGCTCGTGGCCGCCGCCGGCGCGCTCGCCGCCGCCGGCCGGGAGGCCGACGGGCGGCAGATCCTGCGGCAGGGCGTGGCCCGGCCGGCCGAGCAGATCGGCGCGGCCGTGCTGCGGCTGGACGGGGCGGGGCACCGGCGGGAGGCGGAGGCGTTGCTGGACGCCTGTGTGCGGGTCCGTACGGCCGAAGAGGCCGCCCGGAGCGTCGCACCCGATCCGGCCCGTCTCGTGCCGCTGCTGCTGCGGGCCGCGCGCGAGGTCTCCGACGAGCGGCACTGGGACCTGGTGCACGCGTTGCGGGTGGCCGGTCACATGACGTGACCCGTGGCGGGCGCGACTGTCCCGGTATGCTCCGATTCATCCCTTCGAGTGTTCCCCTTGCTCGCCCACCGGGGTGTGAAACGTGATCGACTCCGCGGGTTGACGACGATGGTCTTGGCAAGGGCCTCCCGGAGGCATACTTTCGTCCCTCTACGACCTGCTCTACGGGCGTAGAGGCTCTGACGGTCCCGTCGAAGGAGCAGCTCATGGCCAACGTCGTACGAGCCGCACTGGTCCAGGCCACCTGGACCGGCGACACCCGGTCCATGGTGGCCAAGCACGAGGAGCACGCCCGCGAGGCGGCCCGGCAGGGCGCGAGGGTCATCGGGTTCCAGGAGGTCTTCAACGCCCCCTACTTCTGTCAGGTCCAGGAGCCCGAGCACTACCGCTGGGCCGAGCCGGTGCCCGACGGGCCGACGGTGCGGCGGATGCAGGACCTCGCGCGGGAGACCGGGATGGTCGTCGTGGTTCCCGTCTTCGAGGTCGAGCAGTCCGGTTTCTACTACAACACCGCCGCCGTGATCGACGCCGACGGCAGCTACCTCGGCAAGTACCGCAAGCACCACATCCCGCAGGTCAAGGGCTTCTGGGAGAAGTACTACTTCAAGCCCGGCAACCTGGGCTGGCCCGTCTTCGACACGGCCGTGGGCAAGGTCGGCGTCTACATCTGCTACGACCGCCACTTCCCGGAGGGCTGGCGGCAACTCGGGCTCAACGGAGCCCAGTTGGTCTACAACCCCTCCGCCACCCATCGCGGCCTCTCCGCCTACCTGTGGCAGCTGGAGCAGCCCGCGGCGGCCGTCGCCAACGAGTACTTCGTCGCCGCCATCAACCGGGTGGGGCGGGAGGAGTACGGCGACAACGACTTCTACGGGACCAGTTACTTCGTCGATCCGCGTGGGCAGTTCGTCGGCGAGGCAGCGAGCGACAAGTCCGAGGAACTCCTCGTCCGCGACCTCGATTTCGACCTGATCGAGCACGTGCGGCAGCAGTGGGCCTTCTACCGCGACCGCCGTCCCGACGCCTACGAAGGACTGGTACAGCCGTGAACGATCTCTACTCCCGCCACCGCCAGGTCCTGCCCGACTGGCTCGCCCTCTACTACGACGAGCCGATCGAGATCACGCACGGCGAGGGCCGGCACGTCTGGGACTCCGCGGGCAACAAGTACCTGGACTTCTTCGGCGGCATCCTGACCACGATGACCGCCCACGCGCTGCCCGAGGTGACCAAGGCGGTCAGCGAGCAGGCCGGGCGGATCGTCCACTCCTCGACCCTCTATCTCAACCGGCCCATGGTCGAACTCGCCGAGCGCATCGCCAAGGTGAGCGGCATCCCGGACGCCCGGGTCTTCTTCACCACCTCCGGCACCGAGGCCAACGACACCGCCCTGCTGCTCGCCACCACCTACCGGCGCAGCAACACCGTCCTGGCGATGCGCAACAGCTACCACGGCCGTTCCTTCAGCACGGTCGGCATCACCGGCAACCGCGGCTGGTCGCCGACCTCCCTGTCGCCCCTGCAGACCCTGTACGTGCACGGCGGGGTGCGCACCCGGGGGCCGTTCGCCGAGCTGGACGACCGCGAGTTCATCGACGCGTGTGTCGCCGACCTGCGGGACGTCCTCGGCCACACCCGGCCGCCCGCCGCGCTGATCGCCGAACCGATCCAGGGCGTCGGTGGTTTCACGTCCCCGCCCGACGGGCTCTACGCCGCGTTCCGCGAGGTCCTGAAGGAGCAGGGCATCCTGTGGATCGCCGACGAGGTGCAGACCGGCTGGGGCCGCACCGGCGAACACTTCTGGGGCTGGCAGGCGCACGCCCGCAGCGGCCCTCCCGACCTCGTCACCTTCGCCAAGGGCATCGGCAACGGCATGTCGATCGGCGGCGTGATCGCCCGCGCCGAGATCATGAACTGCCTGGACGCCAACAGCATCTCCACCTTCGGCGGCACCCAGCTGACCATGGCCGCCGGTCTCGCCAACCTCACCTATCTCCTCGAACACGACCTCCAGGGCAACGCCCGCCGGGTCGGCGGACTGCTCATCGAGCGGCTGCGGGCCGTCGCCGCCCAACTGCCCGGCGTGCGCGAGGTGCGCGGGCGCGGCCTGATGATCGGCATCGAGCTGGTCAGGCCCGGCACCGACGAGGCCGACCCGCAGACGGCCGCCACCGTACTGGAGACGGCCCGCGAGGGCGGCCTGCTCATCGGCAAGGGCGGCGGCCACAACACCAGCGCCCTGCGCATCGCACCGCCGCTGTCGCTCACCGTCGCTGAGGCCGAGGAGGGCGCGGCGATCCTCGAACGCGCGCTGAGGAGCACGAACTAGAGAACGGGTGCACGGCCATGACCACCACCTCGGAATCCCGGTACGGCTGGGAACCCGCCCTCTCGGTCCGCCAGGTGCTCACCCTGGAGCGGGTGCTCGCCGGGGAGCCCGAGGTGGTCGCGGGCCGAGCCCAGCTCGACCGCCCGGTGCGCTGGGTGCACGTCGCCGAGGCCGCCGATGTGGGCGTGATGCTCAGCGGCGGCGAGATGGTGCTCACCACCGGCGTCCTGCTCGCCGGCGACGAGGCGAAGCAGGCCGAGTACATCCAGTCCCTGCACCGCGCGGAAGCCGCCGCCGTGGTCCTCGGACTCGGGCGCGCCTTTCCCGCGCCGCCCGAGGTGATGCGCCGGGCCGCCGAGCGGTGCGGGCTGCCGATGGTCGTCCTGCACCGGCCCTTCCCGTTCGCCGAGCTGACCGAAGAGGTCCAGAGCCGGCTGGTGCGGCGGAAGTTCGCCGCCGTCAGCCTCTCGGAGACCGTCCGGACCGAACTGACCGCCCTGATCACCGGGGGCGCGCCGCTGCAGCGCCTGCTCGATGAGGTCGCCCGGCACAGCGGCTGCCCGGTCGTCGTCACCAACCTCGCCCACCGTGTCCTCGCCACGGCCGGAGAGCGGTCCGCGGTGGACGACGTGCTGCGCGACTGGGAGCGGATCGCCCGGCAGGCCTCCGCCCGCGCGGACGGCGGCTGGATCAGCGCCGAACTCGGCGGCCGCGGGGAACGCTGGGGCCGGCTGCTGCTGTGCGGCTACCGGGGCGACACGGCCACCGGGCGGCTGCTCGCCGACCGGGCCGCCGAGGCACTGGTGCTGCACCGCATGCTCGGCGGCGGCTCCGCGCACTCCTGGGAGGAGGAGTCCGCGCAGAGCCTGCTCACCGACCTGGTCTCCGGTGCCGTACCGGCCTGCCGGCTGCTGCCCCGGGCGCGCGCGGCCGGGCTGCCGGTCAACCGGCGCACCTTCGTCCCGCTCGTCGTCCTCGGCCGCGCCGCCGACGAACTCGACCGTGTGCTGCGCCTGCTGGGACTGCCCGGGCTGGTCGCCGAGCTCGCCGACGGCGCGGCCGCCGTGCTGCTCAGCCTCGCCCGCGACCAGGACGCCGAGACGCTCACCGCCCACTTCGCCACCCGGCTGCGCTCCGCCTCGCCGGCCGTGGTCGCCGCCGCCGATCCCCGCACCGCCTGGGACGAGGTGCCCGCCGGGCTGCGCGAGGCCCGGCATGTCGCCGACGCCGTCACCGGCTCCTCGGCCGCACTCGACCTCCCGGCCGTCGTCCGCCTCAAGGACGTACACCTGCGTGGACTGGTCCGGCTGCTGCGCGACGACCCGCAGGTGCAGTCCTTCGCCGAACGGGAGCTCGACGGGCTGCTGCGCGACGCCGAGCCGGAGCTGCTGAACGTCCTGCGCACCTATCTGTCGACCGGCCGCAACAAGTCCCGCACCGCCCAGCTCCACCATGTCTCCCGGCCCGCCCTCTACCGCCGCCTGGAGGCCATACAGGTCCGGCTCGGCGTCGACCTGGACGACTTCGAACAGGCGGCCTCCGTCCACATCGCACTTCTCGCGCACGATGCGCAACAGGGCTGAAACATGCGACGAACTGGGAAAACGGCGGTGAAACATGGGACTGCGCAGACGTGACACGGTGGCACGCCGCACGCCCGCAGACGTGACACGCTGCCAATCGAACGGCCCGCGCGGGCTTCCTAGGCTCACGGCACACCGAGCTACCGGAGGTCCCGATGAGCCGAGTGATCCGTGCCGCCCTGTTCCAGACCGCGTGGACCGGCGACAAGGAATCCATGATCCAGGTCCACGAGCAGGCGGCCCGCGACGCGGCCGCGCAGGGCGCCCAAGTCCTCTGCTTCCAGGAGCTGTTCTACGGCCCCTACTTCTGCCAGGTCCAGGACAAGGCCTTCTACGAGTACGCCGAACGGATCCCCGAAGGCCCGACCGTCCGGCGCTTCCAGTCCCTCGCCCGCGAGCTGGGCATCGTCCTGGTCCTGCCGATGTACGAGGAGGAGCAGCCGGGCGTCCTGTACAACACCGCCGCGGTGATCGACGCGGACGGCTCCTATCTCGGCAAGTACCGCAAGACCCACATCCCCCAGGTGCGGGGCTTCTGGGAGAAGTTCTACTTCCGCCCGGGCAACAGCGGCTGGCCCGTCTTCGACACCGCGGCCGGCCGGATCGGTGTGTACATCTGCTACGACCGTCACTTCCCGGAGGGCTGGCGGGCGCTGGGCCTCGCCGGAGCCGAGATCGTCTTCAACCCCTCGGCCACCTCCCGGGGTCTGTCCCGCTACCTCTGGCAGCTGGAGCAGCCGGCGGCGGCCGTCGCCAACGAGTACTTCGTCGGCGCCATCAACCGGGTCGGCGTGGAGGACCTGGGCGACAACGACTTCTACGGCACGACCTACTTCGTGGACCCGGAGGCCCAGTTCGTCGGCGAGGTCGCGAGCGACAAGGAGACCGAACTCGTCGTCCGCGACCTGGACCTGGCCAAGCTCCGCGAGGTCCGCGACCGCTGGCAGTTCTACCGCGACCGGGCGCCGGGCGCGTACGAGCCGCTGACGGCGCCCTGACCGGAACCGAGTGACTGAGGGAGCAGCATGAGCAGCCGTACCGTCATCCGCGGCGGTCTCGTCGTCACCGCGTCGGACGAGATCCACGCCGACGTCCTGATCGAGGACGGCCGCGTCGCCGCCCTCGCCGCCGCCGGCACCCCCGCCGCCGAGGCGTTCACTGCCGAACGGGTCATCGACGCCACCGGCAAGTACGTCGTTCCGGGCGGTGTCGACGCCCACACCCACATGGAGATGCCGTTCGGCGGCACCACCGCCGCCGACACCTTCGAGACCGGCACGCGCGCCGCCGCCTGGGGCGGTACGACCACCATCGTCGACTTCGCCATCCAGAGCGTCGGCCGCACCCTGCGCGAGGGCCTCGACGCCTGGCACGCCAAGGCGGAGGGCAACTGCGCGATCGACTACGGCTTCCACATGATCGTCTCCGATGTGAACCAGGAGACGCTGAAGGAGATGGACCTGCTGGTGGAGGAGGGCGTCACCTCCTTCAAACAGTTCATGGCCTACCCCGGCGTCTTCTACAGCGACGACGGGCAGATCCTCCGAGCCATGCAGCGCGCCGCCGAGAACGGCGGGCTGATCATGATGCACGCCGAGAACGGGATCGCCATCGACGTCCTGGTCGAGCAGGCGCTCGCCCGGGGCGAGACCGACCCGCGCTTCCACGGCGAGGTCCGCAAGGCCCTGCTGGAGGCCGAGGCCACCCACCGCGCCATCCGGCTCGCCCAGGTCGCGGGCGCCCCGCTGTACGTCGTGCACGTCTCGGCGATGGAGGCGGTGGCAGAGCTGACACGGGCGCGGGACGAGGGGCTCAACGTGTTCGGCGAGACCTGTCCGCAGTACCTCTTCCTGTCCACCGACAACCTCGCCGAGCCCGACTTCGAGGGCGCCAAGTACGTGTGCAGCACCCCGCTGCGCCCCAAGGAGCACCAGGCCAGTCTCTGGCGGGGGCTGCGCACCAACGACCTCCAGGTGGTCTCCACCGACCACTGCCCGTTCTGCTTCACCGGCCAGAAGGAGCTGGGCCGCGGCGACTTCTCCAGGATCCCCAACGGCCTGCCCGGCGTGGAGAACCGTATGGACCTGCTCCACCAGGCCGTCGTCGAGGGGCACATCTCCCGCCGCCGCTGGATCGAGATCGCCTGCGCCACCCCGGCCCGGATGTTCGGCCTCTATCCGAAGAAGGGCACCATCGCCCCGGGCTCCGACGCCGACATCGTGATCTACGACCCGCACGCCGAGCAGGTCATGTCGGCCGGGACCCACCACATGAACGTCGACTACTCCGCCTACGAGGGCAAGCGCACCACCGGCCGGGTCGAGACGGTGTTCTCGCGCGGCGAGACGGTCATCACCGAGCGGGAATACACCGGACACGCCGGTCACGGCGTGTTCACCCCGCGCTCCACCTGTCAGTACCTCAACTAGGAGTGGCGCCCCCATGGACTTCGGACTCGTCCTGCAGACCGACCCGCCGGCCTCACGTGTGATCAGCCTGATGAAACGGGCCGAGCGCAACGGGTTCACCCACGGCTGGACGTTCGACTCCGCCGTGCTCTGGCAGGAGCCGTTCGTGATCTACAGTCAGATCCTGGCGAACACCACCAAGCTGACGGTCGGCCCGATGGTCACCAATCCGGGCACCCGCACCTGGGAGGTCACCGCCTCCACCTTCGCCACCCTCAACGACATGTTCGGCAACCGCACCATCTGCGGCATCGGCCGGGGGGACTCCGCGATGCGGGTCGCGGGCCGCAAACCCAACACCCTGGCGCGCATCAGCGAGGCGATGAAGGTCATCCGGGCGCTCGGCCGCGGTGACGAGGCCGATCTCGGCGGCACCAGCATCCGGCTCCCGTGGGTCGCAGAAGGCGCCGAACTCCCGGTCTGGATGGCCGCGTACGGCCCGAAGGCGCTGAAGATGACCGGCGAGGAGGCCGACGGGTTCATCCTCCAGCTGTCCGACCTGTATCTCACCGAGTACATGGTGAAGGCCGTCAAGGAGGCGGCCGCAGCCGCGGGCCGGGATCCGTCGCAGGTGACGATCTGCGTGGCCGCCCCCGCCTACGTCACCGCCGACGACTCGCCCGAGGCCCTCGCCCACGCCCGCGAGCAGTGCCGCTGGTTCGGCGGCATGGTCGGCAACCACGTCGCCGACCTGGTCGCCAAGTACGGCGAGCACTCGGCCCAGGTTCCCGAGGAACTCACCGACTACATCAAGGCACGGCAGGGCTACGACTACGCCCACCACGGGCGCAGCGGCAACCCGGACACCCAGTTCGTGCCCGACGAGATCGTCGACCGGTTCTGCGTCATCGGGCCGGCCGAGAGGCACATCGAGAAACTGGCCGCGCTGCGCGCGCTGGGCGTGGACCAGTTCGCGGTGTACGACATGCACGACGCGCAGGAGGCCACCATCGACGCCTACGGCGCGAAGGTGATCCCGGCCGTCAACGCCTGAAACCCGTCCCTGTCCCTCCTCTCCACCCCCCACCTCTGGTCACCCCTCCCCGCCGCACCGGGGAGGGGCTGGTGCCGCACGGCCGCTCCCGTCCCCTCTTGTTCGATTGGCCTGCTCATGGCCGGCACGGCTCCCACAGCCATACCACCGACCGCCCAAGTCACCCTCCGCGACGGCCGGGTGACGCTCGCTCCCGGTTCGCCGCAGCCCATCGGCCCTTGCAGGGTGCTGACCGGCGACTTCGTCGTCTGCTCGCGGGTTGGTCGGCTGGTTCGTCGCTCGTCGCACTTCCGGGGATGAGCTGAGCTTCCCGGAGTCCGCAATCGTCACATGAGTCTTGCGATACGAGGTGGTCCTGATGCCCTCCAGTGGAAGAACCCTGGCCGATCCAGCCGTCGCGCAGCAGGTGTATCCGGACGGCCGGGTGGCGTTGTCCGATCCGGCGGTGCTGGATGATTCGCGTTTCGCCAACGCGGACCTGGTGCCGGTCCCGATCGAGCGCCGGACATGGGGGACTTATAACTATCTCGCCCTTTGGGTGGGAATGGCGCATTGTATTCCGTCGTGGACGCTCGCCTCGGGGCTGGTGGCGCTGGGGATGGACTGGAAGCAGGCGGTGTTGACGATCGCGCTGGCGAACGTGATCGTGCTGGTGCCGATGCTGCTGACCGGTCATGCCGGCACCAAGTACGGGATCCCCTTCCCGGTGTTCGCGCGGGCGTCGTTCGGGGTGCGTGGGGCGAACCTGCCGGCGATGGTGCGGGCGGCCGTGGCGTGCTGCTGGTTCGGCATCCAGACGTGGATCGGTGGGGAGGGCATCTTCCTGCTGGCCGGCAAGCTGTTCGGCCACGGATGGCTGCACGCCGGCTCGATCGGGGGCACGCCGTGGACCCAGTGGCTGTCGTTCGGTGTGTTCTGGCTCGTCGAGGTCGCCATCATCACCCGCGGCATGGAGACGCTGCGCAGGGTGGAGAACTGGGCGGCGCCGCTGGTGATCGTCGGTGCGCTGGTGCTGCTGGGGGTCATGGCCGCCAAGGCGGGCGGCTTCGGCCCGCTGCTCGACCAGCCTTCCGGCCTGGGCTGGGGGAGCGGGTTCTGGAAGGTGTTCTTCCCCTCTCTGATGGGCATGATCGGCTTCTGGTCCACGCTGTCGCTGAACATCCCCGACTTCACGCGGTTCGGCGGCAGCCAGCGTGCCCAGCTGTGGGGCCAGGCCCTGGGCCTGCCGACCACGATGACGCTGTTCGCGATCCTGTCGGTGTTGGTGACGTCCGGATCCCAGGCCGTCTACGGGGCGCCGATCTGGGATCCGATCGCACTGAGCGCGAAGATGAGCAACACCGTCGGCGCCCTGTTCGCGCTGCTGATCGTGATGGTGGCGACCTTGTCGGTGAACATCGCCGCCAATGTCGTCTCCCCGGCGTACGACCTGTCGCACCTGCTGCCCCGCCTGGTCAGCTTCCGGACCGGCGCGCTGATCACCGGCGTGGTCGGCATCCTGATCATGCCGTGGAAGCTGATCGCCAACCCGCACGTGTACATCTTCACCTGGCTCGGCTTCGTCGGCGGACTGCTCGGCACCGTGGCAGGCATCCTCGTCGCCGATTACTGGATCGTGCGCCGTACACGCCTGGCACTGGGGGAGTTGTACCAGCCCGACGGCCGCTATTGGTACACCGGCGGCTGGAACCTGCGCGCGGTGGTCGCCTTCCTGATCGGCGGCGTCCTGGCCGTCGGCGGCTCGTACTCGACCGTGGTCAAGGGCGTCAAGCAGGGCCCCTTCCCCCCAGACGGCATCATCCCGTTCCTCAAGCCCCTGGCCGATTACGGCTGGGCCGTGGGCCTCGCCTCTGCCCTGCTGCTCTACACCCTGCTCAGCCTCCCCACGAGGACACGGCGTTAGCTCCCGTCCCGGCCGCCGTCGCCCCACACACCGGGGGCGGGCGTGGTTCCTCGCCCCCAGGTGGAGCGCGCCACTGTCCGCGCGCTTCAGGTCGGTTCGGGTCTTCGCGCCGTAGCCGGCGCACGCGGCCCCGGGGGAGCGGGAGTTCGAAGGCCCGATCACCCGGGGCGCGGGAACCACCACGTACGAGCACGACGCCTGACAGCGGTAACCACCCCGGACGGCAGTCGCCGGCGCTACTCCTACGACCCCTTGCAGAGCGGTCCCGGCGGCAGGAGGACGGCCGGCTCCTCCGTCCCACAGCGGAATGCGGTCAGGACTGCGCCTGCCCGCTCCCCAGAGCTCCGGCCGCCGCCCGCGCCGCCTGGATGGCGCCCTTGTTGATCTCGTCCGTACCGGGCGCCTTCTTCGTGTCGAAGTCGCTGCCGTTGTAGGTGACGATCACCAGGGCGTTGGACACCCGGACCATCACCACACCCTCGCGGGTCTGCTGCTTGTCCTCCGTGGTGAGGTTGACCACGGAGTAGGCGCTGTCCCCGAGCCCCGGCACGGCCCCGCCGCCGCTCTTCTCCTTCACCCGCTGCTCGTACTCCTGCTGCGCCTCCTGGGCCGACTCGCCGATCTCGAACGACACGTCGAGCCAGCGGTAGGAGTAGCCCTGCAGCGCGTTCCACGAGCAGGTGCGGCGCAGTGTGGTGTCCGTCGAGGGGATCTCCTTGCCGGCCGTCTTCGCCCCGGGTACCAGGGACTTGACGGTCGCCGCGGGCACGCTGGTGCAGGGGGAGGGCGCGGCGGAGTACGCCTTCGCGCCGGACGAGGGGCCGGAGGAGGACGAAGAGGAAGAGGAGGAGGACGAGGACTGGGGGGACGTCTTCTGGCCCGCCTCGTGTCCGGCGGCCGCCGGCGCGGCCGGGCCGGACGTCAGCGCCCAGCCGACACAGGCGAGTACCGCGACCGGCGAGATCCGCGCGGTGAGAGCGAGCGGCAGAGGAAGAGATCGCACGGCGCACTTCTCGTGTGGGGGAGGGGTACGGAAGGGGTCCGCAGGGTGGACGGGGACGCCAGTCTCACACGAGTCCCTGTGAGGCGGAAGGGAAAACTCGCTGCGTGCCCGGCCGGTCACGACAACGCGTTCACGGCGTACCGCTCTGTCCTTTTTGCACCTCCAGCCAGCGGCGGGCGCCGACCTCGCTGGGGTATGCGCGGACGGTGAGCATGCCGACGCTCCATCCCACGGCCCAAGCGGCCAACGCAGGCATGACGGGCGCCGCGACGAGCCAGAGGAACCGACCGGCGACCACCAGACCGGTGGAACGGCGGGTCTCGTCCCGTTTGGCGGCACGGAACTCGTCGGGGGCGGGCGGGGCAAGGAGCTTCCTGCGGTGGTCCCGGCGCTGTACCAGCCACCCCCAGACCAGGGCCACGACGGATGCCGCAGCCTGCGCCCAGTCCCACACCGTGCGAACGCCCGGGGACAGGTCGCGGCGGAAGCTTCCGTACAGGACGAGCGCGATGTAGCAGCAGAAGGCCAGGACAGCGAGCCACAGGACCGCGGTCAGTGAACGGCGCAGCCAGTACCGCGGACCGCGGCGGTACCACGTGGTGCCGAGCCCCTGCACTGCGGGGATCCGGACGGCGGCCGTGCAGGCCGCGCCCTCAGAAGATGCTTTTGATGCCATGCCACACGTCATCTTTCAGCCGTACGAAGTCGTCCCCGGTCTTGGACAGGACGTGACCCGAGCCGTGGAGTATCCCGCCGACCACTCCGTGGTCGTGGATGTCCTCGCTCCAGTGCTCGTGGAAGGCGTGGTCGATGATGCCGGTCGCGCCGATGACGATGCCACCGCCCACTCCGGCGACCACGGCGACGGGTACGTCGACGGGCGCAAGGGCCACGAGACCCGCCGTGACGGCCGTGCCGGCGGCCAGGCCGGCAATGTTGGCGCCGCCGTCGACCGTGATCGAGCGCTGCCACGACCAACCGGCGTCATGATCGTCGGACGCCTCCAGCAGCCCGCAGGCACCGGCCGCGGCGACGTCCAGGACCGGGATTTCTTTGAGGAAGTCCGGGACCTTCTCCAGGCTCTCCCCCGCGCGCAACGCGTCTGCGGCATCGGCCAGCTTCACATTGAGCTGACGGTCGTAGGGGAGCTTGGTGCTGCCGTTGTCGGCGCGGGCGATCGCGTCTTCCAAGGAGTCCACCTTGGTCAGCGCGTCACTGTAGGCACTCTTGGCGGGCAGGTCCTTGGGCAGCGCCTTGCCCGCCTTCTGGTACGCCTTGCGCTCCGCCCGGAGTTCCTTCTTGGCGGCCTGTGCTGCGTTCTTGGCGTCGTCGAGCTTGGCGCGGGCCTTCGCTCCGCCGGCCCGGGCGTCCTCGGCGTCATACGCGTACAGGCCACGCAGATAGTCCGCGATGGTGAGCTTGTCCGAGGTGGACGCGCCGTCCGTCGCCGTCACCTGGGCATACAGGTCCGACAACTGCTTCGCCGCCACCAGCCGCGCGTGCTGGGCGGTGTGCAGGATCCCGTCGCGCACCTTGGCGTACTCGTTCATCGCGGCGATCGTCTTCTGGTCCTCCGCACTCGGCGGGTCCGCCGTCATGATCGGCTGCGGCGCGCCCTTGGCGTCCGTCACCACGCCCTTGCCGGCCGCGATGTGCTCTGCGTTCTGCAGCGCCGTCTCGCAGGCCGACAGCGCGTCGGCAAGCGTTCCCAGGTACGTGCCCGCCTCGTGCACCAGTTCGGCGAAGCCGCCGGCCGTGATCTCGTCCTCGCTCCACTTGCCGCGGAAGGTCTTGGCCGCCTCGCCCTGCCAGCCCGAGTCACCCGCCAGCTTCTCGACGGCGCTGCTGAGCGGCTTCACCACGCCGTCGAGTTTGTCCTTGGCGTTCTTGTACGTGTTGGCCATCGTGTGCAGGCCATCGATGTCGCCGCCGACCCAGCTGTCACCCATCAGTGCAGATCCTCCGTGAGGTCCTGGAAGACACCATGGATGTCCACGTCGTGCCGGTGGAAGGAGTCCCGCGCGTACGCGGCCTTGTCCCCGTGCTCGTCCAGCCGGTCCGCGAGGAGGATGTGCAGGCTCTCGATGAGGTCGGCGACCTCCTTGATCGCGCTGTCCAGCCCGGGGTCGCCGCCGCTGACCAACGGCGGAGTCACGTCCGGTTTCAGCTTCCGGTAGTCACCGGCCTGGTCGTGGAAGGTCTTCGCAAGTGTGGAGAGGTCGTCGTAGATGACCTTGAAGTCGGCCGTCATCCGCGCACCTCCCGTGCGTAGGCGGCCAGGTCCTCCGGACGCCAGTTGGCTTCCCCGGGCGCGACCCGCGGATCCAGCAGAACGGTGACGCCCTGCTCATCCATCGCCTCGGCCAGCGGCCCGATCGAGGCGGCGACCCATGGCTGTGCCTCGCCGAGCGCCTCCACCAGCTTGCCCAGCGTGGTGAAGGCGAAAGCCACAGTGCGGTGCGCAGGATGGGCGTACAACTCGCAGAGGATGAACGGCACCCGTGCCGGACGCCCGTTCGTGCCGGTTCCCGCGACGGACCGCTGATGCGCGGGCACGAACACCGGCGTGTGATAGGCGGGCACGCCCGGCTTGGGGCGAGGCCGGTCGTCCTCGGCCGGGTTCGGGGGAGGCGCCGTCTCGACGAGGTCCAATAGAGTCGAACGACGTGTGTCAGGCCCCTGATTCGGGCCCGGGACGTCGGCTTCCGGTGGAGCCGGCTCCACGAAATCGAGCAGGCGTGAACGTATCGGCGCCCCCACCGCCGTCACCTCTTCCCCGTGGTTCTCCATGGCCGATCGGGCCAGACCACGGTAGCCAGCGGGCAAGAGGGCAAATCCGGCTATGTCGGGGAGATGACGCGGGTGCACACGGAACCCATACGACCGCTTGGGCAGACCCGGTGCAGCCCTTGACCCATTGCTGAACCAGGGCTTCCCGCCGGGGCTACGGCACCCGCGCCGTCCATTCCGGCGAGGCGAACTTGGTCCGCGCCAGCTTCTGCGCGCGCGCCAGCTCGTCGTCCGTGATCCTGCCCGGCGCCAGGCCGTACCGGGCGTGGAACGAATCGATCATCCGGTCGATGACCGCCGTACGCGGCAGGCCGGTCTGCCGGCGCAACGGATCGACCCGCTTCTTCGCGCTCGTCGTCCCCTTGTCGGACAGCTTCTCCCGCCCGATCCGCAGCACCTCGGTCATCTTGTCGGCGTCGATGTCGTACGACATGGTCACGTGGTGCAGCACGGCGCCCGGGCCCCCACCGGGGCCGACGATCCGCTTCTGCGCCGCGCCCGCGATCTTGCCCTGGTCCGTGGCGATGTCGTTCAGCGGCTGGTACCAGGCCCGGACGCCCATGTCGCCGAGGGCGCCCAGCACCCAGTCGTCCAGGTAGGCGTAACTGTCCTGGAACGACAGGCCGTGCACCAGGGACTCGGGCACCGACAGCGAGTAGGTGATCGTGTTGCCGGGCTCCACGAACATCGCGCCGCCACCGGAGATCCGCCGCACCACCTCGATGCCGTGCCGGGCGGCGCCCTCCGGGTCCACCTCGTTGCGCAGGGACTGGAAGCTGCCGATGATCACCGCCGGGGCGCCCCACTCCCACACGCGCAGGGTCGGCGGCCGCCGGCCCGTGGCGACCTCGGTGGTCAGCACCTCGTCCAGCGCCATGTGCAGGGCGGGCGGCTGCGGGCCCTCGTGGATCAGCTGCCAGTCGTAGTCCGTCCAGTCCGTGGCGTGCGCGAGGGCCCGGCGCACCGCTATGCCGACGCCTTCCGGCGTCAGGCCGTACATCACCGTCCCCGCCGGCAGCGCCCGGTCGATGCGCGCGGCCAGACCCGCGGCGTCCGTGTCCGCGGGGGCGCCCTCCAGCGCCCGGTTCATCGCGGCCAGCGCCTCGTCCGGCTCCAGGAAGAAGTCGCCCGCCACGCGCACGTGCCGCAGCACGCCGCCCTCGGACTCCACGTCCACGACGACGAGCTTGCCGCCGGGCGCCTTGTACTCACCGTGCACCGTCCGGACCTCCGTTCCTCCGTAGAAGATCAACGCCGCAGCTCGCCGCCGTGTTCCCCGGCCCTGATCACGCTCGTACGATCACCCGGAAGACGTATCCCGAGCCGAGGAGGCGCCCGTGTTCACGACCCGGCCCACCCTGCAGGGCACTTTCGGGATGGTGTCCTCCACGCACTGGCTGGCCTCCCAGTCGGCGATGGCGGTCCTGGAGGGCGGCGGCAACGCCTTCGACGCCGCCGTGGCCGGCGCGTTCGTGCTGCACGTGGTGGAACCGCACCTGAACGGGCCGGCCGGCGAGGTGCCGATCCTGCTCGCCCCGGCGGGCGGCGCGGTGCGCGTGCTGTGCGGGCAGGGCGTGGCCCCGGCCGGCGCCACGGTCGCGCACTACCGGGGGCTCGGCCTGGACCTCGTGCCCGGCACCGGGCCGCTCGCGGCCGCCGTGCCCGGCGCCTTCGACGCCTGGATGGTGCTGCTGCGCGATCACGGCACCAAGTCCCTGGACGACGTCCTGAAGTACGCCGTCGGGTACGCGGAGCACGGGCACGCGCCCGTGGAGAAGCTCGGCGCGACCGTGGAGGCCGTACGGGAGCTGTTCGAGACCGAGTGGACCACGTCGGCCGAGGTCTACCTGCCCGGCGGCCGGGCACCCCGGCCCGGCGAGCGCTTCCGCAACCCCGTTCTCGCCGCCACCTGGAAGCGGTTGCTGGCCGAGACCGCCGGCTGTGGCGACCGGGAGGCCCGGATCGACGCCGCGCGCGAGGTGTGGCGCTCCGGGTTCGTCGCCGAGGCGCTGGTACGGCAGTCCGGCCGGCCCGCGATGGACACCAGCGGCGCCCGGCACACCGGCACGCTCACCGCGGCCGACCTGGCCGGCTGGTCGGCGACCTACGAGACTCCGGTGACCTACGACTGGAACGGCTGGACCGTGTGCAAGGCCGGCCCCTGGAGCCAGGGCCCCGCCTTCCTGCAACAGCTCGCCCTTCTCCCGCCCGAGCTGCCCGCGTACGGCTCCGCCGAGTACGTCCACCTGCTGATCGAGGGCTGCAAGCTCGCCATGGCCGACCGTGAGGCCTGGTACGGGGACGCCGCCGAGGTGCCGCTCGCCGAACTCCTCTCGGACGACTACAACGCCGGCCGACGGGCCCTGATCGGCGCCAAGGCCTCCTTCGAACTGCGGCCCGGCGGGCCCGGCGGACGCACCCCACGGCTGCCGGAGCAGGCGCACGCGCGCGTGGAGACCGGCGACCGCGGATTCGACCCGATGGGCGCGGGCGAGCCGACGGTGGCGGAGATCCGCGGCGAGCCGCACGTGGCCGTCGACGGCACCACCCGCGGCGACACCTGCCACCTGGACGTCGTCGACCGCTGGGGCAACATGATCGCGGCCACGCCCAGCGGTGGCTGGCTGCAGTCCAACCCGGTCGTCCCGGAGCTGGGCTTCCCGCTCGGCACCCGCCTGCAGATGACCTGGCTGGAGCAGGGGCTGCCGAACTCCCTCACCCCGGGGCGCCGCCCCCGCACCACCCTCACCCCGTCCCTCGCGCTGCGCGACGGGGTACCGGTCCTGGCGTTCGGCACGCCCGGCGGCGACCAGCAGGACCAGTGGCAGCTGCACTTCTTCCTCGCCACGGCCCTGCGCGCTCCCGTTCGCGGCGGCCTCGACCTCCAGGGCGCGATCGACGCCCCGAACTGGCACAACGACAGCTTCCCCAGCTCCTTCCACCCGCGCGGCCGCCGCCCCGGTGGCGTCACGGTGGAGTCCCGCATGGCGGCGGCCGTCATCGAGGACCTGCGGCGGCGCGGCCACGACGTCACCGTCGGCCCCGCCTGGTCCGAGGGGCGGCTGTGCGCGGTGGCCCGGGACCCAGGGACCGGCGTGCTGTCCGCGGCGGCCAACCCGCGCGGGATGCAGGGATACGCGGTGGGCCGCTGAGACCGGCTCCGGGCGGCCCCTGTTCTTCATTCCGAATCCACCCGGCGTACACCGGACGGGCGGGGATTGTCAGTGGGACGTGCTCTCATGTAGGCATGATCGAAGAGATGACGGAAACCATCGACGAGTTTCTCACCCGCTGTTCGGCCGGCGTGGAGGAAGCGGTCCGCAAGGCTGCCGCCGCCGAGATCCTGCCCCGCTTCCGGCACCTCGCCGCAGCCGAGGTGGACCAGAAGAGCGGACCGCACGACCTGGTGACGGACGCCGACCGGCTGGCGGAGCTGCGGCTCACCGAGGACCTCGGCGCGCTGCTGCCCGGCTCCGTCGTGGTCGGCGAGGAGGCGGTGCACGCCGACCCGGCGACCTACGCGGCGCTCCAGGGCGACGCGCCGGTCTGGATCGTCGACCCGGTCGACGGCACCCGCCAGTTCGTGCACGGCGACGACGGGTTCTGCACCCTGGTGGCGCTCGCCCACCGGGGTGTCGTCCTCGCCTCCTGGACCTACGCCGCGGCACGGGACCAGATGGCCACGGCGGTCCGCGGTCACGGCGCCTTCCTCGACGGTGAGCGGCTGCTCGCGGGGCCGCCTGCGCCCGGCCGGGACCTCGCCGTCGCCACCTCCCACCCGGACTACACCACCGACGAGCAGAAGCGCGCGCTGCGCGCCCTGTGGACCGACGGCGTCGCCCCCCGCCCCTGTGGTTCGGCGGGCCTGGAGTATCTCGCCGTCGCCCGGGGTGAGTTGGATGCCGTCGCGTTCTCCTGGGAGGCGGCCTGGGACCACGCGGCCGGGCTGCTCCTCGTCGAGGAGGCGGGCGGCGCGCACCTCACCCGCAGCGGCGAGCCGTTCCGCGTGACCGGCGGCAACGTACTGCCGTTCACCGCGGCCCGGGACGCCGCGACCGCCCGCCGGGTGGCCGGACTGCTGCGCACGGGAGCCTGAGCCCAGGGTCACGCAGCACCGGATCCGCGTCCGCGGGCTCACCCACGGGATCCGCGTCCGCGGGTTCACCCACGGGATCCGCGTCCGCGGGTTCACCCACGGGATCTGCGTCCGCGGGTTCACCCACGGGATCCGCGTCCGCGGGTTCACCCACGGGATCCGCGTCCGCGGGCTCACCCACCGGGCCATGGATCCCACCTGCCACCAGGGGGCCACACCCACGGGGGGCCGTTCGGTTGCCGGGCCCCAGCCACCGACGCGTCCCGCCGGGCCACCGGCCACCGGCCCATCCCGCCGGGCCACCCGGCTGGAGGGCCACCCGGCTGGCAGGCCGCCCCGCCGCCAGGCCACCTCGCCGCCGGGCCACCCGGCCCGGGGAGCGTCAGTCCTGCGGCATATCCTGATCCTGAGTGGCCATCGGCTGACGAAGGGGTCCGAAGGTGCCGTCGATGCTCGATGCGGTCGTGGTGGGTGCGGGACCGAACGGACTGACCGCTGCCGTGGAGCTGGCCCGCCGCGGCTTCTCCGTCGCGCTGTTCGAGGCGAAGTCCACCGTGGGCGGCGGCGCCCGCACCGAGGAACTGACCCTCCCCGGCTTCCGGCACGACCCGTGCTCGGCCGCCCACCCCCTCGGCATCAACTCACCGGCGTTCCGGGCCCTGCCCCTCGACCGTTACGGTCTGCAGTGGCTGCACGCCCGGTTGCCGATGGCGCATCCGTTCCCCGACGGCTCCGCGGCCGTGCTGTCCCGTTCGGTGGCCGAGACGGCCGCCTCGTTCGGACCGCGCGACGCGGGCGCGTACCGGAGGCTGGTCGAGCCGTTCCTCGCCCACTGGGACACCCTGGTCGGGGACTTCATGTCCCTGCCGCTGAGCGCGTTGCCGCGCGACCCCGTCACCCTGGCCCGCTTCGGCCTGGCCGGGCTGCCACCGTCCACATGGCTGATGCGCCGCTTCAAGGACGAGCGGGCCAAGGCCCTGTTCGCGGGCCTGGTCGCCCATGTGATCGCGCCGCTGAACGGCCTCGCCACGGGCGCCGTCGGTCTTGTCTTCGCCCTGGCCGCGCACGCCCGCGGCTGGCCGGTGCCCCGCGGCGGCTCGCAGGCGATCTCCGACGCCCTCGCCGGATATCTGAAGGACCTCGGCGGCGCCGTGCACACCGACTACGAGGTCAAGCGCCTGGACGACCTGCCGCCCGCGCGCGCGTACGTCTTCGACACCTCGCCCACCGCGCTCGCCCGCATCGCCGGCTTCGGCGACCACTACGCGCACTACCGCTACGGCCCGAGCGTCTTCAAGATCGACTACGCGCTCGACGGCCCCGTGCCCTGGACCGCGCCCGAGGCTCACGCCGCGACGACCGTGCAGATCGGCGCGAGCCAGGCCGAGATCGGCACCGCCCTGCGCGCCGCCTCCCGGGAGGGCCGCGCCCCCGGCCGCCCCTTCCTGATCACCGTGCAGCCCAGCGTCGTCGACCCGACCCGCGCCCCCGAGGGCAAGCACGTCTTCTGGGCGTACGGCCATGTCCCCAACGGCTGGTCCGGTGACCTGACCGACGCGATGGAACGCCAACTGGAGCGCTTCGCCCCCGGCTTCCGCGACCGCGTCCTCGCCCGCGCCGTCGCCGGCCCCGCCGAACTGGCCGCCCACAACGCCAACTATGTGGGCGGCGACATCGCCTGCGGCGCGGCGTCCGGACTCCAGCTGCTGCTGCGCCCCAGACTCTCCCTGTTCCCGTACCACACCCCGCACCCGGCCGTCTTCATCTGCTCCTCGGCCACCCCTCCGGGACCCGGCGTGCACGGAATGTCGGGGCACAACGCGGCCAAGGCCGTCTGGCGGAGACTGAGGCAGACATGACCCGCATCACCCTCGTGCAGGGCGACATCACCCGGCAGAGCGCCGACGCGATCGTCAACGCGGCCAACTCCTCCCTCCTCGGCGGCGGAGGCGTCGACGGCGCCATCCACCGCCGCGGTGGCCCCGCCATCCTCGAGGAGTGCCGCGCCCTGCGTGCCTCCCGGTACGGCAAGGGCCTGCCCACCGGTCGGGCGGTCGCCACGACGGCGGGCGCGCTCGACGCCCGCTGGGTCATCCACACGGTGGGCCCGGTGTACAGCCAGAGCGAGGATCGCTCCGCCCTGCTGGCCTCCTGCTACCGCGAGTCCCTCCAGGTCGCCGACGAACTCGGCGCCCGCACGGTCGCGTTCCCGGCCGTTTCCACCGGGGTGTACCGGTGGCCGATGGACGACGCGGCCCGGATCGCCGTGGAGGCGGTGCGGCAGGCGGCGACGGCGGTCGAGGAGGTGCGGTTCGTCCTCTTCGACGAGCGCGCGTACGACGCTTTCGCCCGGCAGGTCGGCTGAGCTACTTCCGCGCGCGGGCAGGTCACCGGCCGCCGGCTGCGGCAAGTCCGCGCCGTGGCCCGCCGGTCGGCGCGAGACGGGCGGCACCCCGCGCTCACCATTCCCTCCCCTCTCCCTCCCCTTCCCTCTCCCTCCCCTTCCCTCTCCGCCCTGTACCCGCTGCCACGGTCCGGGTCAGTCGCCGAAGGCGAACTCCGGCGCCGCCCGGGTGAGCACGGCCGCCTCCGTGACGGCTCCCCAGTGGGCCGCCACCTCCGCCCCGACCGTCTTCAGCAGCTCGGGCACGATCTCCGCGCCGCCTTCGTGCATGGCCTCGGCCACCACCAGCACCCGGCGGGTGTGTTCGCCGACCGCCGAGTGGCCGCTCTGCCGGTGGGTCCAGCGGCGGGCGTGCGCGCGTTCCGCGGAGTCGACGAAGGTCACCTCGCCGGGCGCGGGATGCTCCACGGCCCCGCCGAACGCCGTGTACGGCTCGTCGCCGCCGGCCGGCCGCACCTCCAGCAGCGGACCGGTGATCCGGTCGACGTCGAGGACCGCCACCGGGACGGCGTACGCCACCGACAGCGCGCCAGGCGTGCCCGCAGCGCAGGCACACGAAGGAATAGGCTTCGGGTATCGGCTCGGAGGTCATCGTCATCACCTTCGGCACCGGATCCGTCGTGCCCGCTCGGTCGCTCGGTCCGGTGACCCTCAGCTTACTATTGCATTCTGCAATGATCACCGGGGGTGACCGGTGGTGTCCGGATCGTGGCCAGGCGGACGTGGCCAGGCGAGCGTGGCTACGCACCGCGGACAGGTGAAGGGGGACGGGGGAAGGGGAACGTGGACAGGGGCATGGGGAGCGAGGAAGCCATGGCCGAGCAGGACAGCGGCCCGCAGCGCGACACGGCACCGGGGAGTGCGCCGTCCGAGGACGAGGCGCTGGACCGGGAGGCCGAGGAGGTCACCGTCGCCGTGATGGCCGCCTCCCGGCTGGTCGTCGCGCTGTCCGCCCGGGCCCTCGCCTCCGTCGACGTGCCGCTGACCCTGCCTCAGCTGCGCTCCCTGGTCGCCCTGCACACTTGTGGGCCGATCAAACTGGCCGCCATGGCCGCCACGCTGGGCGTCACGCCGTCCACCGCGCTGCGCATGGCCGAGCGCCTGGAGGCCCAGGGGCTCATCGACCGGCGGGTCAACCCGGACAACCGGCGAGAGGTCGTCCTCCGGCTCACCCCGGCCGGCGAGGAACTGGTGGGGCGCGTGCTGAGTCACCGTCGAGCGGAGATCCGGATCCTGGTCGAGCGGCTGCCCGCCCGGGAGCGCGCCGGCCTGCTCCCGGCGCTCACCGCGCTGACGGCCGCCGCGGGCGAGATCGACCCCGGTCTCGCCCCTTCCGCGGAGGCGGGCCGCCTGGCCGGCGTGGTCGACGATCCGCTCAACCCTGCGCCGTAGGGATCCATGGCCCGGCGTGCCCACAGGGACGTCCAGCAGTACACCCGCGCGCCCGCGGCAAGGGCCCACCCGGTGAGCCGGACCCGTTCCCCGGCGAACCCCGGCGAACGGTCGTACGCCCTCGGCACGGGCCCCTCGCGGCGCCGCCGCTCCCCGACGGCGGCGCCGAGCTCGGTCACGTACGGTCCCGTCGCCCAGCGATCGTCCTCGCACCCGTCGAAGACGCGCTCCGCGCGGACGGCCGGAGAGCCGACAGGCCCCCGGACCGGGGCGCCGGCGTCCCGCGTGACATCATCGGCCGGGGTCACGCACGCCGTCGTACGAGGAGCACGATGAACCCCGCTCTCACCCTCACCCCGGCGGTCGGTGCCGCTCTGCTGGACGACTTCTCGCTAGAGATGACCGGCAAGGACGTGCCCCGGCTCCAGGAGGCGCAGGGCAGCATCCCGCGGGGCACCCGGATCAACATCACCTTCCTCGCCGGAGAGGACCTCGGCATGCGGCTGGCCGCCGCCCGCGCGGTCAAGCGGCTCGGATTCGTCCCCGTCCCCCACATCTCAGCACGCCGCCTGCCCTCCCGTGCGGCCCTGGAGGAGTTCCTGTCCGGGCTGGCCGCGGACGGCACCGCCGAGCACGTCTTCGTCGTCGGCGGCGACCCCGCCCGGCCCGAGGGGCCCTACGAGGATGCCCTCGCGGTCCTGCGCACCGGACTGCTCCAGCGCCACGGCGTCCGGCACATCGGCGTCAGCGGCTACCCGGAGGGCCACCCTGCCATAGCCGACGGCACGCTGTGGTCGGCGCTCACCGACAAGGCGGCCGCCATCGCGGCGCACCGGTTCGGCGGCGACGTCATCACCCAGTTCGGCTTCGACGTCGAACCCGTCCTCACCTGGCTGGAGCAGGCCCGCGCCCGGGGCGTGCACCTGCCCGTCCGCATCGGCGTGCCCGGGCCGGCGGGCGTCCGCAGGCTGCTGGGCTACGCCACCCGGTTCGGCGTCGCGACCAGCGCCTCCGTCGCCCGCAAGTACGGCTTCTCGCTGACCAACCTCATGGGCACGACCGGCCCGGACCGCTTCCTGGACCAGCTCGCGCACCGCTACGACCCCGAACGGCACGGCGCCGTCAAGGTGCACTTCTACACGTTCGGCGGACTCCGCCACACCGCCGAGTGGGTCACCGGGTTCCGCCGGGCCACCGCCCGGACCCCAGGGGAGTCTGGACGGCCCGCCGGAGCGTGATCCGCAGGACGCCGGGCCGTCGCGTCGCGCGGGCGCGGGCCGCCGACCACGGAGAGCGGCAGCAGCCGCTCCCGCGTCCGGCGCCGCGGCCGGGGACGCAGCGCGGGGCTTCCGCAGGCCGGTGGACGCTGGTGTCGGATTTCCGCCAGCGTCCGCCACCCCGGGTGGACGATGCTGGACACATGCAGACAGCGACGCACCTCGACCGGGAACACTGCGTACGCGCCGTGCAGTCCAAGGACGCGCGGTTCGACGGATGGTTCTTCACGGCCGTCCTGACCACCCGGATCTACTGCCGGCCCAGCTGTCCCGTCGTCCCGCCCAAGCCGGAGAACATGACGTTCTACCCGAGCGCGGCCGCCTGCCAGCAGGCCGGGTTCCGGGCCTGCAAGCGCTGCCGCCCGGACACCAGCCCCGGCTCCCCGGAGTGGAACCAGCGCGCCGACCTGGTGGCCCGCGCCATGCGGCTGGTCGCCGACGGTGTCGTGGACCGCGAGGGCGTGCCCGGACTCGCCGCCCGGCTCGGCTACAGCACCCGCCAGGTCGAGCGGCAGCTGCTCGCCGAACTGGGCGCCGGCCCCCTCGCGCTGGCCCGGGCCCAGCGCGCCCAGACCGCGCGGCTGCTCATCGAGACCACCGCGCTGCCCATGGCGGAGATCGCCTTCGCGGCCGGTTTCTCCTCCATCCGCACCTTCAACGACACCGTCCGTGAGGTCTTCGCCCTCACCCCGAGCGAGCTGCGCGCCCGCGCGCCGAAGACCGGGGCCGGTACCCCCGGCGGGCTCAGCCTGCGGCTGCCGTTCCGTGCCCCGCTCAACCCCTCCAACCTGTTCGGCCACCTCGCCGCCACGGCCGTACCCGGCGTGGAGGAGTGGCGTGACGGCGCCTACCGGCGCACGCTGCGGCTGCCGTACGGCCACGGGCTCGTCTCGCTCGCCCCGCGTGCCGACCACATCGCCTGCCGCCTCACCCTGAGCGACCTGCGCGACCTGCCCGTGGCGATCAGCCGCTGCCGCCGCCTGCTCGACCTGGACGCCGACCCCGTCGCCGTGGACGACCGGTTGCGCACCGACCCGCTGCTCGCGCCCCTCGTCGACCGGGCCCCGGGCCGCCGGGTGCCACGCACGGTCGACGAGGCCGAGTTCGCCGTCCGCGCCGTACTCGGCCAGCAGGTGTCCACCGTCGCCGCCCGCACCCACGCAGCCCGCCTGGTCGCGGCGCACGGCAAGCCCCTCGACGACCCCGAGGGCGGTCTCACCCACCTCTTCCCGTCCACCGATGCGCTCGCCGCCGTCGATCCCGAGACGCTGGCGATGCCCCGCACCCGGCGCACCACCTTCACCACCCTCGTCCGCGAACTCGCCGACGGCACCCTCCACCTGGGAGTCGAGTCCGACTGGGCGGAAGCCCGCGCCCGTCTGCTCTCCCTGCCCGGCTTCGGGCCCTGGACGGCCGACGTCATCGCCATGCGCGCCCTCGGCGACCCCGACGCCTTCCTCCCCACCGACCTCGGCATCCGGCGCGCGGCGGGGGAGCTGGGCCTGCCCTCCACCCCGGCCGCGCTGACCGCACGCGCCGAGGTCTGGCGGCCCTGGCGGGCGTACGCCGTGCAGTACCTGTGGGCGACCGACAGCCACCCGATCAACTTCGTGCCCGTGTAGGGCCCGACCGAGAAGGTTCCCTCCGTGACGTACACCGTGACCGACAGTCCCTACGGCCCCCTCACCCTGGTCGCCGACGCCGACGGCGCTCTGTGCGGCCTGTACATGGCCGGCCAGCGCCACCGCCCGCCCGAGGAGACCTTCGGCCTCCGCGACGACGGCCTGTCCTGCTTCGCCGCCGCCGAGGAAGAACTGTCGGCGTACTTCGCGGGCGAGCTGACGCGGTTCACCCTCCAACTCGCCCTGAAAGGAACGCCGTTCCAGCGCAGCGTCTGGGAACAGCTCACCCGCATCCCGTACGGCGAGACCCGCACCTACGGCCAGCTCGCCGACGCCCTCGGCAGTCCCCGGGCCTCCCGCGCGGTCGGTCTCGCCAACGGCCGCAACCCCGTCGGCATCGTCGTCCCCTGCCACCGCGTCATCGGCGCGAGCGGCGACCTCACCGGCTACGGCGGCGGCCTGGACCGCAAGCGCCGCCTGCTGGACCTCGAACGGGGAGCGGCGCTGTTCGCGTCATGACCTGCCACCCGCCACCTGCCACCCGCCACCGTCACCCGATGAGCACCGTGCGGTGCTCATTCCTTCGGTGCCCCAGGTTCTAGTCGGTGCCTGCACCGCGCACCGTGTGCAGCAGCTCGGGCAGCACGGTGCCGATCGGTTCCCGGATGACCTCGTGGGCCAGTTCGTCGTACGGCGTCGGCTCCGCGTTGACGACGATCAGGTGGGCACCGTGGTCCGCGGCGACGCCGACCAGGCCGGCGGCGGGCTGCACCTGCAGGCTGCTGCCGACGGCGATGAACAGGGTGCACGCCTTGCTGATCGCCACGGCCTGGCCGAGGACCAGGGGATCGAGCCGTTCGCCGAACATCACGGTCGCCGACTTCAGGATCCCCCCGCAGGCCAGGCAGGCCGGGTCCTCCTCGCCGGCGTCCACCCGGGCGAGGGCGTCCTCCATCGGTCCGCGCGCATGGCACCGGGTGCACACGACACTGCGGGCGCTGCCGTGCAGTTCGAGCACCTTCCGGTCGGGCATCCCGGCGAGCTGGTGCAGCCCGTCCACGTTCTGCGTGATCACCCGCACCGGCGTGCCGGACCTCTCCAGCTCGGCCACGGCCCGGTGGGCGGCGTTCGGCTCGGCCATGAGCGTGCGGTTCTTGCTCCGCATCTGCCAGGACCGCCGCCGGATCTCCGGATCCGCCATGTAGTACTCGTACGTGACGAGTTTCTCGGCCTCGGGATCCCGCCGCCACAGCCCGTTCGGCCCGCGGTAATCGGGGATCCCGGAATCGGTGGAGATACCTGCGCCACTCAGGACGGCGACGAGAGGCTTGTTCATGGGCCGAGAGTAGGACGCCTGCGCGAGCGGAGGCGAACGGATATCAGGTGCGCCCGGGCCGGGGCGCCCTCGGTCGGCGCGGTGCCTCACGGCGTGGCGTGCCATCCGGGTTCGAGGGCGTCGAGGAGGGCGTGGAAGGCCTTGTCGGCCCGGTCCCAGTCGCCGGTGGCCAGCGGGGTGATCATCAGGCCGAAGGAGGCGCCGGACAGGAGGGCGGCCTGGGTCTGGGCCCGCTCCCGGGTCATGCCGAGATCGCGGAAGACCCGGGTCAGCAGGTCCGTCCATTCCGTGATGATGTCGTGGACGACGGGCCCGTAGCGGTCCGGATGAAGGACGCTGACGCTCATGATCTCGAGATAGAGGGGGAGCGAGGCGCGTACGTCGGGGTCGCTGAACTGGCGCCACACCTCCTCCATGAAGCGGCGCAGGCCCGGTGCGTCCGTCGGTGAGCCCAGGGTCTCGAGCAGTTCGCGGCTGCGCCGGAGGGGCCGGCGTTCGTAGACGGCGAGGGCCTCGGCGACGAGGCGTTCCTTGGAGCCGAAGTAGTACAGCAGCATGCGGTCGCTGGTGCCCAGTTCTCGGGCGAGGGGGCGCAGGGAGAGATCCGACAGACCGTTGTGCAGGACGTAGGCGCGAACCCGGTCCAGCAGGTCCCGTCGTTTGGCCGGGTCGGGCGGGCGAGGCATGGGGCTCCTGGGGGCGGTGGCGGACAGCGGGTCCTTTACGTCCGATATAAAACTTTTAGGTAGGTGTTTACCGTAGCACTCGCTACGTCTATATTGGAGGTGTAGCGACCGCTACATGCATGGTTTGCTCAGGAAGGACTGATTCCCATGGCCAGCCGCGCCATCGGCCGCACCGTCACCCCGGGCGGTGCAGATCGGTCCTCCCGCGAAGGCGGCCTCTCCTGGGCCACCCGTCAGTGGGCCCTGTGGTCCCGTGCGCTCGCACCCGTACGACCGCTGGACGCGCCCCGTGGCCGCGCCACGGCCTGGGACGCCTCCTGGCCGCTGCAGCGGGATCTGACCTCGGCGGGCCGAGCCCGGCGGCTGGTCACCGCGCAGCTGGGCGACTGGGCACTGACCGATCTGGCCGACACCGCCGAGCTGCTGGTCAGCGAGGTGGTCACCAACGCCCTGCGCCACACCCGCGGACCGCTCAGGCTCAACCTGCGGGTGCGTGACTCCCGCCTGGCGTGCGAGGTCGAGGACACCGAGCCCGCCGGCCCCCTGCGCAGCGTCGCCGACACCGACGCGGAGGGCGGGCGCGGAACGGAACTCCTCGACCTGCTCGCGGACGCCTGGGGCAACACACGGACCGCCACGGGCAAGACCATCTGGTTCGAACTGCAGTCCCCCGCTCCGGGCAGCGCCGGGAACGCGTGAGGGACGCCCGGAGGGTCGACCAGGCCCTCCGGCGCCCGCCAACGACGGCGCTCGGCGCGGTCACGCCCACCGCGCGGCGGCCATGTCGCCCGCGGCCGGGGCCGGTGCCACTCGTCCCCGCCCGCGACACGCCGGACCGCAGGCCGCAACCGCACCAGGCCGCAGCCGCACCGGATCACAGGCCGCAGCCGCAGCAGCGTCGCGGCCCCCGTCGGCACGACGCAGAAGCCGTACCGGGGTCAGGCGACCCGGTGGCCGTTCTCCAGTTCCGCCGTGCCGGAGGTGTCGGTGAGGACGTCCAGGGCGGTCAGGACGCGGCGGCCGAGGGCGCCGGGCAGGTGGTCGGTGATCTCCTCGCGGGGGACCAGGCGCCAGGAGAGCAGCTCCTCCTCCTGCAGACGGATCGCTTTGAGGTCGGCGTCCGTCAGGACACCGCCGTCGTAGAGGTACGCGACCAGCGGCGGCCGGCCCGCGCCGTGCACCCAGTCCACCGCCAGCAGCCGGCCGAGCTCCCGGTCGAGCCCGATCTCCTCCAGCGTCTCCCGGCGGGCGCCCTGGCGCGGGGTCTCCCCGTCGTCCGACTCGATCGTGCCGCCCGGAAGCGCCCAGCCCTCGCGGTAGTTCGGCTCGACCAGCAGCACGCGTCCCTCGGTGTCCCGGAAGAGCGCGGCGGCACCGGCGAGGACGCGGGGCAGGCTCGCGATGTACGTGGCGAAGTCAGGAGTCGTGGTCATTGGGGAAGGGTAACCAGGCCCGGTGCGGCTACAGGCCGGCCGTCGCCAGGCGCAGGGTGCGTTCGGCCAGCGCACTGATCCGTACTCCGTCGAACCCGAACACCGCGCTCCGTACGGTGTCCTCCAGTGGGTCCTTCCACTGGGCGGGGATGGCGTCCGCGCCGACGAGGACGCCGGCCACCGAGCCGGCGGTCGCCCCGTTGGAGTCGGTGTCCAGGCCGCCGCGCACGGTCAGCGCGACGGTCCGGGTGAAGTCGCCGTCGCCGTACAGCAGCCCGGCGGTCAGGACGGCGGCGTTCGGCACGGTGTGGATCCAGCCGAGCCCGGACGTCTCGGCGGCCAGCGTGGCCAGGGTCTCCTCCCAGGGCAGCCGCGTCTCGTGCAGGGTCATGACCCGCCGTACGGCACGGGCGAGCCGGCTGCTCGCCGGGATCACGCCGAGCGCCCTCTCCAGCGCGTCCTGCACGGTCCGCGCGGTGAACGCCGCCGAGACCAGCGCCGCCGCCCACATCGCGCCGTACACGCCGTTCCCGGTGTGCGACAGCACCGCGTCCCGGCGGGCCAGACCGGCGGCACCGGCCGGGTCGCCGGGGCGGGCCCAGCCGTGGACGTCGGCGCGGATCAGCGCGCCGATCCACTCCTGGTACGGGTTGTCGTACGTCGCCGTCAGCGGCGGCTTCATACCGTTCGCGAGGTTGCGGTACGCCGCCCGTTCCGCGGTGAACGTCTGCAGGTACGGCAGCCGGAGCAGCCACAGGTCGCCGACCTGCTCGGTGCTGAACCCGAAGCCGTGCGTCTCCAGCAGGTGCAGGCCGAGGATCGCGTAGTCGACGTCGTCGTCGCGCACGCTGCCGTGGATCCGGCCGCGCACGCACTGGCGCCACTCCGGGCGCAGTACGGCCGTCTCGGCCGGGTCGGCGGGCTCGGGCAGGTAGTCGGTGAGCGGCAGCGCCTCGGCCCGCCGCAGATAGCGGTCGATGCGCTCGCGGGTCCACACCTCGCCCTGCTCCACCGGCTTGCCGAGCATGTTGCCCGCGATCCGGCCGAGCCAGCCGCCGTGGATGCGGTCGGCGAGGGCGGTGCGGTCAGCGGGCTGCGGGCGCTGGCTGGTCATGGCTGGGGTCTACCCGTTTTCCCCGGGGCGTTCCCAGCAGCTTCCCAGCCTTCGGTCGGGGCATGACGACGGGGGTGTCCTGCGGTTAAGGTCGCAGCGGCGCGACTGGCCCCGACGTGCGCGGGGCCCGGAGAGCAAGGGGAAAGCAAGGTGGCGGACGCTGCAGTGAACGAGACCCGTCGGGTGCTCATCGCCGCGGACAAGTTCAAGGGCTCGCTGACGGCCGTGCAGGTCGCCGAGCGGGTGTCGGCCGGCCTGCGCCGGGTCGTGCCGGATCTTCGCATCGAGGCGCTGCCCGTGGCCGACGGCGGCGACGGAACCGTCGACGCCGCGGTCGCGGCCGGTTTCGAGCGGCGCGAGGTACGGGTCGCCGGACCACTGGGCCGGGAGGTGACCGCCGCGTTCGCGCTGCGCGGCGGCACCGCGGTCGTGGAGATGGCCGAGGCGAGCGGGCTCCAGCGGCTCCCGGCCGGTGTCTTCGCCCCTCTGACGGCTTCGACGTACGGCTCCGGCGAGCTGCTGCGGGCCGCGCTCGACGCGGGCGCGCGGACGATCGTGTTCGGCGTCGGCGGCAGCGCCACGACGGACGGCGGCGCGGGCATGCTGTCGGCGCTGGGCGCCCGGTTCCTGGACGAGGACGGTGAGCCGGTGCCGCCGGGCGGCGGCGGACTCGCCGATCTGGCCCGGGCCGACCTCTCCGGCCTGGACCCCCGCCTGTCCTCGGTGGAGCTGGTGCTGGCCAGCGACGTCGACAATCCGCTGACCGGGCCGAAGGGCGCGTCCGCGGTGTACGGCCCGCAGAAGGGGGCTTCGCCGGACGACGTCGACACCCTGGACGCGGCTCTCGCCCGCTTCGCCAAGGTGCTGGAGGCCGAGGCCGGGCCGCGGGCGGCCGAGTACGCGGCGGCGCCGGGCGCGGGCGCGGCGGGCGGTATCGGGTACGGCGCCCTGCTGCTGGGCGCGCGTTTCCGCCCCGGCATCGAGGTCATGCTGGACGTCCTGGGCTTCGCGCCCGCGCTGCAGCGGGCCTGGCTCGTGATCACCGGTGAGGGCTCCCTGGACGAGCAGACGCTGCACGGGAAGGCGCCGGCGGGGGTGGCCGCCGCGGCCCGGGCGGCGGGCAAGCCGGTCGTGGCGGTGTGCGGGAGGCTGGCCCTGTCACAGGAGGCGCTGCTGGCGGCCGGGATCGAGCGGGCGTACCCGCTGACCTCCGTCGAGCCGGATGTCGCCACGTGCATCGCGGATGCGGGGCCGATCCTGGAGCGGGTCGCCGTGCGCATTGCTGAGGACCACTGGGGCTGAGGTCCCTGGGGTGCCGCCCCGGGTCGGCCGCACAAGCGCAGGGCCCCGGATCCGACACGGATCCGGGGCCCTCGGGCGAAGCGCCGGGCTACGGCAGCTGCGCCGCCCGCGCCTCGCGCCGGTTGTCGCGGAAGTTGTTCACGCGCCGGGCCGTGGCGAACAGCGGAATCACCGCGCCCATGACCAGCTGCAGCGCACAGCCCGTCTGCAGCAGCAGCTGACCGCTGGGCGCGTCGAAGGCCCAGGCCGCCAGGAGGCCCATCGACAGGACGATCCAGGACAGCATGGCCCCGGCGAGGCGTCCCCTCGGCTTCGGGTACTCGACCCGGCTCACCATCAGCCACGCCGTACCCAGGATGGCCAGCAGCGTCGCCACGAAGGGCAGCTCCAGCAGCACGATGGAGACCACCGTCAGCGCGCCGAACGGGCTCGGCATGCCCTGGAACATGCCGTCCTTCATCGTCACGCACGAGAAGCGCGCCAGCCGCAGGACGACGGCCAGGAGCACCACGATTGCCCCGAGCGCCGCCACTCTCTGGTGCGCGTCGTCCGCGACCATGCCGTAGACGAGGACGAAGTACGCGGGCGCGAGCCCGAAGCTGATCAGGTCGGACAGGTTGTCCAGCTCCGCGCCCATCGGCGAGGAGCGCAGCTTCCGTGCGACCAGCCCGTCGAACAGGTCGAAGACGGCCGCGCAGAGCATCAGGATGACGGCCGTGGCGGCGCTGTGCCGGGCCATGCCCGCGGACTCGTCGTTCCCGGTCAGGTGGGGGATCAGGATGCCCGTGGTGGTGAAGTACACCGCCATGAAGCCGCACGTGGCGTTGCCCAGGGTGAGGGTGTCCGCTATCGACAGGCGGAGCGAGAGGGGCATCTCCTCCTCTTCGTCCACCTCGTCGGCCTCGGGCACCCAGCCCGCCTGGGTCTCCGGATCAATCACGGTCAATGCGAGTCACCCCAGCCACGGTCTTCTGTCCGACCTCGACCGCGACCTCCACGCCCTCGGGCAGGTAGAGGTCGACACGCGAGCCGAAGCGGATCAGACCGATCCGGTCGCCCTGCTCGACCTTCGTGCCCTCAGGGAGGTAGGGCACGATGCGGCGGGCCACCGCGCCGGCGATCTGGATCATCTCGATGTCGCCGAGTTCGGTGTCGAAATGCCAGACTACGCGCTCGTTGTTCTCGCTCTCCTTATTGAAAGCAGGAACAAAGCCGCCGGGGATGTGCTCGACGGACGTCACCGTGCCCGCGAGGGGAGCGCGGTTGACGTGGACGTTCAGCGGGCTCATGAAGATCGCGACGCGGGTGCGCCCGTCCTTCCACGGCATGATGCTCTGCACCACGCCGTCGGCCGGCGAGATCACCCGGCCGGAGCCGATCTCGCGCTCGGGGTCGCGGAAGAACCACAGCATGCCCGCGGCGAGCGCGGTGGCGGGCACGGCCACGGCCCGGGCCGCACCGGAGCGGCGGGCGCGGGCCAGGCTGAGGGCTGCGGTGGCGACGGTCGGGAGAAGCCACGGCGATGCTCCGCGCGCGAGGCGTACGCCGGCTCGGCTGTCGCGAGGTGCAGAGGTTTGGCTGTGGGGCATGGATGACCTTCGTAGCGGATGATGCCGCGCAAGACGGGGGACGGCGGCTTTCCGGGGATCGTACCGGTCGCGGGCTGCAACTGGGCAAGCCAGCCAGACGAGTCGGCGACCGAAGACCGTCTACGGGGTGTGATCTTCTTCTCGAAGAAAACACCCCGTATACGGACAATCAGCCCTGGAATCGATACTCTTCGAGCAACCTGCGCCCGATGATCATTTTCTGGATCTCGGCGGTGCCTTCACCGATGAGCAGCATCGGGGCCTCGCGGTACAGGCGCTCGATCTCGTACTCCTTGGAGAAGCCGTAGCCGCCGTGGATCCGGAAGGCGTCCTCCACGACCTCCTTGCAGTACTCGGAGGCGAGGTACTTCGCCATCCCGGCCTCCAGGTCGTTTCGCTCTCCGGAGTCCTTTTTGCGCGCGGCGTTGACCATCATCGCATGGGCGGCCTCGACCTTGGTGGCCATCTCCGCCAGCTTGAACTGGATGGCCTGGTGCTGGGCGATCGGCTTGCCGAAGGTGTGCCGCTGCTGGGCGTACTGGACACCGAGCTCGAAGGCGCGCTGGGCGACGCCACAGCCGCGCGCCGCCACGTTGACCCGGCCGACCTCGACGCCGTCCATCATTTGGTAAAAACCTCGGCCGGTGACGCCGCCGAGCACCCGATCGGCCGGAAGGCGCAGGCCGTCCATGATCAGCTCGGTGGTGTCGACGCCCTTGTAGCCCATCTTCTCGATCTTGCCGGGAATGGTCAGGCCCGGGCGGACCTCACCGAAGCCCGGCTCCTTCTCGATCAGGAAGGTGGTCATGGACTTGTGCGGGGCCGTGCCCTCGGGGTGGCCTTCGTCACTCCGGACGAGGACGGCCACCAGGGACGACGTGCCGCCGTTCGTCAGCCACATCTTCTGGCCGTTCAGGACGTACTCGTCGCCGTCCTTGACCGCTTTCGACGTGATCGCCGAGACATCGGAGCCCAGGGCCGGCTCCGACATCGAGAAGGCGCCCCGGATGTCGCCGGCCGCCATCCTCGGCAGGAAGTGGTCCTTCTGCTCCTGCGTGCCGTGCTGCTTGAGCATGTACGCGACGATGAAGTGGGTGTTGATGATGCCGGACACTGACATCCAGCCGCGGGCGATCTCCTCCACGCACAGCGCGTAGGTGAGCAGCGACTCGCCCAGGCCGCCGTACTCCTCGGGGATCATCAGACCGAACAGGCCGAGCTCCTTGAGCCCGTCCACGATCTGCTGCGGGTACTCGTCGCGGTGCTCCAGCTCGGTCGCGACAGGAATGATCTCCTTGTCGACAAAGTCCCGGACGGTGGAGAGGATCTCCTGCTGGACGTCGGTCAGACCGGCGGTCTGGGCGAGGCGTGCCATTACTTCTCCTGCTGCTTCAGCTCCGGGCGGCCCGGCTGCTCGCCGCCGCGCTCCTTGATGTACGTCTCGGTGGGCACCATGACCTTGCGGCGGAAGACGCACACCAGGGTGCCGTCCTGCTTGTAGCCCTTGGTCTCGACGTAGACGATCCCGCGGTCGTTCTTCGACTTCGACGGCCACTTGTCGAGCACGGTCGTCTCGCCGTAGATCGTGTCGCCGTGGAAGGTCGGCGCCACGTGCTTGAGCGACTCGATCTCCAGGTTGGCGATCGCCTTGCCGGAGATGTCCGGGACGGACATGCCGAGCAGGAGGGAGTAGATGTAGTTCCCGACGACGACGTTCTTGCCGAAGTCCGTCGTCTTCTCCGCGTAGTTCGTGTCCATGTGGAGCGGGTGGTGGTTCATGGTGAGGAGACAGAACAGGTGGTCGTCGTACTCCGTGACCGTCTTGCCCGGCCAGTGCTTGTACGTCGCCCCGACCTCGAACTCCTCGTAGGTGCGTCCGAACTGCATCGCGCTCAGGCCTCCGGGATCTCGAACTTGCTGGTGCGCTGCATGCCGGCGGCCCGGCCCTTGCCCGAGATGACGAGGGCCATCTTGCGGCTGGCCTCGTCGATCATCTCGTCGCCGAGCATCGCGGAGCCCTTCTTGCCGCCCGCCTCGGACGTGTAGTAGTCGTACGCGTCCAGGATCAGCTCGGCGTGGTCGTAGTCCTCCTGGGAGGGCGAGAAGATCTCGTTGGACGCCTCGACCTGGCCCGGGTGCAGCACCCACTTGCCGTCGAAGCCGAGCGCGGCGGCGCGCTGCGCGACCTCGCGGTAGCCCTCGACGTTGCGGATCTGCAGGTAGGGGCCGTCGATCGCCTGGAGGTTGTTGGCGCGGGCGGCCATCAGGATCTTCATCAGGATGTAGTGGTAGGCGTCCGCCGGGTAGCCGGGCGGCTGCTCGCCCACGACCAGCGACTTCATGTTGATGGAGGCCATGAAGTCGGCCGGGCCGAAGATGATCGTCTCGATGCGCGGGGAGGCCTGCGCGATCTCGTTGACGTTGTTGAGGCCCTGAGCGTTCTCGATCTGCGCCTCGATGCCGATCTTGCCGACCTCGAAGCCCATGGTCTTCTCGATCTGGGTCAGCAGCAGGTCCAGGGCGACCACCTGCTGGGCCGTCTGCACCTTCGGCAGCATGATGCAGTCGAGGTTCTGGCCGGCGCCCTCGACGACCGTGACGACGTCCCGGTACGTCCATTCGGTCGTCCAGTCGTTGACGCGCACGACCCGCGTCTTGCCCGTCCAGTCGCCCTCGTTGAGGAACTTGACGATGGTGTGCCGCGCCTCGGGCTTGGCGAGCGGCGCGCACGCGTCCTCCAGGTCCAGGAAGACCTGGTCCGCCGGCAGGCCCTGCGCCTTCTCCAGGAAGCGCGGGTTGCTGCCCGGTACGGCCAGGCAGGAGCGCCGCGGGCGAAGGCGGTTGACGGTCGTCATGCGGGGACCTCCAGGGGGTCGAGCTTGTTCGCTGTCCGGATCTCGTCGACGATGCGGCCGATGATGCCGGTGATGTCGAAGTCCTTCGGGGTGAAGACGGCGGCCACTCCGGCGGCCCTGAGCTGCTCGGCGTCCCCGTTGGGGATGATGCCACCAGCGATCACGGGTATATCTGTGGCACCGGCCACACGGAGGCGCTGGAGCACGTCCGGCACCAGCTGGGCGTGCGAGCCGGACAGGATGGACAGGCCCACCGCGTGGACGTCCTCGGCGAGCGCCGCGTCCACGATCTGCTCGGGGGTGAGCCGGATGCCCTGGTAGACCACCTCGAAGCCGGCGTCGCGGGCCCGGACGGCGATCTGCTCGGCGCCGTTGGAGTGACCGTCCAGGCCCGGCTTGCCGACCAGGAAGCGCAGCTTGCCGACGCCCAGGTCGCGGGCGGTGGCGTCCACCTTGGCGCGGACCTCGCCCAGGGCCGAGCCGGCCTCGGCGGCGACCGCCACCGGGGCGGAGGAGACCCCGGTGGGCGCCCGGTACTCGCCGAACACCTCGCGCAGGGCGCCGGCCCACTCGCCGGTGGTGACCCCGGCGCGGGCGCACTCCAGCGTGGCCTCCATCAGGTTGTCGGTGCCCTTGGCGGCCTCCTTCAGTCGCTCCAGCGCCTTGCAGGGGCGCGGGTGGTTGAAGGGCGGCTGGTAGCGGGTGTCCCGCCAGCGCCGCAGGGACTCAACGACCCGGGCCTCGACCGCCGGGTCGACCGTCTGGATCGCGGTGTCCAGGTCCGCCGTGAGCGGGTTCGGCTCGGTGCCCTCGAAGATGTTGACACCGACGATCTTCTCCTGGCCGGACTCGATCCGGGCCCGGCGCTCGGCGTGCGAGGCGACCAGCTGCGACTTCAGGTAGCCGGACTCCACGGCGGCCATCGCGCCGCCCATCTCCTGGATGCGGTCGATCTCCGCTAGGACGTCCTCGACCAGCTGCTCGACCTTCGCCTCGATCACCTTCGAGCCCTCGAAGATGTCCTCGTACTCCAGCAGGTCGCTCTCATAGGCGAGCACCTGCTGGATGCGCAGCGACCACTGCTGGTCCCAGGGCCGGGGCAGGCCCAGGGCCTCGTTCCAGGCGGGCAGCTGCACGGCACGCGCGCGTGCGTCCTTGGAGAGGGTGACCGCCAGCATCTCCAGCACGATCCGCTGGACGTTGTTCTCCGGCTGCGCCTCGGTCAGCCCGAGGGAGTTGACCTGGACGCCGTAGCGGAAGCGGCGCTGCTTGGGGTCCTCGATGCCGTACCGCTCACGGGTGATCTTGTCCCAGATGCGGCCGAACGCCCGCATCTTGCACATCTCCTCGATGAAGCGGACGCCCGCGTTCACGAAGAAGGAGATGCGGGCGACCACGTCACCCATGCGCTCCTGCGGCACCTGGCCGCTGTCGCGCACGGCGTCCAGGACGGCGATCGCGGTGGACATCGCGTACGCGATCTCCTGCACCGGCGTGGCCCCGGCCTCCTGCAGGTGGTAGCTGCAGATGTTGATCGGGTTCCACTTCGGGATGTGGGAGACCGTGTACGCGATCATGTCCGTCGTCAGGCGGAGCGAGGGCCCCGGCGGGAAGACGTGCGTCCCGCGGGACAGGTACTCCTTGACGATGTCGTTCTGGGTCGTGCCCTGGAGCTTGGTGATGTCCGCGCCCTGCTCCTCGGCGACGACCTGGTAGAGCGCCAGCAGCCACATCGCCGTGGCGTTGATCGTCATCGAGGTGTTCATCTGCTCCAGGGGGATGTCCTGGAACAGCCTGCGCATGTCGCCGAGATGGGCCACGGGCACGCCCACCCGGCCGACCTCGCCGCGGGCGAGGATGTGGTCGGAGTCGTAACCGGTCTGCGTCGGCAGGTCGAACGCCACCGACAGACCGGTCTGCCCCTTGGCGAGGTTGCGCCGGTACAGCTCGTTGGACGCCTCGGCCGTGGAGTGGCCGGCGTACGTCCGCATGAGCCACGGACGGTCCTTCTGACGCTCTGTCATCTATGGCTCTCAGACGTTCCGGAAGCGGTTGATGGCGTCGATGTGCTTGGCCCGCATCTCCTCGTCACGCACGCCGAGGCCTTCCTCGGGGGCGAGGCACAGGACGCCGACCTTGCCCTGGTGCAGGTTGCGGTGGACGTCGTAGGCCGCCTGGCCGGTGTCCTCCAGCGAGTACACCTTCGAGAGGGTCGGGTGGATCTTGCCCTTGGCGATGAGGCGGTTGGCCTCCCAGGCCTCGCGGTAGTTCGCGAAGTGGGAGCCGATGATCCGCTTCAGGGACATCCACAGGTAGCGGTTGTCGTACTCGTGCATGTAGCCCGAGGTCGAGGCGCAGGTGGTGATGGTGCCGCCCTTGCGGGTGACGAAGACGCTCGCGCCGAAGGTCTCGCGGCCGGGGTGCTCGAAGACGATGTCGATGTCCTCGCCGCCGGTGAGCTCGCGGATGCGCTTGCCGAAGCGCTTCCACTCCTTCGGGTCCTGGGTGTTCTCGTCCTTCCAGAACCTGTAGCCCTCGGCGTTGCGGTCGATGATCGACTCGGCGCCCATCGAGCGGCAGATGTCCGCCTTCTGCTCGCTGGAGACGACGCAGATCGGGTGGGCGCCGCCCGCCAGCGCGAACTGCGTGGCGTAGGAGCCGAGGCCGCCACTCGCGCCCCAGATGAGGACGTTGTCGCCCTGCTTCATGCCGGCGCCGTTGCGGGAGACCAGCTGGCGGTAGGCGGTGGAGTTCACCAGGCCGGGGGCGGCGGCCTCCTCCCAGCTGAGGTGGTCCGGCTTCGGCATCAGCTGGTTGGACTTGACCAGCGCGATCTCGGCGAGGCCGCCGAAGTTGGTCTCGAAGCCCCAGATGCGCTGCTCGGGGTCGAGCATCGTGTCGTTGTGCCCGTCGGAGGACTCCAGCTCGACGGACAGGCAGTGCGCGACGACCTCGTCACCGGGCTTCCAGGCGTTGACCCCGGGGCCGGTGCGCAGGACCACGCCCGCGAGGTCGGAGCCGATGATGTGGTACGGCAGGTCGTGGCGCTTGGCAAGCTCGTTGGTGCGGCCGTAGCGCTCCAGGAACCCGAACGTGGACAGCGGCTCGAAGATCGAGGTCCACACCGAGTTGTAGTTGACCGAGGAGGCCATGACGGCCACCAGGGCCTCGCCCGGGCCCAGCTCGGGCACCGGGACCTCGTCCAGGTGGATCGACTTGCGCGGGTCCTTGTCACGGGTCTGCAGGCCCGCGAACATCTCCGTCTCGTCCTTGTGCACGGTGATCGCGCGGTACGAGTCGGGGAGCGGCAGGGCGGCGAAGTCGGCGGACGTGGCGTCCTTCGACTGGATCGCGTCCAGGATGTCCTTCACGGTCACGGTGTTGCCTCCGGCGGTAAGCACCCTGAGGGAGGGGTGCTGGGGGTTCGTCGGTGCTGCGATGAGTGCTGCTGAGGGTTTTTCTGAAGGTGCCGTCGGTTCGGCTCGGTGGTGCTTCGGCAGCGCTTTGTGGCGCGGGAGGTTGCCTGTGACGCAGGCGTCCGGGCGCGCAAGCCGTGGCTTGCTGGGACAGCCGGCGAGCGAACGGTCTCTGCTCGCCGGCCGCCCGGACATCTTCAACGTATGACACCGCGTGTCAGGTGACAAGGCACTGAGTGCCAGAACTTGGCCTCAGATGAAATCTTTACGTAACAAATGAGCGATGATCGATCGAACGGGCTCTGAAATCTGCTAAAAAAACGGGGCCTGACATGGCAAAACGGCCACCCGGTCGGGTGGCCGTCATCACAGCGGTGGAGCGGGGTCAGCGCTCCTTCAGTGCCTGCTCGATGGTCCGCATGACCTCGTCCAGCGGCGCGTCGGTGCGGGCGACCGTGACGAGCACCTCGCCGTGGCCCGAGACCCTCGCCGGCGCCGAGGTTGCCGCGGGCTTCGCGGCGGTCCCGGCGCCGCGCCCCGCTCCGATCCCGGTGCCGAACGTCTTCCGCACGATCGCGAAGGCGTGGTCCAGCTGGGTCTCCACGTCGCCCTGGCCGCCCGCCCGCAGCCAGCGCCTGAGGACGTGGTTGTGGGCGGTGACGACGGCGGAGGCGGCGACCTCGGCCAGCAGCGGGTCGTCGTTGGCGTCGTCGGCGTGCGCGTGCTCGTCGAAGTGGCCCAGCAGGTAACGGGTGAACAGGCGTTCGTAGCGGGCCACCGAGGCGATCTCGGCCTCGCGCAGGGTGGGCACCTCGCGCGTGAGCTTGTAGCGGGCCACCGAGATCTCCGGCGCGGCCGCGTACATCTTCATGACTTCCTTGATGCCGCGGCACACGGTGTCGAGCGGGTGCTCGTGGGCGGGCGCGGCGTTGAGGACCGCCTCGGCGCGGATCAGCGTGTCGTCGTGGTCCGGGAAGATCGCCTCTTCCTTGGAGCGGAAGTGGCGGAAGAAGGTGCGGCGGGCGACGCCGGCGGCGGCCGCGATCTCGTCGACGGTGGTCGCCTCGTACCCCTTGGTCGCGAACAGCTCCATGGCTGCGGCCGCCAGTTCCCGGCGCATCTTGAGCCGCTGGGCGGCGGCGCGACTGCCTGCGGCACTTTCCGGCGCGTCGGGCGTAGCTGGTGTACGTGAGGACTTGGCGGGCTGGGACATGACCCGAACGTACTGCATGTGTGCAGTTCGGTGCGCGGGTGAGGGGTTCCCGCCCCCGCCCCACAGGGGCGGGGGCGCGTCCGCGGGGTCGAGCAGTCCGCCCCAGTCCGGCTCCGCGTGCAGCCAGTCGCCGGCGCCGTCAGCGGCGGGCATACTCGCGGAAGCCGCGGCCCGTCTTGCGGCCGAGGCAGCCCGCGGCCACCAGGTGCTCCAGCAGCGGGGCCGGGGCCAGGCCCGGGTCGCGGAACTCGCGGTGCAGGACCTTCTCGATGGCCAGTGAGACGTCCAGGCCGACCACGTCCAGCAGCTCGAAGGGACCCATCGGGTAGCCGCCCCCCAGCTTCATCGCGGCGTCGATGTCGTCCAGGGACGCGTAGTGCTCCTCGACCATCTTGATCGCGTTGTTGAGGTACGGGAACAGCAGCGCGTTCACGATGAAGCCGGCCCGGTCGCCGCAGTCCACCGCGTGCTTCTTGATCCTGGTGCAGACCTCGCGGACGGTCGCGTGGACGTCGTCGGCCGTCAGCACGGTCCGCACGACCTCGACCAGCTTCATGGCGGGCGCCGGGTTGAAGAAGTGCATGCCGATCACGTCCTGCGGGCGCGAGGTGGCGCGGGCGCAGGCGACGACGGGCAGTGAGGAGGTGGTGGTGGCGAGGATCGCCCCGGGCTTGCAGACCTTGTCCAGCGAGGCGAACAGCTGCCGCTTGATCTCCAGGTCCTCGGCGATCGCCTCGACGGCCAGGTCGACCTCGGCGAATGCGTCGTAGGACCCGGCCGGCGCGATCCGGTCCAGGATCTGCGCGGCGGACTCGGCGGTCAGCCGGCCCTTGTCGACGGAACGCGCGAGCGACTTGCCGATCCGCGCCTTGGCCGCCTGGGCCTTCTCCTCGCTGCGGGCCGCCAGCACGACGTCGTAGCCCGCCTTGGCGAACACCTCGGCGATACCGGAGGCCATCGTGCCGGAGCCGGCCACGCCCACCGAACGGACTTCGCGCCCCTGGACCGTCGCGCCGTCCGCCGCCGGGGTCAGCACGTCCGCCACGACCGTGGCGCTGCCCGGCGCCTCGTAGGTGTAGAAGCCGCGCCCGGACTTGCGGCCGGTCAGGCCCGCCTCGCTGAGCTGCTTCAGGATGGGGGCCGGGGCGTGCAGCCGGTCGCCGGACTCGGCGTACATGGCCTCAAGGACCGTACGCGCGGTGTCGACGCCGATCAGGTCCAGCAGCGCGAGCGGACCCATCGGCAGGCCGCAGCCGAGCCGCATCGCCGCGTCGATGTCCTCCCGGGAGGCGTACCGTGCCTCGTACATCGCGGCGGCCTGGTTCAGGTAGCCGAAGAGCAGGCCGTCCGCGACGAAGCCGGGGCGGTCGCCGACCGCGACCGGCTCCTTGCCCAGCTCGATCGCGAGGTCGGTGACGGCGGCGACGGCCTGCGGCGCGGTCAGCACCGAGGAGACCACCTCGACCAGCTTCATCGCCGGCGCCGGGTTGAAGAAGTGCAGGCCGAGCACGCGCTCGGGGTGCGCCGAGTCGGCGGCGAGGCGGGTCACGGACAGGGCGTTGGTACCGGTCGCGAGGATCGCCTCGGGGCGGACGATGCCGTCCAGCTCGCGGAAGATCTGATGCTTGATGTCGTACGACTCCGGGGTCACCTCGATCACGAGGTCGGCGTCGGCCGCCGCCGTGAGGTCGGTGCCGGTGCGCACCCGGGCCAGGGCGGCGGCGCGCTCCTGGTCGGTGAGCCGGCCCCGCTCGACGCTGCGGGCGGTGGAGGCCTCCAGGGCGGCGAGCGACTTCGCTGCCTGGGCCTCGCTGATGTCGATGCCGATCACCTCGCGGCCCGCCTTGGCGAGAACCTCGGTGATGCCGGTGCCCATGGTGCCGAGGCCGACGACGGCGACCGTCTTGAGCGGGGACAGGGATGAGTCGGAGAGGGGAGTGGCCATCGCGGGACTCCAGGAATGAGGGTGACGACAAGGAGCGCGCCGGGTGCGCCGAGGGCGCACCGCGGAGCGAGGAAGGATGCGGGTGTTGCCGGGCTGCGAGCGCACACGCCCGGTGCTGCCGGTGCCACGGGCGCGCACACGCCCGCGAACGGCTGAGAAACCGACCGGCCCTGTCCCGGAGCCGGGTCGTACTGCGGTACACGGGTACCGAACCGACAACTCCCCCTGCCTCGAAGGCGGGGAGTGCCCCTGACGGCGGCCGCGTCACCAAACCGTCGTCAGCGGAAGCGCGAGTGGGTAACTCGCTCGTCTGAGCTTAACCCGTGAGTAACGAGCGCGCCAGACCTGGGCTCCACCCGACTTTGTGATGTGGCTCCCTCGGGCCGCGCACCCGCATACGCTGGACTTCGTGGACGAAGAGTTGCGATCGCTCACGGAGCGCTTACGGCAGGAGTCGCGCGGCTCGGCGGCGTTCGACCGGCTGCGCGCGACCGAGGACCACGACGAACTCGCGGAGGTGCTGACCGCGCCCGGGCAGCCGCTGTGGGCCAGGGAACTGGCCGCCTTCCGCCTCGGCCTCGCGGGTGACCGGCGCGCCTTCGAGGCCCTGGTGCTCCTGCTCAACCACCGCGACCCCCCGCGCTGCGCCTCCGCCGCACACGCCCTCGCCCGCCTGGCCGACCCGCGCACGGCCCGCGCGGCGGCGGCCCTCGCCACGAACGAACTCCGCGTGGCCTACGCCCTGCATCCGGTACGGCTGCTGGTCGAACTGCGCGCCCCGGAGGCCGTGCCCGCGCTGATCACCACCCTGGAGCGCCGCCTGCACCCGCACGACCCCCACCGCAGGGTCGCCCTCGCCTGCGTGGAGGGTCTCGGCACCCTGGGCGACCCCCGGGCCCGGCGCGTTCTGAAGGAGGCCCTGGCCCATCCGGCCCTGGCGAGGGCGGCCGCGCACGCCCTGACGCGGATGCCGGAGGAACAGCAGGCCCGGTGAGGGAGGCCGGTGGTCAGCCGGGCGTCCTTCGCCCGGAGCTACTCGGGCACGACCGCCAGTGCCTCCACCTCCAGCAGGAACTCGGGCGCCACCAGCCCGGCGACCTGCACGGCGGAGGACGCCGGAAGGCGGTCGTCGGGTATGTGGGCGGCGCGGGCCGCGCGTACGGCCGGCATGTGGGCCATGTCCGTGACGAAGTAGGTCAGTTTGACCACGTGGGCGAAGCCGGCGCCTGCCGCGGCCAGGCAGCGCCCGAGGTTGTCGAACACCTGGCGGGCCTGGGCCGCGGGATCGCCCTCGCCGACCAGCTTGCCGTGCTCGTCCAGGGCCAGTTGGCCGGAGACGGCGACGAGACGGCCGGTCGCCGAGACGACATGGCTGTACTGGGTCGCTGGTGCGACACCGGCGGGGGCGGGGATGCGGGCCGGTTCGGTCGTGACTCCGTGGTGATCACTCATGGCTCCATGGTGGACCAGCCCACCGACAACGCCCCCGAGACGTCGCCGGGTTGCCGGGCCGGCGGACGGCCGTCCTACCGGCGGAAGCGCAGCAGGCCGTGCAGGGCCGAGCCGCGCGAGGACACCGGCGCCGCCTTCACCGACAGCGGCTTCGGCTCGGGCGACTTCTGGCAGACCGCGTCCGCGACACCGGTACCGGCGCCGCGCGGGACCCTGCCGTCGGCCAGATACGCCGTCAGGTACTTGTCCAGGCAGGCGTTTCCGCTCAGCGTGATGCCGTGGTTGCCGCCGCCCTCCTCGACCACCAGGCTGGAGCGGGCCAGCAGGCGGTGCACCGTCACACCGCCGCGGTACGGGGTCGCCGCGTCGTCCGTCGCCTGGAACAGCAGGGCCGGCGGCAGTCCGGCGTTGACGATGTTCACCGGCTTCCGCCTCGCGGTCGGCCAGAACGCGCACGGCGCGTTGTACCAGGCGTTGTTCCAGGCCATGAAGGGAGCCTTGCGGTACACCTCCCAGGTGTCCGCGCGCCACCGGTTCCAGTTGCCGGGCCAGGAGGTGTCGTGGCACTGCACAGCGGAGTAGACGCTGTAGCCGTTGTCCCCCGAGCCGTCCACGGCACCGTACTTCTCGTACGCCTTCACCAACGGCCCGGTGTTCTTCTGCCGCACGTACGCCGCGAACGCCTCGGCGAGATAGGGCCAGTAGCCGTCGTAGTAGCCACCGGGGATGAAGGTGTCCTCCAGTTCGGAGGCGCCCACCATGCCGCCGGCGGGCCGCTTCGCCAGGGCCGCCCGCATCGCGTACCACTCGGCCTCGATCCTCTCCGGGTCCCTGCCGAGGTGGTACGCCGAGTCGTTCCGCGCGATCCACGCCATCAGCGCGCGGTGGCGGTCGTTGAAGGCGTAGTCCTGGCCGAGGTTGTCCTCGTACCAGACGCCGGTCGCGTCGACGACGGAGTCCAGTACCAGACGGCGGACCCGCTGGGGGTACAGCTTCGCGTAGACCGCGCCGAGGTAGGTGCCGTACGAGTAGCCGAAGTAGCTGATCCTCGGCGCGCCGAGTGCCCGCCGCACGGCGTCCATGTCGCGTGCCGCGCTGACCGTGTCCATGTACGGCAGCACGTCGGCGTACTTGCGTCCGCAGGCGGCGGCGAAGGACTTCGCCCGCGTGAGGTTCGTCAGCTCCAGCACGGCCGTGGCGGGCACGGTGTCCGGGCGCACGGGCTTGAAGTGGCGGGGCGCGCAGTCCAGGGCCGGGCCGCTTCTGCCGACCCCGCGCGGGTCGAAGCCGACGACGTCGTACTGCGCGGCGAGGGCCTTCGGCAGTGCCGAGGCGACGACCCCGGCCAGGGTCAGGCCGCTGCCACCGGGCCCGCCGGGATTGACCAGCAGGGGCCCCTGGGAGGTCTTCGCGGTGTGCGGGACCCGGGAGAGGGCGAGCGTGATCTGCCGGCCCGAGGGCTTCGCCTGGTCCAGCGGCACCTTCAGGGACGCGCACTGGAGCGCCGGATAGTCACCGGTGCCGCACTTCTTCCAGGCGAGCCGCGCGGCGGCGGGCGCGGCCTGTGCCCCCTGCGCGGGCAGGGCCGCAAGCGGGCCCGCCAGGACGACTGCGGCTGCGCACAGCACGGCTGCGCGTGTTCTCATGCGTTCTCCCGGGACAGAGGTGTCGGCGGACCGAGAGGCACGCCTCTCTCGCCGCATCGTCCCGGAGCCGAAGCCCTGAAGAACGCGTTATAGGCAGAGTTGACCCGATTGGGTCGCCCGAAGCCCTCGAACGTCCCCACCCGAGGCGGGCGTCGCCCTCACAACAGGGTGAGCTGGGTGGGTTCGGTCGCCGGGGAGGGCTCCGCCGGGCGGATCCGGCGGGCCAGGCCCGCGCGAGTGGGCCCGATGCCGAACTCCTGTGCCAGCTCGTGCACCTGACGGGTGATCCGGCGCTGATACCACTTGGGCGCGTAGGCGCCCTCGGCGTACAGCCGCTCGTAGCGCCGTACCAGATGCGGATGGTGCTGCGCGAGCCAGGCCATGAACCACTCCCGCGCGCCGGGCCGCAGATGCAGGACCAGGGGTGTGACGGAGGTGGCGCCCGCCGCCGCGATCGCCCGCACCGTGGCCCGCAGCCGGTCCGGATGGTCGCTCAGGAACGGGATGACCGGAGCCATCAGCACCCCGCATCCGATGCCGTGCTCGCCGAGGGCGCGTACGACGTCCAGGCGGCGCTCCGGCGCCGGCGTGCCCGGCTCCACCGTGCGCCACAGCTCGGTGTCGAGAAAGCCCACGGAGACCGAGATGCCCACGTCGGTCACCTCGGCCGCCCGGACCAGCAGCTCCAGGTCGCGCAGGATCAGGGTGCCCTTGGTGAGGATCGAGAACGGGTTGGCGTGCTCGGTGAGGGCGGCGATGATGCCCGGCATCAGCTGGTAGCGGCCCTCCGCGCGCTGGTAGCAGTCGACGTTCGTGCCCATCGCCACGTGGTCGCCCTGCCAGCGGCGGGAGGCGAGCTGGCGGCGCAGCACCTCGGGCGCGTTCACCTTGACCACGATCTGGGTGTCGAAGCCGATGCCCGTGTCGAGGTCCAGATAGCTGTGCGTCTTGCGGGCGAAGCAGTACACGCACGCGTGCGTGCAGCCCCGGTAGGGGTTGACGGTCCACTCGAACGGCATGCGCGAGGCGCCCGGCACCCGGTTCAGCACCGAGCGCGCCCGGACCTCGTGGAAGGTGATCCCGCGGAACTCGGGCGTGTCGAAGGTACGGCTGACCACGGCGTCCGCGCCGAACAGCGCCGCCTCGGCGGCCCTGCCGTGCTCGGCGGGCTGCCCGGATTCCCCGGACGCCGCGGATCCGACCGTGAGGTTCTCCCAGCGCATGACGCCTCCTCGGTAGCCCTGCCGCACACAATAGAACATCTGTTCCCATGATCGTGCGGCCCGTGCGAGCGCCCCCCGATTTGGGCGGCCGGGCACCGGGGTGGTTGGCTTGCCCCAACCCCGAGGAACCAGGTCGTGGAGGAACGCAATGGCGCAGGTCGAGGCCACTACGGAGCGGGTCGTCGCGGCGGACGCGGAGAAGGTGTTCGACGCCCTCGCCGACTACCGCGGCACGCGGCAGAAGCTGCTGCCCGAGCACTTCAGCGAGTACGAGGTCCGCGAGGGCGGCGACGGCGAGGGCACCCTCGTCCACTGGAAGCTCCAGGCCACCAGCAAGCGCGTGCGCGACTGCCTGCTGGAGGTCGGCGAGCCCACCGAGGGCGAGCTGGTCGAGAAGGACCGCAACTCCTCCATGGTCACCACCTGGCGTGTCACCCCGGCCGGTGAGGGGAAGTCCCGGGTCGTCGTCACCACCACCTGGAAGGGTGCCGGCGGCATCGGCGGCTTCTTCGAGAAGACCTTCGCGCCCAAGGGGCTCGGCCGGATCTACGACGCCGTGCTCGCCAGGCTCGCGGCCGAGGTCGAGAAGTAACCCCAAGGCTCCACCGGTGAAGGGGTGTTGCGCCTCTTCACCGGTTCGAGTGGATCTCCACCTTGTCCGGAACGATGCCGTAACTCACCGCAGTTGTTCACAGTTGGCGCTTGACGCGGGAATTGTGACAGGTGTGACGAGGGGAGCGGTACGTGCGCGGCACGACACTCGTGGAGCGGGAGCCGGTACTGACACCGGCCGAGGAAAAGGCCGTCGCCGCGCCGCAGGCCCCCGCACCGGACGCCGGGCTCGGCGCGCGCCGCGTGCGGCTGGTGTTCTTCGGGCTGATGCTCGCCCTGCTGCTCGCCGCGCTCGACCAGATGATCGTCGCCACCGCGCTGCCGAAGATCGTCGGTGAGCTGCACGGCCTGGACCGGATGTCCTGGGCCATCACCGCCTATCTGCTCACCTCCACCGTCGGCCTGCCGCTATACGGCAAACTCGGCGACCTCGTCGGCCGCAAGGGCGTCTTCCAGTTCGCCATCGCCGTCTTCGTCGTCGGCTCGGCGCTGGCCGGCCGGTCCCGGTCCATGGACCAGCTGATCGCCTTCCGCGCGCTCCAGGGCGTCGGCGCGGGCGGGCTCATGATCGGCGTGCAGGCGATCATCGCCGACATCGTGCCGCCCCGGCAGCGCGGCCGCTACATGGGCCTGATCGGCGCCGCCTTCGGCCTGGCCTCCGTCGCCGGGCCGCTGCTCGGCGGCTACTTCACCGACCACCTCTCCTGGCGCTGGTGCTTCTACGTCAACGTCCCCTTCGGTCTGGTCACCCTCGCCGTCGTCACCCTCGTCCTGAAGCTGCCCAGGCCGCGCAGCCGCGGCCGCCTCGACGTCCTCGGCACACTGCTGCTCGCCACCGCCTCCACCTGCCTGGTCCTGCTGACCAGTTGGGGCGGCACCGAGTACGCCTGGGACTCACGGCAGATCGTCGGACTCGGCGCCGGGGCGCTCGCCGCGGCCGTCCTCTTCCTCGTCGCCGAGCGCTTCGCCGCCGAACCCCTCATCCCGCTCCGGCTGTTCCGCGACTCCGTCTTCAATGTCTCCGGCCTGGTGGGCCTCGTGGTCGGCGTCGCCCTGTTCGGTGCCGCCAGCTATCTTCCGACGTTCCTGCAGATGGTCGACGGGGCCAGCGCCACCGAGTCGGGCCTGCTGATGCTGCCCCTGATGGCCGGGATCGTCGGGGCCTCCATCATCGGCGGGCAGCTCATCAGCCACACCGGCCGCTACAAGATCTATCCCGTGCTCGGCGGCGCCGTCTCCGCCGTCGGCATGTGGCTGCTGTCCCGGCTCGAAGTGGACACGCCCCGGCTGCACTACAGCATCTGGATGGCCGTGCTCGGCGCCGGGATCGGCATGGTGATGCCCGTCCTCGTCCTCGCCGTCCAGAACTCCGTGCGGCCCGCCGACCTCGGCACCGCCACCAGCGCCAACAACTACTTCCGGCAGATCGGCGGCAGCGTCGGCGCCGCGGTCTTCGGCACCCTCTTCGCGAACCGGCTCACCCACGCCCTGCGCGCGGAGCTGCCCCCGCAGACGGGCGGCCGGCTGCCCGACCCCGACTCCGTCACCCCGCAGCTCGTGCACGCGCTGCCCCCGGCCCTGCGCGACGCCTACATCCGCGCCTACGCCGACGCGATGCCCCGGATCTTCCTCTACCTGGTGCCGGTGCTCGTCCTCGGCCTGCTCATCGCCTTCTTCCTCAAGGAGAAACCACTGGTGTCCCACCACACCGCCGAAACGGAGCCCGAGGCCGTGACCCCCCCGATCCCGCAGGCGCGTTCGCCCCACGCCGCCGGAGTCCCCGTCTGCGGCACGGTGCAGCACGCCGACGGCACCGTCGTGCCCCGCGCCGCGCTCACCCTCATCGACGTCTCCGGACAGCAGATCGGGCGGGGCGCGAGCGGCGAGGACGGACGGTACGCGCTCAGCACGCCCGGCTCGGGGGCGTACGTGCTGATCGCCGCCGCCGGCGGCCACCAGCCGCAGGCCGTCTCCGTCACCGTCGGCGAACGGCCCGTCGAACTCGACGTCGTCCTCGGCGGCGCCGGACGCCTCGCCGGCAGCGTGCTGACCGCCGACGGCAGCCCCGTGCGGGACGCCACCGTCACCCTCACGAACGTGCACGGCGAGGTCGTCGCCGCCACCCGCAGCGGACGCGAGGGCGGCTACGTCATCACCGAACTGGTCGCCGGCGAATACACCCTCGCCGCCAGCGCGCCCGCCTTCCGGCCCGCCGCCCTCCCGGTCAGCGTGCAGGCCGCCCGGGAGACCCGACAGGACGTCGAACTCGCGGGCGGCGCCGTGCTGAGGGGTACCGTCCGGGCCGGCGGCGGACGGCCCGTGGAGGACGCACGCGTGACGCTCCTCGACGCCGCCGGGAACGTGGTCGACACCCTCACCACCGGAGCGGACGGCACGTTCCGGTTCGTCGACCTCTCCTCCGGCGAGTACACCGTCATCGCCGCCGGTTACCCGCCGGTGGCCACCGTGCTCCAGGTGGCGGGCGGCGGCCGTACCGAACGGGACCTGCAACTGGGTCACGAGGACTGACCAGGGCGCGGGGCGGGGGCGCCCGCAGGGCGCTGAGCTGCGCGCCGGTGCGATCCTGTGAAATCAATTCCAGGATTGCCACACATCGCGACCAGCCGTCGCCGTACCGTAGTGGCGGGCGGCACAGATCGTTTTGCGTACAGCCGTGGGGAGAGAGGGCCTGGGCCATGGACCGTGGCAGCGAGCGGGACACACCTCCCGAGCGCGGCGCCGGCGACACCGCGGCGGGCCGGATCCCGCTGGCCGTGGTCGTCGTCGACCGCGACGGCCTGGTGTCCCACTGGAGCAGCGGGGCGCGGCGCCTGTTCGGCGTCGACAGGGAAGAAGCAGTGGGGCACGCCGCGGGCGACCTGCTGCCGGTCTCCGGTGCCCTGCCCGACGACCTGCACGGCGATCCGATGCCGGACGCCTACGAGGAGTACGACGGGCTCGGCCCCGACCTGGAGGCCTCGCTCGGCGGCCACACCGCCTACGCCACCGCAGGCCGCGCCCGGCTCGTCCCGCACGGCCAGGAACCCGACGGCGAGCGCCTCGACGTGCTGTGGTGGGCCTACCCGCTGGTCGGCCCGGGCCCGGCCCGGCTGCTGGTGCTCGCCGCCGACGCCACCCGGCTGCGCGACGAGCGCGGGTACGACGACGAGACCGCCGAGCGCATCTCGCCCGGCTTCGCCCGCCACACCGAGCTGCCCGAACCCGACGAGCTCGAACGACGGCTGCCCGAGATCCTGCCCAACATGGGCCCGGGGCTGAGCGGCCGCATCATCTCCCAGATGCTCGAACTGGGCTACCCGGTCCTGGAGTTCAGCCAGTACGACCGGGTGCCCGTGACCCCGTACTGGGGCGTGCCCCGCCGTCCGGGTCGCCGGCGCGCCGAGGCGGTCGTACCGCAGACCCGGCCGGTGGCCGCCGTGGTCCCGGAGGGGGCCGAGCAGGACCTGGAGTACGCCGCCGCGCGCGAGCGGCTGGAATTCCTCAACGAGGTCAGCTCCGCCATCGGCACCTCCCTCGACCTCGGCGAGACCATCCGTGAGGTCACCAGCGCCGCCGTCCCCCGGTTCGCGGACTTCGCCGGCACCCATCTGCGCGCCGCCGTCCTGGCCGGCGAGGGCTTCCCGGACGGCCCGCCGGACGCCAGCACCGTGATGTTCCGGGTGTGGGTCGAGCACAACGACGAACCGTGCCGCTGGGACGACACCGTGCCGGTCGGCGAGGCCTTCGCCTTCCCCGAACACACCCCGTTCTACAAATGCATGGTCACCGGTGAACCGGTCCTCGTCCCCCGGGTCACCGACGAGCTCAGCGAACGCATCGCCGGCGAGTTCGAGAAGCGCGACCTGAGGCCGCTCATCGGCGGGCGCTCCCTGCTGATCGTGCCGCTCAAGGCCCGCAACGTCGTTCTCGGCTTCATGGTGCTGATGCGCCGCCCGGACCGGCCGCAGTTCGACGACATGGACCGCACGACCGGCGCCGAACTCGCCGCCCGCGCGGGCCTCGTGCTCGACAACGCCCGCATGTACACCTACCAGGAGAACGTCGCCGACACCCTGCAGGACAGCATGCTCCCGCAGGTCAACCCGCGGATGGCCGGCTGCGACGTCGCCACCCGCTATCTGCCGGGCACCCGGCTCGGCCGGATCGGCGGCGACTGGTTCGACACCATCAAACTGCCCGGCTCGCGCACCGCCCTCGTGGTCGGCGACGTCATGGGTCACGGTCTCAACTCGGCCGCCATGATGGGTCAGTTGCGCACCGCCGTGCAGACCATGGCCACCATGGAGACCCCGCCCGCCCAGCTCCTGCGCAACCTGGACGACCTGGCCCGCCGGCTCGGCGACAACTACCTCGCCACCTGTCTGTACGCCGTCTACGACCCCATCCGCGGCGAGCTGCACCTCGCCAACGCCGGGCACATCCCGCCCGTGCTGGTGCGTGCCGAGGACGGCAGCAGCGAACTCCTCGACCTCCCCACCGGCGCTCCCATAGGCGTCGGCGGCGTGCCCTTCGAGGCCATCCGGATCAAGGTCGCGCCCGGCGACCGGCTGGTGCTGTGCACCGACGGCCTGGTCGAGGTGCGCGGCTCCGACATCGGCGAGGGCCTCGCCGCGCTCTGCGAGTCCGCCGCACACCCCGCCGCCTCCATGGACGACGCCTGCGACACCATCATCCGCGCCCTGAACACGCGGGGCGGCCGCAAGGACGACGTCGCGCTGCTCATGGCCCGCCTCAACGGCATCCCGGAGGACCACGTCGCCGAGTGGCGGCTCGACGCCGACCCGCGCGAGGTCGCCCGGGCCCGCCGCCTGGTGCGCGAACGCCTCCTGCGGTGGGGTCTGCCGCAGGCCGTGTCCACCGCCGAACTGCTGGTCAGCGAGGTCGTCACCAACGCCGTACAGCACGCCGTGAGCGAGCCCGTCGGGCTGCGCGTGGTGCGCACCGACGCGCTGCTGTTCGAGGTCACCGACGACGAGCCCGCCCTGCCCGCCATGCTCGCCGCCGAACCCGAAGACGAGTCGGGCCGCGGCCTGCGCGTCGTCAGCCGGCTGGCCCGGGAGTGGGGCGCCAGCGCCAGCGGACACCGCAAGACCGTCTGGTTCGAACAGGCCATCGCCGGAAGGAGATGACCAGGGGGCGCGCGGTCTGCCGGTGCGCGTCCCCTCAGGTTGTCCGGGGTCCGTACATCCGGTGAAGGAGACCTCCGGACCCTTGCCCCGGTCCGGCCCTCCGCGATATTCCGATCACGGAACCGAACCGTGGGGAGATCGCATGAACGTCTCGGACAAATACCGTAGCAATTGGGAGAGTTACTGGAGCGAGACCTCCGACGAAGCCGGCGAGGCGATCTGGGACTGCGATCCCGCCCTCTCCGCCGAACCGCACAGCGCCCTGCTGCTGCCCTATGCGGACCCGGCGCGCACCATCGTCGACCTCGGTTGCGGCAACGGCACACAGACCCGTTACCTCGCCACCCGGTTCGCCCGCGCTGTCGGCGTCGACCTCTCGCACGCCGCCGTCGAGCACGCCCGCCGCGCCACGCGGGACGACGCCGTGGACTTCCAGCAGCTCGACCTCACCGATGCCGACGCCGTACGCGCCCTGCACGAGCGGCTCGGTGACGTCCATGTCTACATGCGGGCCGTCATCCACCAGAGCGAGCCCGCGGCGCGCCCCGCGGTCGCCGCCGCCGTCGCCGAGCTCGTCGGCACCGAGGGCCGTGCCTTCGTCGTCGAGCTGACCTCCGGTTCCCGGGAGGTGCTCAAGGCGGCCGCGTCCCAGCCCGGCGGCCCCGGACCCAAGCTGCAGCGCGTCTTCGACCACGGGCTCAAGCCGGCCGACGCCGACGACGGGGAGATCCCGCGCCTGCTCGGCGCGGCCGGTCTGAAGCTCCTCGCCGAGGGCGAGACGGCCCTGCCGCAGACGGAGTACCTGTCCGACGGCACCCGCATCGACCTGCCCGCTCGCTGGTTCGTCCTCGCCGGCGCATAGGGGCACCACCGTGGAAAGCGGGCGGGGCCCCCGGCCGCTCCTCCCGGGAGCGGGCGGGGTCCTCGCGGTGGTCGGGGTGGTGCGGGTCGGTGCAGGGCGCTCTCGTCACCTCGGGCCGCTGGTCTCGGACGGGGCCGGTGAAGGGTTCGTGGTCCGTGGCTCCTTGCGCGTCGTCAGGGAGTGAGCAGGAACCCGACGCGGCCACGGGTGCCGTGGTCCGGTGCCCGTTCTGCGCGTAACGTGACCTGGCATGAAGATCCTCATCAGTGCCGACATGGAGGGGGCCACGGGCGTCACCTGGCCGGCCGACGTGCTGCCGGGGACGCCCCAGTGGGAGCGCTGCCGGGCGATGTTCACGTCGGACGTGAACGCCGCCGCGGAGGGCTTCTTCGACGGCGGTGCCGACCAGGTGCTCGTCAACGAGGCCCACTGGAGCATGCGCAACCTGCTGCTGGAGCGGCTCGACGAGCGGGTGGAGATGCTCACCGGACGGCACAAGTCCCTGTCCATGGTGGAGGGCGTCCAGCACGGTGACGTCGACGGCATCGCCTTCGTGGGTTACCACGCGGGCGCCGGGATGGAGGGCGTCCTCGCCCACACCTACCTCGCCAACCAGATCACCGGGGTGTGGCTGAACGACGTCCGCGCCAGCGAGGGCCTGCTGAACGCACAGGTCGTCGCCGAGTACGGCGTCCCCGTCGTCCTCGTCACCGGCGACGACGTGGCCTGCGAGGACGCGCTCGGCTACGCGCCGGAGGCGCTGAAGGTCGCCGTCAAGGACCATGTGTCGCGGTACGCGGCGGTGTGCCGGACGCCCGCGCGCACCGCCGCCGGCATCCGCGCCGCCGCCAAGGAGGCCGCCCGGCTGGCGGTGCGCCGGGAACCGGTGGACGCCGGGCCGTTCACGGTCGCGGTGGAGTTCGACGCCGAGCATCTGGCACAGGCCGCCACCGTCGTGCCCGGGGTCACCCGGATCGGCGAGCGGAAGGTGGCGTACACCGCCGCCACCATGTACGAGGGCATCAGGACGTTCAAGGCGGTCACCACGATCGTCTCGGCCGCCGTGGAGGAGCAGTATGGCTGACCAGCAGGCTCTGGACGAGGTCGTGGAGTTCACCTCCGGGCTGATCCGCATCGACACCACGAACCGGGGCGGCGGGGACTGCCGGGAGCGGCCGGCCGCCGAGTACGCGGCGGAGCGACTGGCCGGCGCGGGCCTGGAACCGCTGCTGCTGGAGCGGACCCCGGGCCGCACCAACGTGGTCGCCCGGTTCGAGGGCACCGACCCGTCGGCCGACGCGCTGCTGCTGCACGGCCACCTCGACGTGGTGCCCGCCGAGGCCGCCGACTGGAGCGTGCACCCCTTCTCGGGCGAGATCCGCGACGGGGTGGTGTGGGGGCGGGGCGCCGTCGACATGAAGAACATGGACGCGATGATCCTCGCCGTCGTGCGTGCGTGGGCCCGGCTCGGGGTGCGGCCGCGCCGGGACATCGTCATCGCGTTCACCGCCGACGAGGAGGCCAGCGCCGAGGACGGATCCGAGTTCCTCGCCGGCCACCACCCCGAGCTGTTCGAGGGCTGCACCGAGGGCGTCAGCGAATCCGGTGCCTTCACCTTCCACGACGGCGCCGGACGCCGGCTCTACCCCATCGCGGCGGGGGAGCGGGGCACCGGCTGGCTGAAGCTCACCGCGCGCGGCCGGGCCGGACACGGCTCCAAGGTGAACCAGGAGAACGCGGTGACCCGGCTCGCCGCCGCCGTCACCCGTATCGGCGAGCACGAGTGGCCGCTCCGGCTCACCCCGACCGTCCGGGCCGCACTCACCGAACTCGCCGCGCTGTACGGCGTCGACCCGGACTTCCGGGACGTGGACCGGCTGCTGGACAAGCTCGGCCCGGCGGCCGGGCTGGTCGAGGCGACCGTCCGCAACAGCGCCAACCCGACCATGCTGAATGCCGGTTACAAGCTCAACGTCATCCCCGGCGAGGCGGTCGCCCACGTGGACGGCCGCTTTCTCGCGGGCGCGGAGGAGGAGTTCGCCGCGACGCTGGACGCGTTGACGGGCCCGGACGTGACGTGGGAGTTCGTCCACCGGACGCAGGCCCTGCAGGCGCCGGTGGACTCGCCGACGTACGCGAAGATGCGCGCCGCGGTGGAGGAGTTCGCGCCGGAGGGACACGTGGTGCCGTACTGCATGTCCGGCGGGACGGACGCCAAGCAGTTCTCCCGGCTCGGTATCACCGGATATGGTTTCACCCCGTTGAAGCTGCCTGAAGGCCTCGACTACCAGGCGCTGTTCCACGGCGTGGACGAGCGTGTGCCCGTCGAGGCACTGCACTTCGGCGTCCGGGTGCTCGACCGCTTCCTGCGGACGGCCTAGGGGAGGGGGACGAGGTGCTGACGTCGCCGTACGGATCGTGGCCTTCGCCCATCGACGCGGCGCTGGCCGCCGCGCACGACGGGCAACCGGAGTGGGTCGGTTTCGTCGGGGACGAGGTGTGGTGGACCGAGCCCCGGCCGGCCGAGGGCGGGCGCCGGACACTGGTGCGGCGCACGGCCGAGGGCGCGGAGGAGGTCGTGCTGCCCGCGCCGTGGAACGTGCGCAACCGGGTGGTGGAGTACGGCGGCCGGCCCTGGACCGGCGCGGTGCGGGCCGGCACACCGTTCGTCGTGTTCACGCACTTCCCCGACCAGCGCCTCTACCGGTACGAGCCCGGCGGCGCCCCGCGGCCGCTGACCCCCGTGTCCCCGGTGGGCGGGGGACTGCGCTGGGCGGACCCGCACCTGGACCTCGCACGCGGCGAGGTGTGGTGCGTGCTGGAGGAGTTCACCGGGGACGGCCCCTCGGACGTGCGGCGGGTCCTCGCGGCCGTGCCGCTGGACGGCTCCGCGGCCGAGGACCGGTCCGCGGTACGGGAACTCACCGACGCCCGGCACCGGTTCGTCACCGGGCCCCGGGTCTCGCCGGACGGCCGCCGGGCCGCCTGGCTCGCCTGGGACCATCCGCGCATGCCCTGGGACGGGACGGAACTGCTCGTCGGCGAGATCGGCGGCGACGGCCTGCTGCACGCCGTCGACACGGTGGCCGGCGGGCCGGACGAGGCGATCGCGCAGGCCGAATGGTCCACCGACAACCGTCTGCTGTACGCGAGCGACCGCAGCGGCTGGTGGAACCTGTACCGGGACGGCGTGCCGCTGTGCCCGCGCGAGGAGGAGTTCGCCGGCCCGCTGTGGAAGCCCGGACTGCGCTGGTTCGCACCGCTGGGCAACGGCCTGGTGGCGGTCGTGCACGGCCGGGGCTCGACCGTACTCGGAGTGCTGGACCCGGAGTCCGGGGAGATCGTCGACGCCGCCGGGCCGTGGACCGAGTTCGCCGCCACCCTCGCCGTTCAGGGCGAGCGGACCCCGGCCGGGGGCTCGGGGAGGGTTCTCGGTGTCGGCGCCAGCCCGCGCACCGGGTTCGAGGTGGTCGAGCTGGACACCGCCACCGGCCGGGCCCGCGTCCTCGGCGCCCGGCACCGGGATTCCGTCGACCCCGCGTACTGTCCGGAGCCGCAGATCCGCGTCTTCACCGGTCCGGACGGCCGCGAGGTGCACGCCCACGTCTACCCCCCGCACCATCCCGGACGGACCGCACCCGACGGCGAGTTGCCGCCCTACGTCATCTGGGCACACGGCGGCCCCACCAGCCGTGCGCCGCTCGTGCTGGACCTGGAGATCGCCTACTTCACCTCGCGCGGCATCGGGGTCGCCGAGGTGAACTACGGCGGCTCCACCGGATACGGGCGGGCCTACCGCGAGCGGCTGCGCGAGCAGTGGGGCGTGGTCGACGTCGAGGACTGCGCGGCCGTCGCCCGTGCCCTCGCCGACGAGGGCACCGCGGACCGCGCCCGGCTCGCGATCCGCGGCGGCAGCGCGGGCGGCTGGACCGCCGCCGCCTCCCTGACCACGACCGACGTGTACGCCTGCGGCACCATCATCTACCCGGTCCTGGACCTGGCCACCTGGGGGCCCGGGGAGACCCACGACTTCGAGTCCCGCTACCTGGACACCCTGATCGGCCCGCTCGCCGAGGTGCCCACCCGGTACGCCGAGCGCTCCCCGGTCACCCACGCCGACCGGCTCACCGTGCCGTTCCTGCTGCTCCAGGGGCTGGACGACGTGATCTGCCCGCCCGCCCAGTGCGAACGCTTCCTCGCCCGGATCGCGGGCCGGGACGTGCCGCACGCCTACCTGACCTTCGCCGGAGAGGGGCACGGGTTCCGGCGGGCCGAGACCATGGTGCGCGCTCTGGAGGCCGAACTGTCCCTGTACGCCCAGGTGTTCAAGCTGGACGTGCGCGGTGTCCCGAGACTGGAGCTGCACACGTGAACGCGCTCACCCGTCCGAAGCGGCTGGCCCCGGGTGCCCGGGTGGCCGTCGTCGCCCCGAGCGGACCGGTGCCCGAGGAACGGCTCCAGGCGGGCCTCGACGTGCTGCGCGGCTGGGACCTCGACCCGGTCGTGGCGCCCCATGTGCTGGACCGGCACCCCGAGTTCGGCTACCTGGCCGGCCGCGACACCGACCGCGCGGCCGACTTCCAGAACGCCTGGTGCGACCCGTCCGTCGACGCGGTGCTGTGCGCCCGCGGCGGGTACGGGGTGCAACGCGTGATCGACCTGCTGGACTGGGACGCCATGCGGGCGGCCGGGCCCAAGGTGTTCGTGGGCTTCAGCGACATCACCGTCCTGCACGAGGCGTTCGCCACCCGCCTCGGCCTCGCCACCCTGCACGGCCCGATGGCGGCCGGCATCGACTTCGTCAAGAACGCCCGGGCCCAGGAGCACCTGCGGGCCACGCTGTTCGCTCCCGAGACGGTCCGTGTCCTCGCCTCCGCCGGCACGGCCCTGGTGCCCGGCCGGGCCCGCGGCGTCACCCTCGGCGGCTGTCTGTGCCTGCTCGCCGCGGAACTCGGCACCCCGTACGCGCGCGCCTCGGCGGCCGGCGGGCTGCTGTGCCTGGAGGACGTGGGCGAGGAGACGTACCGGCTGGACCGGTATCTCACCCAACTCCTGCGTGCGGGCTGGCTGGACGGGGTGCGTGGGGTGCTGCTCGGCTCGTGGGAGCGCTGTCCGGACTACGCCGAGGTACGGCCGCTGCTCGCCGACCGGCTCGGCGGACTGGGGGTGCCCGTGGTGGAGGCGTTCGGGTTCGGGCACTGCGAGGGTGCGCTGACGATCCCGTTCGGGGTCGCGGCGCAGCTCGACGCCGAAGCCGCGACGCTGACGCTGGACGAGCCGGCACTGCGCTGACGAGCCGGCACTGCGCTGACGCACCGGGTGGTCTGGTGCACGGGCTGCGCTGACGCTCCAGCCGGCCTGGTGCACGGGCTGGGCCGGCGCTCCGGCTGGGCTCGCGCGCCGGTTCCGGTTCCTGGGCGCGGCGCGCGGCTGGGCCACCACCGGCGCAGTCGTGGCAGACGGCGCCGGCAGGTGCGCCGTACGCTGGTCCGATGCCGCACACTGCGCCCCACTACCTCGCCGAGGGCCCCCGCGTCGCCATCCGCCACTTCACCCTCGAGGACGGCCCGGAGTTCACCGCCCGCGCCCGGGAGAGCAAGGACCTGCACCGGCCGTGGTTGTTCCCCCCGGACAACGAGCAGGCCTACGCCGACTACGCCGGCCGGCTGATCGAGGATCCGGCGAAGGCCGGCTTCCTGGTGTGCGAGAAGGACAGCGGAGGCATCGCGGGATTCATCAACATCAACAACATCGTGCGCGGTGGCTTCCAGTGCGGCGCGCTCGGCTACGGGGCCTTCGCGCACGCCGCCGGGCGCGGTCTGATGCGCGAGGGCCTCGACCTGGTCATCGGGTACGCCTTCGGCCCGCTCGGGCTGCACCGGCTGGAGATCAACGCGCAGCCCGAGAACACCGCCTCCGTCGCGATGGCCCGCGGCGCCGGATTCCGCCTGGAGGGCTTCTCCCCGGCCATGATCCACATCGACGGCGCCTGGCGCGACCACGAACGCTGGGCGCTCACCGCCGAGATGCGCACCACCGGCTGAAGCGGCCCCGCAGGGTCCGCTTCCCCGGCCTTTGCGCAATCCTGACCGGCACATCCCCTGGCCGACTCCACCTGCGCCGGGTTCCATGGTGATCGTGACGCGCATCCGACGTGAGGTACTGACGCTGCCCGCCGCGCAGTTGGGCCCCGACAACCCCCTGCCCCCGCTGCGCCCTCTCGACGAGGTCCCCCGCGTCGAGAGCCGCGACCGGGACGGCATGCCGCGGGACATGGCCCGCCAGCTCGGCCACGAGCCGCTGCGCAGTCTGCTTCCGGTCCGCGTGCGCGACGGCTACGACAGAACCCGCGAGCCCCGCGCCTTCGACGCCCTGGTGATCGAGAACGACCGGTTGCGCGCCACCGTCCTGCCCGGTCTCGGGGGCCGTATCGCCTCCCTGGTCCACCTGCCCACCGGACGCGAACTCCTCTACCGCAATCCGGTGTTCCAGCCCGCCAACTTCGCCCTCAACGGCGCCTGGTACTCCGGCGGCATCGAATGGAACATCGGCGCCACCGGCCACACGACGTTGTCCTGCGCTCCCCTGCACGCCGCCCGCGTCCCCGCCCCCGACGGCGGCGAGATGCTGCGCCTGTGGGAGTGGGAGCGGCTGCGCGACCTGCCCTTCCAGGTCGACCTGTGGCTGCCCGACGGCTCAGACTTCCTCCATGTCGGCGTCCGCATCCGCAACCCGCACGAGCGGCCGGTGGCGACGTACTGGTGGTCCAACGTCGCCGTGCCCGAGGAGGTCCGGGTCCTCGCCCCGGCGGACGAGGCCTGGCTGCCCCACTGCCTCGAGGGCGTGGGAGGTACCCCCACCGGCTCCGAACGCCGGCTGCGCCGCATCCCCGTTCCCACGTACGACGGCATCGACCGCACCCATCCCCTCAACAGCCCCTACGCCGCCGACTACTTCTACGAGGTGCCGGAGGGCCGCCGCCGCTGGATCGCCGCGCTGGACGCCGAGGGCCACGGGCTGGTGCAGACCTCCACCGACGTCCTGCGCGGCCGCAAGCTCTTCGTGTGGGGCCACCTGCCCGGCGGCCGGCGCTGGCAGCAGTGGCTGACCGAACCCGGCACCGGCGGCTACTGCGAGATCCAGGCCGGACTCGCCCGCACCCAGCTGGAGCATGTCCGGCTGGAGGCGGAGAGCGAGGTGTCCTGGCTGGAGGCGTACGGGCCGCTCGACGCGCCGCCCGCGGGGGAGTGGACCCAGGTGGTCCGGGGCGCCGGGGAACGGCTCGAGGACGCCCTGCCCCGCACCCGGGTCGACGAGGCCTACGCGGCGTGGCGGCCGTGCGCCGACACCGAACCCGCCGAGATCCTGGCCGCCGGATCCGGCTGGGGTGCGCTCGAAGTGCTGCGCGCCGACTGGAAACTGCCCGGCACCCCTTTCCCCGAGTCCACCCTCGGCGTGGCCCAGAAGCCCTGGCGGGAACTGCTGCGCACCGGCTCGCTGCCGGAGCCGCGCCGGGTACGCCCGCCCGGCGAGACCCTCGTCGCCCCGCACTGGCGCGACATGCTGGAGACCGCGCCCGCCACCCCGCACACCGAGTACCACCTCGGCGTCGCCCAGTGGCACGCCGGCGACCGCGCCCAGGCCGTCCGCAGCTGGGAGCGCGCCCTCCACCTCGCCCCGTCCCTCTGGCCGTTGCTGCGCTGCCTGGCCGTCGCCGACCAGGAGTCCGGCCACCACGAGCGGGCCGCCGAGCGGTACGCGGACGCCTTCGACGACCTGTGCCGCGAGCGGCGCGACGACGGCGCGGCGTGGACCGCTGCCGTGGCCGCGCTCGGCCGGGAGACCCTGGAGGCGTTGCTGAGGGTGCGGCGCACGGCGGACGCCCGGGCCGTCTGGGACCGGCTGCTGCCCGCCGTCCGCCGGCGCGGCCGGTTCCGGCTGCTGGAGGCCGAACTGCTGCTCGCCGAGGGGCGGGTCGCCGAGGCACGGGCCGTCCTCGACACCGGCTTCGAGGTCGCCGACCTCCGCGAAGGGGAGGAGACGATCGGCCGGCTGTGGGCCCGGCTCACCGACGAGCCGCTGCCCGCCCGTCACGACTTCCGGATGCGGCCCGGTCCGACCTGACCGGCTCAGCCCCGCTGGTCGACGTACTCGAAGACCGACCCGTCCGGATGCATCGCGAGGAGATTGCGGCCCGCCGGTGTCGGCACCGGTCCGGCGATGATCCGGGCGCCGAGTTCCGTCAGCAGCCGGTGGGCCTCGTCCACGTCCTTCACCGCGATGGTCGCGGCGACCCTGCGCAGGATCTCCAGTTCCTCCTCAGGGCCGCTCATGAGCAGAAAGGATCCGATCGCGGCGACCTGCACCCCGCCGCGCTCGAAACGCAGCGCTCTGCCACCCGCCAGCCGCTCGTAGAAGGGGACCGCGGTCTCGAGGTCGTCGACGCAGATGCGCAGCGAGGCGCCCACAATGTCCATGCGTCCGAGCCTAGTTGGGGCGGCCGGGGCCGTGCAGGACGCCCGCGTTACCGGCTGTGTCCGGCGGGTACCCGCACGTCATGAACGGTTCTGACCATCTGGAACATCTGGACAAGCACCTCGTCGAAGAGCTCGCGCAGGTGGCGCGGGAGACGGTGCGCGACGAGCTGCGCGAGCAGACCCGCAAACAGCGCCGCACCGCCTTGCTCTACGCCGGGTCAGCCGCCGCCGCCCTGTACGCGGGTGCCGCGGTGGCCCTCGCCGTGGGCCTGGCCCTGGCGATCGGTCTGCCCGGCTGGGCGGCCGCGCTGATCACGGCGGCGATCATGGGGGTGGCGGCCTGTCTGCTGCGCGGTGCCGCCCGTCCGAAGCACGCTCACCCGTCGGCGCCCGGTCCCGCCATCGGCGCCACCGGCCCGGCCGGGCTGGGCGTGCCGTACCCGCCGATGCCGACGGAGCCCCCGGAGACCGGCCACCACAGGGCCTGAAGCAACCTGAAGCCACGGGGCTTGAAGCACCTGGAGCGCCGGAGCACTGGAGCAGCGGGGGGTGCCCGCACCAGCGGTGGGCGGGCATCCGCGCCCGGGGACGCGCGGGTACCGCCCCCGCTTCACCCGCCGAGCCCCTCACCCGCCGAGCCCCTCACCCGCCGAGTCCCTCACCCGCCGAGTCCCTCACCCGCCGAGCTGCGGCAGCACCTTGGTCCGGTAGAAGTCGAAGAAGCCGCGCTGGTCCTTCCCGATCTGGTTCACGTACACCCGGTCGAACCCGGCGTCCGCGAACGCCTTCAGCGTGGACACGTGCTGCTCGGCGTCGTCCCCGCACACGACCTTCTCCCGCACCATGTCCTCGGTGACCAGCTCCTGCAGCTGCTCGAAGTGCCGCGGCGAGGGCAGCACCTGTCCCATCTCCCCGGGCAGCAGCTCGTTGTACCAGAGCGAGCGCACCGTCCGGACGCACTCCTGGCGATCGGTGCCGAAGCAGACCTTCGTCCCGCCGTTGACCGGTTTCGTCCCGCCACCGCCCTTGCGGAACTGCGTGACCATCTCCTCCTCAGGCATCATCGTGATGTAGCCGTCGCCCACCCGGGCGGCCAGGGACGTGGCCTTCGGCCCGAAGCCGGAGATGTCGATCGGGACGGGCTCGTCGGGGACGGTGTAGAGGCGGGCGTTCTCCACGGTGTAGTGCGTGCCGTGGTGGTTGACCTCCTCGCCGGTGAACAGCCGGCGCATCACCTGGATGGCCTCTTCCAGCATTTCCAGACGCACGTGCACCGGCGGCCAGCGGTCGCCGAGGATGTGCTCGTTCAGTGCCTCGCCGGTGCCGACGCCGAGCCGGAAGCGGCCCTCGGTCATCACCGCGCTCGTCGCCGCCGCCTGCGCGGTCACCGCCGGGTGCATCCGCACGGTCGGGCAGGTGACCGCCGTCTCGATCGGCAGCGACACCGCCTCCGACAGGGCGCCGATCACCGACCACACGAACGCGCTCTGCCCCTGCGCGTCGTTCCAGGGGTGGAAGTGGTCGGAGATCCACAGCGCCTGGAACCCGGCCTGCTCGGCCATCCGGGCCTGTTCGACGAGCGCCGCGGGGTCGTGCTCCTCGCTCGCCAGGAAATAGCCGTACTCAGGCATGGGGAAACCTCCGCGCGGGCGCAGCTGTGATCCGGTCCCGCGCCGGGTAACCGGTGCGGGACCGGGCGAAACACCCCGGTACGGCGCGGCGTTCGGGTGCTCCGACCGGCGTACGGGTGACCCGCGCGGCGTTTGGGTGCCCCCGCCCCGGTTACGCGGAAGACCTCGGACGAGCCACACCCGCCGGAGGCGCACCGTGAGCCGACCCCACGTCGTGATCGTCGGCGCCGGTTTCGCCGGGTACCGGGCTGCCCGCACACTGGCCCGTCTCACCCGGAACCGGGCCGACATCACCCTGCTGAACCCGACCGACTACTTCCTGTACCTGCCCCTGCTGCCCCAGGTCGCGGCCGGCATCCTGGAGGCGCGCAGGGTCACCGTCTCGCTGCCCGGCACCCTGCGCGGGGTACGGCTGGTGCTCGGCGAGGCGGACCACGTCGACCTCGACGGACGCGCGGTCCACTACAGCGATCCCGAGGGCCGCGTCGGCGCCCTCCGCTACGACCGGCTGGTGCTGGCCGTCGGCAGCGTCAACAAGCTGCTGCCCGTCCCCGGTGTCGCCGAGCACGCGCACGGCTTCCGCGGGCTGCCCGAGGCGCTGTACCTGCGCGACCACGTGACCCGGCAGGTGGAGCTGGCCGCCACGGAGGACGATGCCGAGCTGCGCGCGGCCCGGTGCACCTTCGTCGTCGTCGGTGCCGGCTACACCGGCACCGAGGTGGCCGCACAGATGCAGTTGCTCACCGACCGGCTGGTCCGACGGCATCCGCTGCCCGGCGGGCTCCGGCCGCGCTGGCTGCTGCTCGACGTGGCAGGGCGCGTGCTGCCGGAGATGGACGAGCGGCTGTCCCGTACGGCCGGCCGCGTGCTGCGGGGGCGGGGCGTCGACGTGCGGATGGGCACCTCGGTGAAGGAGGCCACCCGTGACGGGGTGCTCCTCACCGACGGGGAGTTCGTCTCCTCCCGGACGCTGGTGTGGTGCGTCGGGGTACGGCCCGATCCGCTGGTGGAGGCGGTCGGCCGGCCGCTCGAGCGCGGCCGTCTGATCGTCGACCCGTACCTGCGGGTGCCGGGCCGCGAGGACGTGTACGGCTGCGGGGACGCGGCCGCCGTACCCGACCTGGAACACCCGGGGAGCGGGGAGTCCGGGGGACCTCCCCCGGAAAGGCGCAGCACGCCGATGACCGCCCAGCACGCCTGGCGGCAGGGCCGGGTGGCCGCGGAGAACGTGGCCGCCTCGCTCGGTCTGGGCAGGCGCCGGCGGCCCTACCGCCATCGCGACCTGGGTTTCGCGGTCGACCTCGGCGGGGCCCGGGCCGCCGCCAACCCGTTCGGCGTACCGCTGTCCGGGCCGGCGGCCGGCGCGGTCACCCGCGGCTACCACCTGGCCGCGCTGCCGGGCAACCGGATCCGGGTCGCCGCGGACTGGCTGCTGGACGCCGTACTGCCCCGTCAGGGCGTCCAGTTGGGCCTCGTCCGCTCCTGGTCGGTCCCCCTGGACACCGCCTCCCCCGAGCTGCCGCGCGTACCGGGCGGGCCGCGACGCCCGGACGCACCGGAGCAGCCGGAGCAGCCGGCCGAACCGGAACGCACCAGCGCACCGCGAGCCACCGGACGCGAGGACCACCCCGCCCCCGGCCCCGTCAGGCGGACCGATCCACCGGACCCCGCCGCCCGGTGACCCTGCGGTCCGCCCCCCTTCGAATCACCGCAAGGAGACTCATGAACACCGACGAACTGGCCGAACTGGGACAGCAGTTGCGCGTGGACAGCGTGCGGGCGTCCGCCGCCGCCGGATCCGGGCACCCCACGTCGTCCATGTCCGCCGCCGACTTGATGGCCGTGCTCCTCGCCAACCATCTGCGCTACGACTTCGAACGCCCCGAGCACCCCGCCAACGACCGTTTCGTGCTGTCCAAGGGACACGCATCACCCCTGCTGTACGCCGCGTACAAGGCGGCCGGCGCCATCGAGGACGGCGAGCTGCTCACCTTCCGCAAGATCGGCAGCCGGCTGGAGGGACATCCGACGCCCCGCCGGCTGCCCTGGGTGGAGACGGCCACCGGATCCCTCGGCCAGGGTCTGCCGGTCGGGGTCGGCATCGCCCTCGCCGGCAAGCGGCTGGAGCGCACCGGTCACCGGGTGTGGGTGCTGTGCGGTGACAGCGAACTGGCGGAGGGCTCGGTGTGGGAGGCGGCGGAACACGCCGGGTTCGAGCACCTGGACAACCTGATCGCGATCGTGGACGTCAACCGGCTCGGCCAGCGCGGACCCACCCGGCACGGCCACGACCTGGACGCCTACGCCCGCCGTTTCCAGGCCTTCGACTGGCACACCATCGAGATCGACGGCCATGACGTCGACAAGATCGACCGGGCCTACGGCGAGGCTCTGTCCACGACCGGGCAGCCCGTGGTGATCCTCGCCCGCACCCTCAAGGGCAAGGGCGTCGCCGCCGTCGAGGACCTCGAGGGCCACCACGGCAAGCCGCTCCCGGACGCCGACGAGGCCGTCGCCGAGCTCGGCGGCCCGCGCACGCTGCACGTCCGAGTCGGCGAGCCGCCGGCCGCCGCGGCGCTGCGCGACCGGACGACCGAGGTGCTGCAGCTGCCGCGGTACGACGAGGGTGACGAGGTGGCGACCCGGGACGCCTTCGGCGCGGCGCTCGCCGCGCTCGGCTCCGCCCGCGGGGATGTCGTGGCCCTGGACGGCGAGGTCGGCGACTCGACCCGTACCGAGGAGTTCGCCAAGGCCCACCCCGACCGGTTCTTCGAGTGCTATATCGCCGAGCAGCAACTGGTCGCCGCGGCCGTCGGGATGGCCGCACGGGGCTGGCTGCCGTACGCGTCGACGTTCGCCGCGTTCCTCACCCGCGCCTACGACTTCGTGCGGATGGCGTCCATCAGCGGCTCCGGCATCAACCTGGTCGGCTCGCACGCCGGAGTCGCGATCGGACAGGACGGGCCCTCGCAGATGGGTCTGGAGGACCTGGCGATGTTCCGTGCCGTGCACGGCTCGACGGTGCTGTATCCGTGCGACGGCAACCAGACCGCCAAGCTGGTCGCGGCCATGGCCGGTCTCGACGGAGTCCGCTACCTGCGCACCTCGCGCGGCAAGACACCGGTGATCTACGGCCCCGACGAGGACTTCCCGGTGGGCGGCAGCAAGACGCTCCTGTCCAGTGAGGAGGACCGGCTGACCGTCGTCGCGGCCGGGGTCACCGTGCCGGAGGCGCTCGCCGCGGCCGACCGGCTCGCCGAGGACGGCATCCGGGTGCGGTTGATCGACCTGTACTCCGTCAAACCCGTCGACGTGGACACGCTGCGCCGGGCCGCCGAGGAGACCGGCTGTCTGCTCACCGTGGAGGACCACCACGCCGAGGGCGGCCTCGGTGACGCGGTCGCCGAGGCCTTCGGCGACGGCCGGCCGGTGCCCCGGCTGGTCCGGCTGGCGGTGCGCACCATGCCGGGCTCCGCCGCTCCGGACGAGCAGCTGCACGCGGCCGGCATCGACGCCGCGGGCATCGCGGCGGCCGCCAAGCTGCTGGTGGAGGAGGCGGTCGTGCGATGAGCGGCGCGGACGCCCGGGAGATACGGGCGGGGCGCCGCACGGTGGAGATCCAGCGGCCCGGGAAGGTGCTCTTCCCGGGCGGCGCGGACACCGGGGAGTACACCAAGGGCGACCTCGCCGAGTACTACAGGCGTGTCGCTCCCCACCTGCTGCCGCACCTGCGAGGCCGTCCGCTGATGCTGGAGCGCCGTCCGGACGGCCTGGACGGGCAGCGGTTCATGCAGAAGAACACCCCCGACCACTACCCGGAGTGGATCACCCGGGCGAAGGTCGCCAAGGAGGGCGGCACAGTCACCCATGTCGTCTGCGACGACACCGCCACCCTCCTCTACCTGGCCGACCAGGCATGCATCACCCTGCACCGCTGGCTCTCGCGCACCGACCGGGCCGGCGGCGTCGACCACCCCGACCAGCTCGTGTTCGACCTGGATCCGGCCGACGGCGACTTCGCCCGGGTCCGCGAGGCGGCGGGCTGGGTGAGGGAGCTGCTGGACGAGCTGGGACTGCCCGCCGCCCCCATGACCACCGGCTCGCGCGGCCTCCATCTGGTGGTCCACCTCGACGGCCGGCACGACTTCGACGAGGTGCGGCAGTTCGCTCACGACGTGGCCGGCCTGGCGGCGGCCCGGCATCCGGACCGGCTCACCACGGCCGCCCGCAAGCAGGACCGAGACGACCGCCTTTACCTCGACGTGCAGCGCAACGCCTACGCGCAGACAGCCGTCGCTCCCTACACCGTCCGGGCTCTGCCGGGCGCGCCCGTCGCGGTGCCCCTAGCCTGGGAACAGGTGGACGATCCCGGCACCGACGCCCGGCGCTGGACGATCGGCGACGCCGTGGACCAGGCGCGCACCGATCCCTGGGCCGGGGTGCCCAGCCGCGGCCGCTCCCTGAGGGCCGCTCGCAGCAGGCTCGCCGCACTGAATGGCTGACACAGGTACCCCTTCCGACCAGGCATGACGGGCAGACCGCCGCATGCGATGGCTCTCGGAGGTTTGGCCCCGGACGTGGCGGCCACACGCAGGGGAGAGGTGGCCATGTCGAACGCAAAAGACACATCCCAGACACAGAGTTCACGCGAGTCACAGGACTCGCACGACTCACAGCCCAAGACGGACCACGCGGCGGACGACCACCGTGCGACCCCGATGGAGGTCCTGCGCCAGGCCCGCGCCCAGCTCGCCGAACTCACCGGCCTCGTACCGGAGTCGGTGTCCTCGTTCGAGCAGACGGAGGACGGCTGGTCGCTGGAGGTGGAGGTCCTCGAACTGGCGAGGGTGCCCGACACGATGAGCCTCATGGCGAGCTACCAGGTCGAACTCGACCCGGAGGGACAGCTCAGCGGCTACCGGCGTGTCCGCCGCTACGAACGCGGGAGGGCCGACCCGCGCGGCGGCCACTAGGCCCCCCGCGTCGCCCAGAGAACCGTGTACGACCACGTACCGACTACTCAGGAGGAGGAATCGCCGGCATGACTGTTGTTCCGGCGCAGCAGACCGGAGGCGGAGGCGGCAGCAGCGGTCTCTACGACGTGCTCGAGCTGGTTCTCGACAGGGGGCTCGTGATCGACGCGTTCGTGCGCGTTTCCCTGGTCGGCATCGAGATCCTGAAGATCGACGTCCGTGTGGTGGTGGCCAGCGTCGACACCTATCTGCGCTTCGCCGAGGCGTGCAACCGGCTCGACCTGGAGGCCGGGCCCCGCAAGAGCCCCGGGCTGCCCGACCTCGTCGGCGAGGTCACCGAGTCGGGCGCCCGCGGCAAGTCCAAGGGCGCGCTGTCCGGCGCGGCGGAGACCATCTCCGACGCCTTCAAGCAGGCACGCCAGGAGGGTGAGGGCGAGTCCCGGCCGCGCCCCCGCAAGGCCACGACGCGCCGTAAGGAGGAGCAGGAGTGAGCACCTACGTCTACGGGATCACCACGCGTGCGCACCCGGCCCTTCCCGAGGGCATGGCCGGAGTCGGGGAGCCGCCCCGGCCGGTGCGGGTCCTCACCGCCGGTGAGCTGGCCGCCGTGGTCAGCGACGCCCCCGAGGACCTGCGTCCCAAGCGGCGTGACCTGCTCGCGCACCAGAACGTGCTCGCCGAGTCCGGCGCGGCCGGCTGTGTGCTGCCCATGCGCTTCGGCAGTATCGCCCCCGACGACGACGCCGTCACCCAGGTGCTCAGCGAGCGGGCCGACCACTACCAGGAGCGGCTGCGCGAACTCGACGGCAAGATCGAGTACAACGTCAAGGCCACCCACGTCGAAGAAGCCGTCCTGCACATGGTGATGGCGGAGAACGCCGGCATGCGCGAACTCGCCGAGGCCAACCGCCGCGCCGGCGGCGGCAGCTACGACGACAAGATCCGCCTCGGCGAGATGGTCGCGGCCGCCGTCAAGGCCAAGGAGGCCGAGGACGCCGCCGAGGTGCGGCGCCTGCTGACGCCGGCCGCGGCCGCGATCAGCGTGGGCCCCGAGTCCACCGGATGGCTGGTCAACGTCTCGTTCCTGGTCGCCCGGGACACGGCCGAGGACTTCCTGGCCGCGGTGGAGGAGGTCCGCAAGAGCCACCCCCACCTCGACCTGCGCGTCAACGGCCCGCTCCCGCCGTACAGCTTCGTCGAGCCCGGGCCCGCCGAGCCCGCGGGCACCACGGCCGGTGCGGACGCCGGAGCTCACTAGCAGGGCTTCTCGGCCCGAGCGGAAGGAGGACACCGTGGGACTGATCGGTGAGGTGCTGATGCTGCCGTTCGCCCCCGTGCGCGGCAGCGCCTGGGCCATCAGACAGGTACTCCGCGAGGCGGAACGGATCTACTACGACCCCGCCACCGTCAGGGCCGAACTCGCCCGCCTCGAGGAGAAGTTGGAGGCGGGCGAGATCACTGAGGAGGAGTTCGACCGGCAGGAGGACGAACTGCTCGACCGGCTGGAGATCGCGCTGCGCTCCGGCGACACGACAGGTAACGGGACGTGACATGAACCGAACCGCACTGGGCCTCGCCGTAGGGGCCGGATACTTTCTGGGACGCACGAAGAAGCTGAAAATGGCGCTCGCGGTCGGCTCCCTGGTGGCCGGCAAGAAGCTCAACCTCAGCCCGCGCATGGTCGCCGATCTGGTGAACCAGCAGCTGAAGAACAACCCGCAGTTCAAGGAGATCGGCGACCAGCTGCGCCAGGATCTGAGGGGGGTCGGCAAGGCCGCCTCCGGCGCCATGGTCGAACGGCAGATGAACTCCCTCGCCGACCGGCTGCACGGGCGTACCGAGCAGGTCCGCGACCAGCTCTCCGGCGGGCTGCCCACGGACTCCGGCGAGCGGGACGACCGCGACGACGAGGACGCCTACGACGACGATCACGAGGACCGGGCGGACCGGCGCCGCGAGGACCGCGAGGACGAGGACGGAGCCGACGACCGCGAGGGCGAGCAGCGCGGCCGCAAGCCCGCCGGGAAGGCCCCGGCGAAGAAGGCTCCCGCCAAGAAGGCCGGAGGCGGCAAGGCCCCGGCGAAGAAGGCGGCCCCCGGCAAGAAAGCGGCCGCCAAGAAGACGAGTACGGCCCGGAAGAAGGCTGCCAGGACGACGACCGCCGTCGGCGGCGCCGCCCGCGGTGGCGAGTCCCGGCAGTCGAAGGACGGCGATGACCGATGACCGAGACCCTCGGATCGGCCACCTCCGCGGCCGACAAGGCCGCGGGCGCGGCCAAGGAGAATCCGCTGGCTGACCTGGCCCACAGCGAGGCCGCCGACCGGCTCAAGGCCGAGGCGCAGGAATACCTCGCCGCGCAGGCCACGAAGCTGCTCACCGGCCTGGGACGCAAGCTGGGCGAGACCACCCTGAAGCTCAACGACATAGCCGAGGGCAACAGCCCGGGCTTCGCCAAGCTGGCTCTGGAGGGTGGCCGCAAGCTCGCCGAGGGCAAGGGGCCGGTGCGCTCCGCCCTGGAACTCGGCGCCTCCCGCGCCAAGGACAGCGTCATGGGCGCGGTCAAGAACCTCGGGGGCGGCAAGGGGAGAAAGAAGGGCGGCGGAGGCAACAAACCCACGGTCATCATGGAGTCCGTCGACGTCGGAGTGCCGCTGCGCACGGCTTACGACCAGTGGACCCAGTACCAGGACTTCTCCACCTTCGCCAAGGGCGTCAAGAGCGCGAGCCGCGCCGACGACACGCATTCGGACTGGCAGGCGAAGATCTTCTGGTCCAACCGCAGCTGGAAGGCGCACACCACCGAGCAGGTCCCCGACCAGCGCATCCAGTGGACGTCCGAGGGCGCCAAGGGCACCACCAAGGGCGTCGTCACCTTCCACGCCCTCGAAGAGAACCTGACCCGGATCCTGCTGGTCATCGAGTACTACCCGAGCGGTCTCTTCGAGAAGACCGGCAACATCTGGCGCGCCCAGGGCCGCCGGGTCAGGCTGGATCTGAAGCACTTCGCCCGCCACATCACCTTCAAGGCCGAGGCGGATGACGGCTGGCGCGGCGAGATCCGCGACGGCGAGGTGGTCCGCAGTCACGAGGACGCCCTTGCGGAGGAGGAGTCCGAGGCGCAGGAGGAGTCCGAGGAGCCCCGGGACGAGAACGAGGAGGAGCCCGAGGGGTACGAGGACGAGAACGAGGAGGGGGAAGGCGAAGAGGAGGAGTCCGAGGAGCCCGAGGAGTACGAGGACGAGGAAGAGGGGCCGTACGAGGACGAGGAAGAACCTGAGGGCGCGGACGAACCCGAGGACGAGGGCGAGCCCGAGCGCGAGGACGAGGAGGAGTACGAGGACGAGGAGGACGAGCCGGAGTACGCCGGGCGCGGGAGTCGTCGATGACGACGCCCAGCCGGTTCCCCGAGCCGTACGGTCACAGCAGCGGAGCCAACCTCGCCGACATCCTGGAGCGCGTGCTCGACAAGGGTGTGGTGATCGCGGGTGACATCCGGATCAATCTGCTCGACATCGAACTGCTCACCGTCAAGCTGCGGCTCATCGTCGCCTCGGTGGACAAGGCCAAGGAGATGGGGATCGACTGGTGGGAGAGCGACCCGGCCCTCTCCTCCCGTGCCCGCCGCGACGAGCTGACCCGGGAGAACGCCGAGCTGAGAGAGCGGCTGGCCCGGCTGGAGGAGCTGGAGCCGGGCCGTGCGCCGAAGGAGGCACCATGACCGGACTGCGCTACGTCTACGCCGTCTGCCGCCCCTTCGGGACACCCCTGCAGTCCCAGCTCACGGGCGTCGGGGGCGCCCCGCCGGCGTTGCTGCGCCACCACGGGCTGGTCGCGGTCGTCAGTCAGGTACCTGCGGCCGACTTCTGCGAGGAGGCGCTGAAGTCGCACCTGGAGGACCTGGACTGGCTGTCCGCGACCGCCCGTGCCCACCAAGGCGTGATCGACGCACTCACCACGGTCACCACCCCGCTGCCGCTCCGTCTGGCGACCGTCTTCCGCGACGACAGTGGGGTGCGCTCCATGATCGAGGCCCGTGAGGAGGACTTCTGCCGCACCCTGGACCGGCTGGACGGCCGGGTGGAGTGGGGCGTGAAGCTGTACCTGGAGGCCGAGCCCGCCGAGCCGGCCCCCGCCGCCCCCGCGAAGCCGGCGAGCGGCCGGGACTATCTGCGCCGGCGCCGCGAGAGTACGCACGCGCAGGAGGAGCAGTGGCAGCACGCCGAGGCGTTCGCCCACTCGCTGCACGAGCGGCTGTCCCGGCACGCGGAGGATTCCCGGCTGCACGCCCCGCAGAATTCCGCGCTTTCCACCGCGGCCGGCCGGAACATTTTGAACGCTGCTTATCTGGTACCCCGTGCGCATTCCGAGGAATTTGTGGAACTGGTGGATCGCACAAAGGACGAGGCGCCCGGAATTCGGGTGGAACTCACCGGCCCCTGGGCCGCCTATTCGTTTACGGGGGAGGCGTCGTGACCGTCATCGAACGGCGCGAGATCGCACTCGTCGACCTGCTCGACCGGCTGCTCGCCGGCGGAGTCGTGATCACCGGCGACATCACGCTGCGCATCGCGGACGTCGACCTGGTCCGTATCGATCTGAACGCGCTGATCAGCTCGGTGAACGCGTCCGTCCCCTCGCCCTTCGAGGAGATCGTGTGACCCCCCGCAACCGGCTCGACCTGGAACCCGACACGGTCGAGCGCGACCTGGTGAAACTCGTGCTCACGGTGGTGGAACTGCTCCGGCAGCTGATGGAGCGGCAGGCCGTGCGCCGCTTCGACACCGGCGACCTGACCGAGGAGCAGGAGGAGCGGATCGGGCTCACCCTGATGCTCCTGGAGGACCGCATGGCCGAGCTGCGCGAGCGCTACGGACTGCGGCCCGAGGACCTCAACCTGGACCTCGGGCCGCTCGGACCGCTGCTTCCCCGCGACTAGCGCACGGTGGCCGGCCGGCCCGCCACCGGCTCACGGTGGCCGGCCGGCTCACGTCACCACCGGTATGAGTGCCAGAAGCAGTACCAGCAGAATGGGAACCACAGTCGCCGACCTCCTGCCGGCAGGGTTTCCCGGATTCCGCGGATCAGGGTTCTTTACGGCACAGAATCTCCCCGTGCAGGACCGCGAACCAGCCGTCCTCGCTCCGGCCCCACGCCCGCCACGCCTCGGACACGGCCCGCAACTCGTCCCCCGTCGCGTGCCCGCCCCGCGTGGCCCGGTCGGCGTACGCGGAGGCCAGGGTGCGGTCCGCCCACAGCCCGCTCCACCAGGACCGTTCCTCGGGCGTGGCGAACGTCCAGTTGCTTGAGGTGGCGGTGATGTCGGCCAGCCCCGCGGCCAGCGCCCACGACTTCAGCCGGCGCCCGGCGTCGGGCTCGCCCCCGTTGGCGCGGGCGACCCGCTCGTACAGGTCCAGCCAGTCGTCCAGCCCGGGCACCTCCGGGTACCAGGTCATGGCCGCGTAGTCCGCGTCGCGTACGGCGATGTACCCGCCCGGCTTGGTCACCCGGTGCATCTCGCGCAGCGCCTGCACCGGGTCGCCGACGTGCTGCAGCACCTGGTGGGCGTGGACCACGCAGAAGGAGTCGTCCGGAAAGTCCAGGGCGTGCACGTCGGCGACCGCGAAGTCCACGTTGGTCAGCCCGCGCCCGGCGGCGGTGGCCCGGGCCTGTTCCAGGATGCCGGGCGCGTGGTCGACGCCGGTGACCCGGCCGTCCGGGACCCGTTCGGCCAGGTCGGCCGTGATGGTGCCCGGCCCGCAGCCGATGTCGAGGATCCTCATGTGGGGCTTCAGGGAGCCGAGCAGATAGGCCGCGGAGTTCTCGGCGGTCCGCCAGAGGTGCGACCGCAGCACCGACTCGTGGTGCCCGTGCGTGTAGACGGCGGTCTCCTGCGCTTTCGGCATGACTTTCCCCTTCGACCCTCGGCGCCGGTGGTGCACCTCACCGTACGCGCGCAGGCCGAATAATGAGACCGGTGTTTCACATGTTGGATCTCGTGGGTGTCCCGGCGGTGCGTCAGAAGACCGTGCGCACCGGACGGTAGACCGTCAGCGCCTGCGGCAGCTTCTCCACGGTCACCTCGCCCGACACGGACGTCACCTCACCGTCGTACGCCAGCGGGGTGCCCGGCGCGAGACCGGTCAGCCGGAGCCGGTCGACCTGCACCGCCGCGTGTGCCGGGGAACGGGTCAGAGGACCGGCCGCGGCAGCCGCCAGCAGCCGCAGCGCGGGCCGGCGGCTGCCGTGCACCACCCGCACGTCCAGCAGCCCGTCCGCGAGATCGGTACGACGGCCCGGAGCCAGCCCCATACGGTGGTAGACGCCGTTGCCGACGAACAGCAGCCACAGCGGCCATCGTTCCCCGCCGACCTCCACCTCCAGCGGATGCCGGTCCGCGCGCAGCACCCGCAGCGCGCCCAGCAGCCCGGCCGGCCAGCCGCCGATCCGGTGCGACCAGCTCTCCCGCACACGGACCAGTTCCGGGTAGACACCCAGGCTGAGCGTGTTCAGGAACAGGCCCTCACCGCAGTCGCCCGCATAGCGGCCCGCGTCCACCAGGACCGCCTCGCCGTGCCGCACCGCACGAGCCAGATCGCGCTCGTCCTCCACGCCCAGGTCCAGGGCGAAGTGGTTGAGGGTGCCGCCGGGCAGCACCGCGAGCGGCAGCCCGTGCCGGAGCGCGATCCCGGCGGCCGCGTTCACCGTGCCGTCGCCTCCGCACACACCCAGCACCCGTGCGCGGGCCGCCGCCTTCGCCAGCTCGTCACCCACCTCCTCCGCCGCGCACTCGACGATCTCCGCCTTCGGCAGCGCGCCCTGCAGCGCACGGACCCGGTCCGCGGTGCCCGAGTCCCGGTTGGCGACCACCACCAGACCCTCGCCCTCCGGCAGCGCGGGCGCCTCCGCACGCACCCGGGCCGGGCGCCGCACCTGCGCGCGGGTCGGCATCAGCCGCCGCACCAGGAAGGCCGCGCCCGCCCCGAGCGCCGCCCCGGCCAGTACATCGCTCGGGAAGTGCACACCCGTGTAGACCCGGGAGGCCGCCACCGAGAACGCCACCGGCGCCACCGCCGCGCCCCACGCCGGGGACTCCAGCGCGACCCCCGTCGCGAACGCGGCGGCCGACGCGGCGTGCCCGGACGGGAAGGAGGTAGTGATCGGCTGCCGCTTCAGCTGCCGCACCAGCGGAACCGGGTCCAGCACCGGCCGCGCGCGGCGCACCGAGCGCTTGCCGATCGTGTTGATGGCCAGCGAGGCCACGGTCAGAGAGGCCAAGCCCCGGGCGGCCGCCCGACGGGCCCTCGGGGTGCGGACCGCCGCCATCGCGGCGGCCGTCGCGAACCACAGCACCCCGTGGTTCGCGCTGCGGCTGAGGCGGGGCAGCAACCGCTCGGCGCCCGGCCAGTGCCAGGCGGCGGCAGCCTCGAACAAGCGGCCGTCCGCATCGAGCAGCCGGCACAGGGGGTTGCGGCCGGTCGTGCGGGCCGTCAGGTCCAGATCTGGGCTCATGCTGGTCCGGTTACCCTGAAGTACCCGTTTCTTGTGCCCGCCCGCTGCGGCGGGCGCCCGGCCGGCCGGTAAGGAGATCCCCCGGATGCGCCTCCTCCTCGTCCGACACGGTGAGACCCCGTCCAACGTGGACCATCTGCTGGACACCGCCGTACCGGGCCCGGCGCTGACCGCGCTCGGCGAGGCACAGGCCGCCGCACTGCCCGGGGCACTCGCCGACGAGGACATCGAGGCCCTCTACGCCTCCACCCTGCTGCGCACCCAGCTCACCGCCGCCCCGCTGGCCGCCGCCCGCGGCCTCCCCTTGATCGTCCGCGACGGCATCCGCGAGCTGTCCGCCGGCGACCTGGAGATGCTGCCCGGCGCAACCCCCGAGGGCCGGGAGTACCTGCGCACGGTGTTCGCGTGGGCGGCCGGCGACACCGCGCTGCGCGTTCCGGGCGGAGAGAGCGGCGCGGAGGCCCTGGCCCGGTACGACGCCGTGGTGGCCGAGGCCGCCGCGAGCGGCGCCCGCACCGTCGCGATGATCAGCCACGGCGCCGCGATCCGCGTGTGGACCGCGGCCCGCGCCGACAACGTCGACGTCGCCTTCGCCGCCGCCCGCCCCTTGGCCAACACCGGCGTGATCGTCCTGGAGGGCTCGCCGTCCGACGGGTGGAAGGCCCTGGCGTGGGAGGGCGCCACGGTGGAGCCGGCCGGGGAGGGCGGCCCGGCGGGGGAGCCGGTCCAGGCGGCCGGATAGCGGGCGCTAACGCTCGAGGAACGGGAGCAGGACCGAGACGAGGTCGGTGGGCGCGTCCACCGCGATCAGGTGACCTGCGGCGGGGAACTCGGCCAGGCAGGCGCCGGGAATCGCGGCGGCGTACCGCCGGCCGATGTCCTGGAAGTCGGGGACGTCCAGGTTGCCGATGCCGACCAGGGTGGGGACGCGGACGGCGGCCAGGTCGCCGGTCGCGGGGCCCTGGGAATGCTCCGCCACGACGTCCTGGTTCACCAGCGACGCCCGCATCGGGCCACGGAGCCGGTCGGCCAGGCCGGCAGCGACGTCCTCCCACTCCCGCGCCGGTCCGCGCAGCCACATGTCCAGGTTGACGCGGACGGCGGCGTCCAGGTCGCCCGCGGCCAGGGCCGCGGTCTCCGCCTCGTCGTACGCGATCATCTCCGCGGACCAGTCGTATCCGGGCCATGGCGGCGCGAGCAGCGCCAGGGAGTGCAGCCGGTCCGGGGCGGTGAGGGCGAGGTCCAGAGCCACGCGCCCGCCCCAGGAGGCGCCCACGAGCCTGGCGCGTTCGTGCCCGAGGTGGTCCAGCAGGCGGCGCAGGTCGTCGGCGTCGCCGTACGGTCCGGTCGGGGCCGCGGACTCACCGAAGCCGCGCAGGTCGTAGCGGATGACGGTGTGCCGCGCGGCGAGGGACGGCACGACGTCGTCCCACATACGGTGGTCGGCGACACCGGCGTGCACGAGGACGACGGGAGGTCCGTCCCCCGCCACGTCGTAGGAGAGGTGACCGCGGTCATCGGAGTAGGCGAGCATCCGCAGATGATCACAGCATCCCGGCGCACGTGCCACCCCATAACCGGTGCCGTTCCATGACCGGTGCCACCGCATGACCGCCGGATAACGGTTTGCCCGCAGGGAGGCCGCCCCGGAGAATGCCGCCTCATGGGACATCTGGAAGCCGCGCACCTCGAGTACCACCTCCCCGACGGGAGGACCCTGCTGGGGGACGTGTCCTTCCGGGTCGGCGAAGGCGCCGCCGTCGCCCTGGTGGGCCCCAACGGTGCCGGCAAGACCACCCTGCTCCGGCTGATCTCCGGCGAGCTGAAGCCGCACGCCGGCACCGTCACCGTCAGCGGCGGCCTCGGTGTGATGCGCCAGTTCGTGGGCTCCGTGCGCGACGAGACGACCGTGCGGGACCTGCTCGTCTCCGTCGCCCCGCCCCGCATCCGCGAGGCCGCCCGGGCCGTCGACGAGGCCGAGCACGCCATCATGACCGTCGACGACGAGGCCGCCCAGCTGGCGTACGCGCAGGCCCTCGCCGACTGGGCGGAGGTGCGCGGCTACGAGTCCGAGACCCTGTGGGACATCTGCACCACCGCCGCTCTGGGCATGCCCTACGAGCGTGCCCAGTGGCGGCAGGTGCGCACCCTCTCCGGCGGCGAGCAGAAACGCCTGGTCCTGGAGGCGCTGCTGCGCGGCACCGACGAGGTACTGCTGCTGGACGAGCCGGACAACTACCTGGACGTGCCCGGCAAACGGTGGCTGGAGGAGCAGCTCGGCGAGACGCGGAAGACGGTCCTGTTCGTCTCCCACGACCGGGAACTCCTGGCCCGCGCCGCCGAGAAGATCGTCTCCGTGGAGCCCGGACCGGCCGGCGCCGACGCCTGGGTGCACGGCGGCGGCTTCGCCACCTACCACGAGGCCCGCCGGGAACGCTTCGCCCGCTTCGAGGAGCTGCGCCGCCGCTGGGACGAGAAGCACGCCCAGCTGAAGAAGCTCGTCCTGAACCTCCGCCAGGCCGCCTCCGTCAGCCATGAGCTGGCCTCCCGGTACGCCGCCGCCCAGACCCGCCTGCGCAAGTTCGAGGAGGCGGGGCCGCCCCCGGAGCCGCCGCGCGAGCAGGACATCAGCATGCGCCTGAAGGGCGGCCGTACCGGCGTGCGAGCCGTCACCTGCAAGGGACTCGAACTGACCGGCCTGATGAAACCCTTCGACCTGGAGGTCTTCTACGGCGAGCGGGTCGCCGTCCTCGGCTCCAACGGCTCCGGCAAGTCGCACTTCCTGCGCCTGCTCGCCGGTGAGGACGTGGCGCACACGGGGGAGTGGAAGCTGGGCGCCCGCGTCGTACCCGGGCACTTCGCGCAGACCCATTCCCATCCCGGACTCCAGGGCCGGACCCTGCTCGACATCCTGTGGAAGGAACACTCCCAGGACCGCGGGGCCGCCATGTCCCGGCTGCGCCGTTACGAGCTGACCCAGCAGGCCGAGCAGGCCTTCGACCGGCTCTCCGGCGGCCAGCAGGCCCGCTTCCAGATCCTGCTGCTGGAACTGGAGGGCGCCACCGCACTGCTGCTGGACGAGCCGACCGACAACCTCGACCTGGAGTCGGCCGAGGCCCTGCAGGAAGGGCTGGAGGCGTTCGACGGCACGGTCCTCGCGGTCACCCACGACCGCTGGTTCGCCCGCTCCTTCGACCGCTATCTGGTCTTCGGCAGCGACGGCCGCGTCCGCGAGACCCCGGAACCGGTCTGGGACGAACGCCGCGTCGAGCGCGCCCGCTAGGCCTGCCGTAGAACTCCCGTCGTCCGCCCGGCGGGCCGGTCAGGTCCAGCAGCGGTCTCACCCCTCGTCGGGGCCGGGCCGACCCATGCGGAGGCCCAGGACCCCGGATGTTCGTACAGTGGACTCAGGAACGCGAGCTCCATGGATTCCCCCCGGAAACCGCTCGGGGCAGTACGTGCCGGGCGGGGTACCCGGGCCGGGACCAGGACACGGACACGACGAGCGGGGCACCACATGACCGGAGTCGACCCCAGCCGGCTGGACGACCAGCAGCTCATGAAGGAACTCGAGACGATCCACCGCACGCGCCACGACACCCTCCTGTACGGCTCGAACGACGCACTGCGGACCCACAACGAGCGCATGGCGCAGCTGGAGGGCGAGTACCTGCGCCGCAACCCGCGCCGCGTGGTCAGCGCGGCCCGTACCCGTGAGGGCGCCCGTGACCGGCGGTGCGGCGAGGCGGCGACTCCGGAGGCGTCCGGCACCTGACCCGAGGAGCGGCCCGGGTCCGCAGAGCCGGCAGGTGAGGAAGCGGTCCGTGCGGCCCCGGGGAACCGGGGGGTCGGACCCGGCGGCCCGGGCGCACGAGAAGGGCCGGCCCGCCTGGGCCGGCCCTCCGCCGGGCGCCGTGCTCGGGCCGGTCAGCCGGCCTCTCCGGCGAACACGTGCAGGAACGCGTCGCAGAACGCCTTCAGATCGTCCGGCTTCCGGCTCGTGATCAGCTGGTTGGAGCCGTGGTCGCAGATCTTCACCCGCTCGTCCACCCAGGTGCCGCCCGCGTTGCGGATGTCCGTCCGCAGACTCGGCCACGACGTCAGCACCCGGCCGCGTACGACGTCCGCCTCCACCAGCACCCACGGGCCGTGGCAGATCGCCGCGACCGGCCGGCCCTGGTCGAAGAAGTCCTTCACGAACGCCACGGCCTTGTCATCCATCCGCAGAAAGTCCGGATTGGCCACCCCGCCGGGCAGCACCAGCCCGCCGAACGACCCCGCCGAAGCCTCGCCGACCACCTCGTTCACATCGAACGTGTCCGCCTTGTCCAGATGGTTGAACGCCTGGACCTTCCCCGGCTCCGTCGACACCAGCACCGGCTCGTGCCCGGCGTCGGAGGCGGCCTTCCACGGCTCGGTCAGCTCGACCTGCTCGACACCCTCGGGCGCCATGAGAAACGCGATACGCATGACTTCACACTCTCCTTCCGGCTCTCTCCCGGCTCTCCCTTCGCGGCCTCGGGGACGCCCCGCTCGGCCCGCGCGCGGCCCCTGCGCCCCCGGGCCGTCCGCCCGCAGCGCAGCAGCTCCTCGCCGTACGGCAGCAGCACGCACAGCCCGATCGCCGCACCGATGCCGGCCAGATAGCCGGGCGACAACGGGCGCCGACGCGGCAGCAGCCGCCAGGCGTCAGGATCGCCGCGCCCGCCACGCAGCAGTGACCGCACCTGGTCGGCGTGCAGGCACATCAGCGAGGCGATCCCGCCGAACGGCAGCGACTCCAGGAAGCTGTGGATGTGCTGCTCGACCGGCTTGACCTCCCGGTCGCTGTCGACGGCCGTCCGCACGTCCCACAGCGCCGTCGCCTCGTGCACCGCCGCGGCGCCGAGCTGCAGGCTCAGCAGCAGCGGATTGATCCGGTAGCGCAGGGTCAGCGCGATCGGCAGACCCACCTCCGCCATCATCAGCGCGTGGATCGCGGACTCCTTCGTCCCCGAGGTGTCCTCGATCCGGGTGCGCCGGTGCATCACCCAGTCCGCGAGTCCGGGCACGAACCAGCCGGGCAGCAGGCCGTACAGCAGGAACCGTGTGGTCGCCTCCTCGACGTCCACGCCGGCCCCGTTCGCGAGAGCGGCCGCCTGGCCCCGGCTCATGCGCCCCCCACCAGCGCCTCGGCCAGCTGCTGCACGTTCTCGTAACGCGCCGAGTGCGGCAGTGCCGCCACCGAGTCGACCAGCGTGCCCGGCGCGTTCTGCCGGCGCAGAATCCGGGCCACGTCCCGGGCGGTCGCCGGGAACGAGCCGCGGCTCAGGGTGCGGGCCAGCTCCGAGCGCACCCGTTCCAGCGACGCCGGCGACCCCAGGCCGCCCACGGGCCCGCTCCACACCTCCGGATCGTCGTCCGCGGCCGGCTCCGGATCGTGCCACTCCTCTGCGCGTGTCGGATGCCCGGACCTCAGCAGTCCCTTCAGCTCGTGTTTCATCTCGTCGTCCCGGTGGACGCTCAGCCGGTCACTGCCTCGCTGCATGTCTTCCTCCAGGGTGTTGAACGACGCGAAAGAGTCCAGTGGCCAAGCCTGTGACCTGGGGCGGAACTCTTTTCCGCGCATGCGCGACCTCCCGCCTGCGCGCTGAACCGTTCCGTGGGCAGACGCGTACCCGGTAGGGCCGACGCATAACAGCCCGCGGTCGACGTGGAGGCGCGGACGGCGTGACGCGGGCGTGAGGCGGGCGTTAGACGCGGCTGGGAGCGTGGCGGGCCGGAGGGCCTCGTGTGGGCCCAGTGAATCCCGGCGAGTGCCAAGCGAAAGGGGAGCCGGATGACCGTAGTGACCGAACCGGCCGGATCAGCAGCCACCGGGGCGGTGCCGGCCCCGCTCACGTTCGAGCGGACCGTGCCACGTGGCCTCGTCCACCGGCACGCCCTGTCCGAGGTGTTCCTCACGGACAGCGCGCGCGTGGACGAGCACCGCTTCGTCGCCGCCGCCCAACTGCCGCCGTCCCACGCCTACTACACCGACCACATCACCCCGCCGGCCGTCGACCCGCTGCTGCTGCTCGAGTGCTGCCGCCAGGCGGAGACCCACGCCGTGCACACACATTTCGGTGCGCCGCTCGGTACGAAGTTCGTGCTGCAGGAGTGGTCGATGACCCTGTCGGACGCGGCTCGGACGCCGGCGGCGGGCGGCCCGGTGCCGGTGATCATCGAGGCAGGGACGCAGGACGCGCAGTGGATCGCCGGAACGCTGCGCGGACTCGGCTATCGCATGCGGGTGTCGGCATCAGGGCGCACCCTGGGCGAAGTGACCATGCGGGTGAAGTATGTGACCGAGGGCGTCTACGCGAAGCTCCGCGGCCGCGCCGCCGGCACGGCGCCGACGTCGGAGTCGTACCGCGGGGTGGAGAGCTCGGGCCTTGTGGAGCCGGGGCACGTGGGGCGTGGGCGGCCCGAGAACGTGGTGCTGCTCGACCCCGTGCGCACCGAGGACGCGGTGACCGCACGGCTGCGCGTGGCGGGCGGGCATCCGAGCCTGTTCGACCATCCGCAGGACCATGTGCCGGGCATGGTGCTCATGGAGGCGGGGCGGCAGGCGGCCCTGCTGTCGGCCCGGACGTTCACCGGTGACGGCCCGGACCGGTGGAGGGTCGGGGGACTGCGTGCGTCGTTCGGTGCGTACGCCGAGCTCGACGAGCCGCTGACCGTGCGCGCCCACCGGCCGGAGGGCGAGGAGACGCCCGGGCGGCCGACCGTCCGGATCGGCTTCGAGCAGGCCGGCCGCGATGTGGCGCAGGCCGTGTTCTCGCTGGAGCGCGCCGGGGACGGCACCGGGGAATGAGGGAGGCGGTGGCGGACCGGTGACGGTTCCGTGGCCCCGGCCGCGCCCGGCTCACCTCCCGGACGCGGCGGCGGATCACCGGGGCAGACGCGCTGCGGACCGTGTGGCGGGCGATCGGCCCGCCCCCATGCCTGTCACCGTCAGGGGGAGCGTGAGCAGCAGCAGGGCCGTCAGGGGCCAGGTCCAGCCGCCCGTGGCGTCGTGCAGCACACCCAGGGACAGCGGACCGCAGGCCGCCAGGCAGTAGCCCACGCTCTGGGCCATGCCGGACAGCGCGGCGGTCTGCGCGGGGTGCGAAGACCTGAGGTTGATCAGGGTGAGGGCGAGGCCGAGTTCCCCGCCCTGGCCCAGGCCGAGCAGAACGGCCCACACCAGCGCCCCGGTCACCGGTGCCAGGAGCAAACCGGTGAGCCCGGCTGCTGAGCACAGCACCACCGCGAGCGCCACCGGCGCCTGACCGCGCACACGGGCGGCGACCATCGGCACGAGCAGTGAGCTCGGGATGCTGGCCAGGCTGAGCACGGCCAGGACGCCGCCCGCTGCCGCTGCGCTCTCCCCCTGGTCCCGGTAGAACTGCGGCAGCCAGGCCATCAGCGCGTAGGCCAGCAGGGACTGCAGCCCCATGAAGAGGGTGAGCTGCCAGGCGAGGCCGCTGCGCCGGAGCCGGTGGCCGGCGGACGGGCCGTGCGGCCGCCCGGCCGGCCCCGGCAGCGTGGCCGGGCGGCCGGTGCGGCGGGACGGCCGCACCCAGAGAGCAGCGGCCGCAAGCGCGGGAACCGCCCAGACGGCGAGAGCGGGCCGCCAGTCCCCGCCCAGCGTCCGCTCGAGCGCAGCCGCTCCGCCCGCCGCGAGAGCGGCTCCGCCGCTGACGAGCATCGTGCTGACGCCGGTCAGCGTGCCGATGCGGTCGGGGAAGGCGCCGCGCACCACGCTGGGCAGCAGGACGTTGGCCACGGCGATGCAACAACCCGCCAGGACGGTGCCCGCGAAGAGCCAGCCGGAGCCGGGCAGGCAGCGCAGCGCGGCCCCGGCCGCGAGCCCGGTCAGGCAGCCCAGCAGGACCCGTGGCGCGCCGAAGCGGGCCGCGAGCGCCGGGGCGGCGGGCGCGAGCAGGCCGAGGCACAGCACGGGCACGGTGGTGAGGGCGCCCGACCCGGCGGTCGACAGTCCGCGGGCGTGCCTGATCTCCGGCAGCAGCGGGGACACCCCGGCCAGTACCAGGCGCAGGTTGACCGCCAGCAGCACGAGCGCGAGCACGGTGACGGTCCGGTCCGCCGGTGCCCTGACGGGCGGGGCGGAACCGGGTGCGGGTGGGGTGGCGGTGGGGGTCGAGCGCTGGGCGTTCGGCTCGCCGGACGGGGCGCTCATCGGGCTGCTCGCATCGGGGCGGGGCCGGTCGTGGACCGGCGGTCGTCCGGTGAGGGGTGCGGCGACGGCTGCGCCAGTGCGGCCGCCAGCTCCTGCCGTACCGTGGCCTGGTGCCGGGCGGTGAACGGGAACCAGTGGTCACCGTCGACGGCGTGGTGGCGGAAGGGACCCGTGGTGTGCCGGGCCCAGCCGGCCACGGCGGGCGCGTCCACCAGCCGGTCCCGGTCACCGGCGAGGGCGGTCACCGGAACGCTCAGCAGGACGTCCCCGGTGGCGGCCGCGGCGGCGCGGGTGAGCCGCAGGTCGGCGGCGAGCAGCCGGTCGGCGTGGTCCAGCAGCCCGGGATCGTCGAGTACCTCCTGGGGCACACCCTGGGACTCGAGCAGAGCACGCCGGCCCTCGGCATGGTCGAGCGCGTGCGGTACGGCGTGCGGGTCGCCGCCCGGTGGCGCCGCCGAGACCACCAGTGCGGTGCACAGGTCCGGGCGGGCGCCCGCCGCGGCCAGCGCGAGCAGGGCGCCGAGGCTGTGCCCGTGGAAGACGGTACGCACCGCGCGGGGCCCGTCCTGGGCGGCGCGGTCCGCCAGTTCGGTGACGATGCCGTCCACCACCTCGTCCAGCCCGACCACGGGCTCCTCACCGAAGCGGCGCTCGCGACCGGGGAGCGTCACGCCCACGAGTTCGCAGTCCGCGTGCAGCGGCGCGAGCAGGGGCAGGAACGCGTTGGGACCGGATGCCGCGTGCGGGAAGACGACGAGCCGGCGGCGCGGGGGCACGGTGCGGGGACGCAGGAGTGACGTCCACGGGCCGGGCCGGGCGGGCAACGGCGCGTGGTGGGACGGGGGAGGAGGGGAGGTACGGCAGCCGGATCGCACAGCCGGTCACGGTTCCTTTCCGGGCGGGGCTCCTGGGACGGGTTCGGCAGGGGCCGGCCCCTGAAGGGCGGGTAAAGGGCGGGGCCGGACGGCCCTCAGGAGGTCGCCGCCAAGAGCTCCGGCGTGAACAGGTCCTCCGCGGGCACCACACCCGCCACCGTGCCGAAGTAGCGGTCGGTCAGTTCCCGGTCCCCGGAGATCAGCCGCAGCAGTTCCAGCCGGTCGCGCTGGACCTCGAGCCGGGCGACGATCAGCGTGGAGCGGTACACGGGGTCCAGTGCCTCGTCGCGCTCTCGTGCGTACCGGGCGAGGGCGGCGTCGAGGGCCGCCCGGTCGCCCGGGTCGCGCAGCGGGCCGTCGACCCGGTCGGCGAGCAGATCGGCCTGGTAGAAGGCGTCGGTGATGCCGCGAGCGGTGATCGAGTCCTTGTGGTGGCCGGCGTCGCCCACCAGTGCCCATCCGGGTCCGGCCGCACGGCGGAAGTAGTTCTGCTGGTCACCGGTGCCGTAGAGCCGTTCCACGCGCCGGGCGTCGGCGAGGCGCCGGTACAGGCCGGGCGCGGTGTGGCGCACGGTGTCCAGGTAGGCCGCCTCCGGGTCGGCGCGGACCTGTCCGAACAGGCGCTGCGGGAAGTAGCTGACGACCACGGTGGCGTCGTCGTGGGTCCGCAGGGCGCCGACCCAGCTGCCCGGCCGCTCGTACAGCTCGAAGTCGGCCGGCAGATCCGTCCAGTAGCCGTAGTAGGCGCAGGTGGCCTTGGGGTCCTGGGCGATGTACGGGGCCTGCGCCAGGCGGGCCACGGTGGAGCGCATGCCGTCCGCCCCGACCACCAGGGTGGCCCGGGCCCGCACCGTGCGGCCGTCGTCCGCGTCCCGGTAGGCGACGCCGGTGACGCGGCCGTCCTCGTCCCGGAGGAGGCCGGTGACCGTGCATCCCTCGCGCAGCTCGGCGCCGGACTCGGCGGCCGCCCGCGCCAGCAGGGTGTCCAGCACGTGACGGCGAGGTCCGTAGGCGGCGCTCTGGCCGAGGTGCGGCGGGGCGGCGCCCTCCAGACGCACGCCGGACACCTCGTAGACGCTGCGGGCCAGAGGCGGGCAGCCGGTGGCACGCAGGCGGTCCAGCAGGCCCCAGGCCGCGAGGCGGGCGACGGCGGGCAGGTGCAGGTAGTGGGTGGACAGGGTGTCGCGGGGGAAGCGGGCCCGTTCCAGCAGCAGGACGCGGTGGCCCGCGCGGGCCAGGCGCATCGCGGTGGGGGCTCCGGCGCACCGGGCGCCGACGACGATCGCGTCGTACACAGGGTTCTCCATGGGGTCGGACTGCGAGTGGGGGCTGTACCGCGGACCGGGCCTACTGGGAGGTGCTGTCCAGGAGTTCGGCGATGCGGGCGGGGGTGCGCGCTCGCATGACGGCGGCGGCGGATACGGTGCTGTCCCGCTCCTGGCCGAGGCGAACGGCCAGACGGATCGCCGTGATGGAGGTGGCCCCATCTCGAACAGGTCGTCGTCCGCGCCGACCGTCACGCCGAGCAGCTCCCCGGCTTGGCGCACCACGCTGTCCCGGAGCGCGGTGCGGCCGTCTGCCGGGACCGTGACGTGAGGATCCGCGGGCCGGCCGGCTGTGTCGCCGCCCGCCGGGAACGCGTTCCGCGGGTCCGTGCCGGTGGCCCGGTCGGCCGCGAGGGCGAGCAGGCGCCGGGTGTCCGTCTTGCCGGTGGGCGTCAGGGGAAGGCCGGGCAGCAGATGGACGCGGTCCGGCACCGAAGCCGACGGGAGCACGGCGGCGACCGCCGCCCGCACCTCCTCGGGTGCGGGCGCCGCCTCCGGATCCCGGGGGACGCAGAAGGCCTCCAGGTGTACGCCGTCCGGTCCGCCGTCGACGGGCAGGACCACCGCCTGCCGGACGCCGGCGGCGGCTGTCTCCTCCAGACGGCGCTCGGTCTCGGCGGGGTCCACACGTACCCCGCGGATCTTGAGCTGCCGGTCCCGCCGGCCGAGGATCTCCAGCTCACCGTCCTCGGTCATACGGCCGAGGTCGCCGGTCAGGTACAGGCGCAGCGGAGCGCCGCCGGGCCCGGACGGCAGCACGGGGTAGCGGTCGGCCGTGCCCGCCGGATCGCCGAGGTACCCGATGGCGAGTCCGCTGCCCGCCAGGGCGATCTCACCGGTGGCGCCGCGCGGCACCGTCCGCAGGCGGTCGTCGAGGACGTACACCGATGTGCCCGCCATGGGACGGCCGACGGGCAGGTCACGGGCCGGATCGGGGGCGAAGCCCACCTCGTGGGCGGTGGCGAACACGGTGCACTCGACGGGCCCGTAGCCGTCGAGCAGCCGTAGACCGGGGTGGGCGGCGCGGCAGGCGGCCATGCGGCGCGGTGAGACCCGGTCGCCGCCGGTCATCAGCAGGGTGAGGCCGGTGAAGCAACCGGGGTCCTCGTCGGTGAAGGCGTGGAACAGACCGGTTGTCAGGAACAGGGTGTTGACGCCCGCCGCCACCGCCGCACGCACGTCGGCCGAGGTGGGCAGCCGGCCGTCGTGCAGCACCGTGCTTCCGCCCACGACCAGAGGCGCCCACAGTTCCAGCGAGAAGGCGTCCCACGGCACCGGCGCCGTCTGGAACATGCGCGTGGTGGCGTCGAGGGCCAGCAGGGGGTCGCGGGCGATCCGGATCAGACCGGCATGCGTCGACAGGACGGCCTTGGGCGAACCCGTCGTTCCCGACGTGAAGAACACCGCACACGGCGGGCGCCCGTCGCGGGGCAGGGGCTTCCCGGGACGCGAGTGCCCCGTGGGCCGCAGCCCCTCGGGGCCGATCAGCAGGCGGGCGCCGCATCGGCGCACGGCCTCCGCCCGGCGGGCCGGGGGCCACTCCTCGTCCAGCGCCAGGTAGGCGGCGTCGCGGGCGAGCACGGCCAGCAGGGTGGCCACCAGTTCCGCTCCGCGCGGCAGGTGCACGGCGATCACGTCGCCGGGTCGGACGCCCCGTGCGGCGAGGTCCCCGGCCACCTCCTCGGCGCGGCACCACAGCTCTCGGTACGTCACCAACCGGCCGCGGTCCACCACCGCGACGGCCTCGGGCGTGACCTGGGCCCAGTTCCTGACGATCCGGTCGATCCGGTCGCCCTCGCCGGTGAACTCGGGTCCATGGGCGACGGACGGCGCCACCGGGGCGGCCGGGCCGTCGGTGTGTTCGGACGTGGACGCGGACAAGGGTGCGGTGGTCATCGCGGTCCTTTCTCGGCGCTGCGCGGCAGCATGGGGGAGGGGCCGAGCCGTCGGGGTGCGGGTGGGTGCCCGGGGAGCCGCCGGGCCGGTGCCGGACGTGGGAGGGAACGGACCAGGCCCCGGGGGACCTCCCGGCGTGTGGGTGTGCCCCGGACCGCCGGGCCGGCACCGGGCGTGGTGGTGGGTGTGGTGGGGCGCGGGGCCCGCGGTCCGCCCGGTCGGTCATTGCGGCTGCCGCGCGGGCGGCCGGGCGGGTAGGCGGCCGAAAGGCCGCCGGACCCGCGGCATCGCCCCGTCGCCGTGTGCGTCTGTCCGGCTCGAGCCGCCGGGCCGCTGCCGAGCGGGAGGGCCGCCGGGTTCATGACCGCCCGCCGGCGTCCGGGGCGTGTGCCCCGTGAGCCGCTCGGCGTACGGGGCCGGAGGGTTGCCGGGCCCGCACAACCTCCGGTGCGGGCGCCGTCGTTCCTCGCTCGAGGGCCGAAGCCGGCGGACCGCGCCGGCGCCCGCGGGTGTTCAGGCGTCCTGGTCCGCGGTCGCCGCCTCCAGGTCGCGGTCGCGTACCAGGGTGAAGATGGCGACAGCACCGGCGAAGGCGACGCAGGCGAGGACGACGTACACCACGCTCCAGCCGTGCTCGAGGCCCTGCACGGCCCGCTGCACCAGGTTCTCCCCTCCGCTGCGGCGCACCGAGGACAGCCTGCCCTGCACCACGTCGTCGGCCAGCGTGCCGCTGTCCGGTCCGCCGGCGCCGGACAGCCGCTGCCGCGTCGCGGTGAGCAGCAACCCGCCGACGCAGGCCACGCCTATCGTCTCGCCCGCCACGCGCAGCGTGTTGAACATGCCCGACGCCATGCCGGCGCGGTCCGGTTCCACCACACTGACGGCCGCGTTGTCCATCACGCCGAACGCGAGGCCGATGCCGACGCCCGCGAGCAGCAGTGCGGCGTACATTCCGGTGCGCGAGGAGACCGGGTCGGTGAGGGTCATCAGCAGCAGGGCCACGGCGAGCACGGCGGGACCGACGGCCAGCAGGGTGCGCACCGACAGCCTTTTGACGAGCGCCCCGGAGAACAGCGGCAGCACGAACACCGGCAGGGTGAGCGGCAGCAGCATCGCGCCGGACATCGTGGAGCCGGCACCGCCCGCTCCCTGGAAGTAGGGCGGCAGGTAGACCAGCAGCGCGGCGAAGGCGAAGACGATGCTGACGGGCTGCCAGATGATGGCGACGAAGGTGGGGCGGCGCAGCAGGCTCAGGTCGAACATCGGCTCGCCGCTGCGCAGTTCCACGGCGACGAACGCGGCGAGGAAGACCGCGGCACCCGCGAACGAGCCGAGCGTCTGCGGACCGGTCCAGCCGTGCGAGGGCCCCTCGACGAAGGCGAGAGCGAGCAGCAGCAGAGCGAGGGTGAAGGTGACGACGCCCGGCTTGTCGATCCGCCGGGCTTCGGGGTTGCGGGACTCGGGCAGGGGCCGCGCCAGCACGAGGACGACGGCGCCGAGGACCACGTTGACGAGGAAGACCGCGTGCCAGGAGGCCGCGCCCACGAGCAGGCCGGAGAGGAAGGGACCCATCGCCAGGCCGAAACCGATCGAGGCGCCGAAGATGCCGAAGGCCCGGGCCCGCGCGGCCCCGCCGAAGGTGTGCGCGAGCAGGGTCGAGCCGCTGGTGAGGACAGCCGCGGCGCCCATGCCCTGGAGGAACCGGGCACCGTCCACGAGCGCGATGGCGGGGGCGATGCCGGCCACCAGCGAGGCCAGCGCGAAGACGGTGGTGCCGGCCAGGAACATGCGGCGCCGCCCGTACAGGTCGGCGGCCGACCCGGCGGCCAGCATGAAGGCCGTGAAGGCGACGTTGTAGGCGTTGAGGACCCATTGGGTGGACGCGGCCGAGGCGTGCAGCGCGCCGGACATCTCGGCGAGCGCGACGCCGGGTCCGGTCACGGAGATGGGGAGCATGACGGCCGCCAGGGCGATGGCCGCCAGGACGCGGGTGGGGCCGGGTGCGGGCTTGCCGCCGTCGGCGGCGGCCGGCCCGACTCGGGTGGCGGCCCGTGCGGCAGCCGGCTCTGCTTCGGCAGGTGTCTGGGACATCGGGAGGCTTCCTGTGTCGGTGCCTGGGGGTGGGGGCAGGACGGGCGCGGTCAGGCGGGCAGCGCCGCCCGACCGGACCGCAGTACGTCGCCGAGCTCGGCGAAGGAGGCGACCCGCGCGTCGATGTAGGAGCCGAACGGCGCCACATCGGCGTCGGTGAAGACCTCCCCGCGCATCAGGACGGTGCGCAGTCCGGCGATCTTGGCGGCGCGCAGTGCCAGCGGGGAGTCGTCGACGAGCAGCCAGCGTTCCGGGTGCGCCTCGTGCTCCGCGGCGAGCAACGCGGTGTAGGTGTCCGGATCGGCCTTGGAGGCGTGGTCGAGGGAGACGAAGTCCCGCTCCTCGAAGAGACCGTCGAGCAGGGCGCGGCGCGCCGTCGTGCGGTCCATGGTGGAGAAGACCCGCAGGCGCACGCCGTGGGCGCGCTGTTCGGCGCAGAACTCCTCCACTCCCTGGCCGAGCGTGAGCGGGATGCCGGCGACCGAGGTGAGCGAGCGCAGCGCCGCGATCTCGGCCGCGAGGTGCTGCTCGATGCCGAGTCCGGCGAACAGCACCCGCAGGCTGTCGCGCTGCGGGAAGGTGCTGATGGCCTTGAACTGGGCGGCGGTGGCGGCGTGGGGAAGGTCGGTGTGGCGGTTGATGCCCTCGTGCAGGGCTCGCAGCAGCAGGCTGGACGCGTTGAGGCTCAGCACACCGTCGAAATCCAGTAGCACGGTGTGCGCGCGGGTGTCGCGGTCCACGGCATGGCTCCTTCCGGGTGGGGAGGGTACCGACCCGACGCGGGGGAAGGGCCGGGTCGGTACGTCAGGGGCGCCGGCTCAGCCGCGCCAGACGGCGTGCGCGGCGGCCTCGGCGTCGAGGGTGCGCAGCAGTTCCTCGTCGATGGCGTGCAGCGAGTCGACGATGTGGCGGGTGCCGGCCTCGCGCATCAGCTGCGGCTGGAAGCTGTGCTCGAAGGAGCTGGGGTGCCCGATGAAGGGGATGTCGAGGGCGCGGGCCACCTCTGCGACCCGGGCCACGTCGTCGATGAAGAGCACCTGGTCGTACTCGAGGCCGAACACCTCGGTGGTGATCTCGCGCAGCCCGGGGCGGAAGTCGTTGGTGCAGACGTAGCGGGGCTCGTCGAACAGGTCGGCGTGCTCGCCCAGATAGCGGTCGAAGTGGGAGGCGTCCAGACCGCCGTAGCTCACCGTCTTCAGGCCGAGCGCGCGCAGCCGGCGCAGCAGGTCGACGGCGCCGTCGAGAAGCCGGACCGGGTGGTCCTGGACGTACTCCTCGCGTTCCTTGAAGTAGACGTCGATGGCCTCCTGCGCCGTCCAGGGCATCCGGGCCGCGTTGGCCATGCCCTGGCCGCCCACCAGCTGCGGCTGGGAGAAGATGCTGCGCTCGACATCGGCGGTGTACGTGCCGCCCCGGCTGACGATGAAGTTGTGGATGACGGGGCTGAACGTGTCGTTGAGCAGGACGCCGTCGATGTTGACGGCGGCCAGCTGCAGCTGCTGGAGCTTGTCTGCCACGGGTGTTTCCGTTTCTGGGTGTCGTCGGGGGTGGTGTGTTCGGTGTGCCGGTGGCGGTCAGTGGCCGACGGTGGCCATGCCCGCGGGGTCGTACCGCTCACCGGACACGGCACCCGGCGGGACGGCGGCCTCGACGGCGGCCAACTGATCGGCGGTCAGTTCGACATCGGCTGCGGCGAGGTTCTCCCGCAGGTAGGTCTCACGGCGGGTGCCGGGGATGGGCACGATGTCCTCACCGCGGGACAGCAGCCAGGCGAGCGCGAGCTGGACGGGCGTGCAGCCGGCGTCGCGGGCGACCTCGCGCAGCCGCTCGACCATCCGGGCATTGCGCTCCAGGTGCTCCTCCTGGAACCGCGGGTGCGAGTGCCGGAAGTCGGCGGGGTCCAGGTCCTCGGGCCGTGTGATGGCCCCGGTCAGGAAGCCCCGGCCGATCGGTGAGTAGGCCACGAGGGCGGTCCCGAGTTCCCGCGCGGCGGGCAGGATCTCCTGCTCGACCTCGCGGGTCCACAGGGAGTACTCGGTCTGCAGGGCCGCGATCGGGTGCACGGCGTGCGCCCTGCGCAGCGTCTCGGCACTGACCTCCGACAGGCCGAGGTGACGGACCTTGCCGGCGGTCACCAGTTCCGCCATGGCGCCGACGGTCTCCTCGATGGGGATGTCGGGGCTGCGCCGGTGGAGGTAGTAGAGGTCCACGTGGTCGACGCCGAGCCGCTTCAGCGAGGCGTCGATGGCCTGCCGGCAGTACTCGGGGCTCGAGTCGACCTGGCGGCCCTGCCGGGGGTCGCGTTCGTCGCGCCGGATGCCGAACTTGGTGGCGAGGACCACCTGGTCCCGGCGGCCGGCCACCGCTCGCCCGACGAGCCGCTCGTTGTGGCCCTTGCCGTACATGTCGGCGGTGTCGAGCAGGGTGACGCCCAGATCCAGCGCCGCCTCGAGCGTGCGCAGGCTCTGCGCCTCGTCGGTGGGGCCGTAGAACTCCGACATGCCCATACAGCCGAGGCCGATGGCCGATACCGACGGACCGTCCGTACCCATCCTGCGTTGCCGCACTGGTGTGTCTCCTCGTACGCGTTTGCGAACCGGGTGGCCGGTGCGTCGCCGTGTGCACGGCGCGCTCCCACGGGCGCCAACTGCCGGTGATTCGGCCGCCGGTGCCTCGACCATGGTGGCAACCCGGGCTCCCGCAGGGCTCATTTGGCACTCACGGCCCGACGTGAGCGGCGTATGGGCGTGCGGTGAGCGGAAGTGGAGCAGCCGTTGCCACAGTGAAGTTCTGCGATCGGTTCCGGGATCAGCGACCCGGCACCGGTCGGCGGACGGCACGGCAGTGAGAAGGAGTGTGCAGTGATCGCTAGGGCAGGCGAGGGCCTGAGGACGGCCGGGGGCGGCGCCCGGCTGCGACCGGGCAGCGGCGACGGAGGAGTCGGATGAGCGGGAGCGGCCGCGCGGCGGTGGTGGCCGGGCTCGGCGCCTGGGTGCCGCCGACCGCGGTCACCAACGACGCGCTCGCCCGGCAGTTGGACACCTCCGACGAGTGGATCCGCAGCCGTACCGGGATCGCGTCCCGGCACGTGGTGGATCCCGGTACGGCCACCGGTGACCTCGCCGTGGAAGCGGGACGCCGGGCGCTGAAGTCCGCCGCGACGGACGCCGCCGACGTGGTGGTGCTCGCCACCAGCACCCCGGACCGCCCCTGCCCGGCGACGGCCCCGGAGGTGGCGAGCCGGCTCGGGCTGGGCGAGGTCTGCGCCTTCGACGTCGCCGCGGTGTGCACCGGCTTCGTCTACGCCCTCGGCGTCTCGGCGGGGCTGGTGGCGTCCGGGTTCGCCCGGACGGTGCTGGTCGTCGGCGCGGACACGTTCTCGACCATCCTCGACCCGGCCGACCGGACCACCCGGGCGATCTTCGGCGACGGGGCCGGCGCCATGGTGCTGCGCGCCGGGGACCCGGACGAACCCGGGGCCCTGCGGGGGCTGCACCTGGGCAGCGACGGCAGCCGCAGCGACCTCATCCAGGTCGCCGCCGGCGGCTCCCGGCAACGGTCCACCGGCCTGCCCGCCGACGAGGCGGCCACCTACTTCACGATGGAGGGCCGCCCGGTCTTCGCCGAGGCCGTACGGCACATGGCCAAGTCCGTGGAGGTGACGGCCGCCGCGCTGGGCGGGACGCCCGCGGACCTCGACCGGATCGTGCTGCACCAGGCCAACGCCCGGATCCTCGCTGCGGTCGCCGAACGGGTAGGGGTGCCGCTCGAGCGTTTCCCTTCCAACATCGAACGGGTCGGCAACACGGTGGCCGCCTCCGTCCCGCTCGCACTCGCCGACGCGATCAGCGACGGGACCCTGCTTCCCGGCCAGCGGGTTGTGCTAGGCGGCTTCGGCGGCGGTCTGACCTGGGGGTCGGTGGGCCTGGTGTGGCCGGAGGTCCTCCCGGCCTGAGGCCCCTCCCCTCGTGCACACCCGACGCCCCCGTCACGTCGTCATCGGAGGCCTTCCGGCCGGCCCCGGTGACCCTTTCCCCACGACACGGCGGCCCGCCCGACGGCCGGGCGCCTTTCCACCCTCAGGAGCACACCATGCAGGACATCCAGGAGCACACCGCCTCGCAGCCCGCCGCACAGCGCATCTCGGCGCTCCTGTCGGGACACTTCAAGGTCAAGCCCGAGGCGATCACCCCGGGCGTGACCCTGGGCGAGCTGTCCTTCGACTCGCTGGTCCTCATCGAGCTCGGGCTCGTCCTGGACAAGGAGTTCGGCGTCCGTATCGAGGACGGCGAGCTGACCGAGGAGCAGACGCTGGACGACGTCGTCGGCCTGCTCGCCGCCAAGGGAGCGTCGGTCTGATGGCGGGCGGCAACGACGCCATAGCCGTCACCGGCCTCGGACTGGTGACCCCGGCCGGGATCGGCGTCGAGGAGAACTGGGAGCGCCTTCTCACCGGCCGCTCCTGCGCCACGCGCGACGACACCCTCGGCGACCTGTCGGCCGACTTCTCCTGCCGGGTGCCGGGCTTCGACGCGCAGGAACTGCTGGGCGGATTCGCCTCCTGGCAGCTGGAGCGGTTCGTTCAGCTCGCGCTCGTGGCCTCCCGCATGGCCGTCCGGGACGCCGGCCTCGATCCCGAGAGCTGGGACGGCACTCGCGTCGGTGTGGTGCTCGGCAACTCGCTGGGCGGTGCCGCGACTCTGGAGGAGCAGTACCGGACGCTGTCCGAGGACGGTCCGGCCCGGGTCTCCCCGTTGCTGGTGACCAAGTACATGCCGAACATGCTCGCCGGGTATGTGGCCATCGACTGCGGCGCCCGCGGTCCCAGCCTGGTGACCGCCACCGCCTGCGCCTCCGGTGCCACGGCCGTCGGCACGGCCCGGGACCTGTTGCGCGCGGGCGCCTGCGACATCGTGCTGGCCGGTGCCGGCGAGTCGGCGCTCACCCCGACGGTGATGGCCGGACTGTGCCGGATGGGGGCTCTGTCCAAGTCCGGACAGGAACCCGAGTACGCGGGCAGGCCGTTCGACGCCGAACGGGACGGCTTCGTGGCCGCCGAGGCCGCCGGTGTCCTGGTACTGGAGCGGGCCGCCGACGCCCGCGCCCGTGGTGGCCGGATCCGCTCGCTGGTCAGCGGCTACGCGGCCGCCTCCGACGCACACCACGCGACGGCCCCCCATCCCGACGGCGAGGGCATCGAGCGGGCGCTGAGGGCGGCACTCGCGGACGCCGAGGTGGCACCGTCCGAGGTGCGGCACGTCAACGCGCACGGCACCGCGACGCCGATGAACGACCTCGTCGAGGGCACCATGCTGGGGCGGGTCGTCGGCGGCGGGGCCGCGGTGACCTCCACCAAGGGGGTCACCGGCCACGCCCTGGCCGCGGCCGGCGCGATCGAGGCCGCGTACACGGTCCTGGCCGTGCAACACGGGGTGATCCCGCCCACGGCCAACCTGAAGAACCCCGACCCGGCCCTCGACCTGGACCTGGTCGCCGGCGAACCCCGTACGGCCCGCGTGGACGTGGCCGTGAGCACATCGCTGGGCTTCGGCGGCCACAACGCCGCGCTGGTCTTCACCGCGGCCTGAACCTTGCCGAACCGCGCCGTGGGGGGGGGGCGGGCGGCGCGGGGCGGCGGCGCGGCCGGGGCCCCCGCCCCCCGCGCCCCCCCCCCCCGCCGCCCCCGCAACCCACAAAACCA
>NZ_JBEYYJ010000003.1:0-184684 GCF_040645475.1 Streptomyces sp. NPDC046759 | reverse complement strand
CCGTTCTCCCGTTCTGTTCTTCACGGCGGCCTTACCCTTGCCTACCCGCGCGGTGCGTCCGCCCGGCCGGGCGGGGGCGGACGCACGGGCCTTCGACACGCCGGCCGACACGCCGGCTCTCTCACAAGGAGACAACGATGAACCGCTCGGTCTTCGTCACCGGCGGCAACCGAGGTATCGGTCATGCCGTTGCCCGCGCCTTCGCCGACGACGGCGACAAGGTCGCCGTCAGCCACCGTACGGGCAGCCCTCCGGACGGCGTGCTCGGCGTCAAGGCGGACGTCACCGAGCCGGGGGCGCTGGAACGCGCGATGCGGGAGGCGGAGGCCGTGCACGGGCCGGTCGAGGTCCTGGTGGCCAACGCCGGCATCACCCGGGACCGGCCGATGCTGCGGATGTCGGACGAGGACTTCGACGAGGTGCTGCGCACCAATCTGACGGGGGTGTTCGCCGCCGTGCGGGCCGCGGTGCGCAGCATGCTGCCCGCGCGCCGCGGCCGGGTCGTCCTCGTCTCCTCGGTGCTGGGATTCCTCGGCGCTCCCGGCCAGACCAACTACGCCGCCTCCAAGGCGGCCCTGCCGGGCCTCGCCCGTTCCCTCGCGTGGGAACTCGGGGACCGCGGAATCACCGTGAACGTGGTGGCGCCCGGCATCATCGCCACCGACATGACCGCGGCGCTGTCCGGCCGGCGCATGAGCGACGTCATGGGGATGACCCCGCTCGGCCGCCCCGGAACCGTGGACGACGTGGTGGCCGCGATCCGCTTCCTGGCCGGCGAGGAGGCCGGTTACATCACCGGCGCGGTCCTGCCCGTCAGCGGCGGACTGGGCATGGGCCTGTGAACCACCCTGTGCGGTGCTGGACGGAAGTGCTGCGTCCCGCGGCGCGGCCCGGCGGCCCGCGCGTCGTCGTCTTCCCGCACGCCGGGGGCGGGGCGCGTCGCTACCGGGAGGTCCTGGCGCCGCTCCCGCCGGACGTCGAGGTCGTCGGTGTCACTCTGCCCGGGCGCGAGCGGCGCGCGGATCTCTCGCCCCGTACGACGCTCGCGCAGGTGCTCGCCGGCATCACGGCGGAACTGCGGACGCCCGATGCGGGCCACACCGTTCTCTACGGCCACAGCCTGGGGGCGCTGCTGGCCCTCCTCGTCGCGCACCCGGGGCAGGTGCGCTGCGACGCGCTGGTGGTGTCCTGCTCGATGCCCGGGCGGCGGGCCTTCCCCCGGCCGGCACTCCTCGGCACCCGCGCGGGTCTGTCGGCCGTCCTCGCGCGGCACGGGCTTTCCCCGGTCGCCCTGGACGACGCCTCGCTGTCCCCGGGACACCGGGCCCTGGCGCACGATCTGGCGCTCGCCCAGGAGGCGCTGATCGCGGTGGACGGGCTGCGCGTCGACGTACCGCTGACCGCATTGGCGGGCGATCAGGACCCGCTCGTCCCGCCGGCCGGGCTGCCGCTCTGGGGCCACCTGACCGGTGGTGCGTTCCGCTCGCGCGTGACCGAGGGCGGGCACTTCTTCCCGTTCACGGCATCCGGCCAGGCCGTCGTGCTGGAGGAACTCACGGCATCCCTGCGGCGGTCCGGGTCCCGGGCGGACCTCTCCCTCACCTTCTGACGGGCTCGGCCACGAGCTCCGGCCAGCCCGGCAGGACGCCGGCCGGAGCCTCGTCGCTGACCAGAATGCGCTCCTGCAGGCCGCGCAGCCGGTGCGAGGGCTCCAGCCCCACGCCGTCGGCGAGCGCGATGCGGGCCTGCTGGTACGCGGTGAGCGCGTCGTTGCGACGGCCGGAGAGGTACAGCGCGAGCATCAGGTACTCGTAGAGCACCTCGTCGTACGGGTCGAGGGCGACCAGCGCGTGGAGTTCGCCGACGACCTCGGCGTACCGGTGCAGCCGCAGGTCCAGGGCGAGGCGCTGGGTGAGCACCGCCTTGCGGTCCTCCTCCAGGCGCCGCACATGGGCCCGCAGCACGGGCCCCGCCGGTACGTCGGCGAGCGGGGCGTCGCGCCACAGGTTCAGCGCGGCGTTCAGCAGGGCGGAAGCCTCGGCGAGGTCTCCACGCACCTCGGCGGCGCCCGCCTGGGCGACGAGCGCTTGGTGGCGGACGACGTCGAACTGGTCTCCCGGCACCTCCAGACGGTAGCCGGTGGGTTCGGTGACCAGCGTCTGTTTGGCGCCACGGCCGGCATCGCCCTGCTGGGCGCATCCGATGCCCTTGCGGATCCACATGACGCAGTTCTGGATGCCTGTGGAGGCACTTCTGGGCGCGTCGAGGTCCCACAGTTCACGCTCGATCGTGGCACGTTGCACGACCCGCCCGCGGTTGAGGACGAGCATCGCCATCAGCTTCTTCGCCTTCACCGCGGTCGGGACCACCGAGGTGCCGTTCACCGTGACCCGGAGCGGTCCGAGCACTCTGGCGATCATGGGTCATTCCTCCTTGGCCGGTGACCGGACGTGACTACCCAAGCATGTGTATCAGTTTATTCATGGACTCAAGGTCACCTTTGACGCAACGGTAGCGTGAATTTTGATGCACGGCACACCAATATTGAGCCGAGCTCGTCCCAAGTGTCCCCCTTTCTCTGCTTCCTGGAAGCGCCACCGGCTCGTCACCCTGCGACGGACGACTGACCACCGGCCCCGCCGCGAGGCATTGATAGCCTTCAGTATATTTTTGGATTCCGAACCAGCCAGCGACGGGGGCGATGCGCGTGAGCAGCACAGCACAGGTAGCGGTGATCGGGATGGGGTGCCGGTTCCCGGGGGCGAACGACGTGGAGTCGTACTGGCGGCTCCTGCTGGACAACACCGACGCCGTCACGCCCGTCCCCGAGGACAGGTTCGACCTCGGCCCCCACTACGGGCCGGTGCCCGGCGTGCCGGGCCGCACGGTCTCCCGCCACGGCGGCTTCCTCGACGACCCCTACGGCTTCGACGCCGCCTTCTTCGGCATCGCGCCGCGCGAGGCGCTCGCCATGGACCCGCAGCAGCGGCTCCTGCTGCACGTCGTGTGGGAGGCGCTGGAGGCGGCGGGCATCCGTCCGTCCTCCCTGGCCGGCAGTGCCACCGGCGTGTTCGTGGGGCAGGCGACCGCCGAGTACGGGGAACAGGCCGGCGACACACCGATGGACGTGCACGGCATGGCGGGCGCCCGGCTGCGCGCGGTCACCGCGGGACGGGTGTCGTTCGCGCTCGATCTGCGGGGCCCCAGCCTGGTCGTGGACACCGCCTGCTCCTCCTCCCTGGTGGCGGTGCACCTGGCCCGGCAGAGCCTGCTCTGCGGCGAGAGCGACCTGGCCGTCGCCGCCGGCGTGAACGTGATCATGTCGCCCGCCGACGCCGTCACCTACTCCCAGGGGGGCATGCTCGCCCCGGACGGCCGCTGCAAGTTCGCCGACGCCTCCGGTGACGGATTCGTGCGCAGCGAGGGCGTGGGTGCCGTCCTGCTCAAGCGGCTGGACGACGCCCTGCGCGACGCCGATCCGGTGCTGGCGGTGCTGCACGGCAGCGCCGTCACCAACGACGGCGCCGGCAGCGGACTGCTGCTCCAGCCCGCCGTGCCGGGGCAGGCCCACATGCTGCGCGCGGCCTGCCGCAACGCGGGCATCACCCCCGGCCGGCTCGACTTCCTGGAGGCCCACGGCACCGGCACCCGGGTCGGCGACGAGGTGGAGCTGCGCGCCCTGGCCGACGTGCTGCGTGAAGATCCGACGGCCCGCCGTCCGCTGCGCGTCGGCTCGGTGAAGACCAACATCGGTCACGCCGAGGCCGCCGCCGGGATCGCCGGCCTGATCAAGGCCGTACTGATCGCCCGGCACGGCGTCATCCCCGCCTCCCTGCACCAGCATTCACCCCACCCGGTCCTCACCGAGGCGGACGTGCCGCTCGAGGTCGTCACGCGCAACACCCCGCTGGAGCCGGCCGGCCCGGCCGCCGTCCTCGGCGTGTCGTCCTTCGGTCTCTCGGGCACCAACGCGCAGGTGATCGTCGGTGGTCACCCGCGCACCACCCGGGGCACAACGCCGACGGCGAGCCACCCCGCCCCGCAACGGGACGCGGACACCCTCCAGTTGCTGGTGCTGAGCGCCCACACCCCCACCTCCCTGCGCCGACTCGCGGAGCGCTACGCCGCCCACCTGGAGCCGGGCGGCCCGGGGCGCGCACACTCCCTGGCGGCCGTCTGCCGCGCCGCAGCCACCCGCCGCGACCCCCGCCCGCACCGCCTGTGGGCCGTCGGCACCAGCCACGAGGAACTTGCCGCCACCCTGCGCGCCCTGGCGCGCGGCGAGGAGACCCCGGACGGTGGTCTCGGTGAGGCACCCTTCTGCGCAGACCGCCGCATCGCCTTCGTCTTCCCCGGGCAGGGCGCGCAATGGCGGGGCATGGGACGCCGGCTGCTCGAGCAGGACGCGGACTTCCGCCGGGCCATGGCCGACTGCGACGCCGCCGTCCGCGCCGAACTGGGCTGGTCGGTGACAAAGACCCTGACCGGCGAGGACGGCACGGGCGAGACGGAGCCCTGGGAGGACGTGGCCGTCGTACAGCCGCTGCTGTGGGCCGTACAGGTCTCCCTGGCGGCGGCACTGCGCGCCAAGGGGGTCGAGCCCGCCCTGTGCCTCGGACACAGCATGGGCGAGGTGGCAGCCGCTCGTACGGCGGGGGCGCTGTCGACGCGGGACGCGGCAGCGGTGATCTGCCGGCGCAGCAGCCTGATGGCCCGGCTCGCCGGACGCGGGGCGATGCTCGTCGTCGAGCTCGACGCGGAAGCGGCCGCCGTCGCCGCCGCACCCCACGCCGGTGCCGTGTGCGTCGCTGCGCTCAACGCGCCCCGCTCCACCGTCCTGGCCGGCGAGACCGAGGCGCTGCACACCATCGCCGCCCGGCTGGAGCGGGACGGCGTCTCCTGCCACCCCGTGAAGGTGAACGTCGCGTCCCATTCTCCGCTGATGGACGAGTTGCTGGCGGATCTGCGCACGGCCCTCGCCGGCCTGTCTCCGCGGGACGGGGCGGTGGAGATGCTGTCCACCGTCCGCTGCGCGAGCGTCGACGGCACCGAGCTGGACGCCGCCTACTGGGCGGACAACCTGCGCGACCCGGTGCGCTTCGTGGACGCCGTCCGCAAGGCCGCCGAACCGGAGGAGACCGTCTTCGTCGAGATCAGCCCCCATCCCCTGCTCACCCAGGCCGTCGACGCCGTCCTGGACGAACGCGGCGAGGCACCGTCCGCCGTGGTGACGCTCAAGCGCGGACAGCCCGAACCCGAGAACCTGCTGCGCGCGATCGGCCGGATCTTCGCACAGGGGGGCCGCGTCGACTGGGAACGCTGCCACGGGTCCGACGGCCAGGGGCCGCAGGCCTTTGTTCCGCTGCCGGCGTACGCCTGGGACCTCGAACGGTTCCGCCGCGAGCCGGCCGTGACCGCATCGTCCGCCCTCCTCAGCCGTGACTTCCCCCTCCTCGACCTCGGCCTGCCGGCCGTGGGAGGCGCGGTGCGCAGCGGGGGTACGACAGCGGTGCCCGCGGTGCTGTACCTGGAGGCCGTGCGCCGAGCCGCCCATGACGTCACCGGTGGCCGGGGCGGGGTGCTCGGCGACGTCGAGTTCGCTTCCCGGCCCCTGGAGCTCGAGCGGGCGCGGAACGCCGGCGTGCGGGTGGGCCTGACGGCCCTACCCGACCGGGGGGCGTTCGCCTTCACCGTCACCGCCGTGCACACCGAGGACGGCAGGGACGGCGAGGTCCTGCTGACGGGACGGGTGCTGACGGCGAGTGACGCGGGAGCGGACGGCGGGCCCGAGCGGCGGCAGGGTCAGGAGACACTCGACGACGCGCTGACCCGGTGCCGCCAGTACGTGCCCGGCGCCGAGTTCTACCGCCGCATCCAGGCGCGCGCCATGGCGGTCGACGACGTGCTGCGTACGGCCGCCCAACTGTGGCTCGACGACGGCGAGTGCGTCGCCCGGATGCGCGGTACGTCCGGGGCGGTCCCCGGCCCCGGCACTGCCGCGGCCCTGGAGGCGGCGCTGGTGACGATGGCGGCCGCCTGGCCGGGAGCAGCCGTGCCGGGCTCGTCCGGCTCCTTCCTGCCGGTGTCCTTCGGCCGGGTCCACGTCGCCGACCCCGGCGCGCTGGCGGCGGACCACTGGTCGCTGGCCCGCTGCGTCCCCGGTCCCCGGGACGGCGAGGCCCGCTGTGACGTCCGGCTCCTCGCGCCGGACGGACGACTGATAGCGGAGTTCCTCGACATACTCCTGCGCCCGCTGCCGCCGCACGCCGCGACGGAGTCGGGGGAGGCGGCCGGTGCCGTGGGGCAGGCGGCCGGGGCCGGGCACGCGGACGCCGGGGCCACGGAAACCGCTGCCGTCCCCGGACCGGGTGCCGCCGCCGTACCGGGCGAGCCTGTGCACGCCGGCGCGGGCCGGTCCGCGGCCGGTGGGGGCGCACGGCCGTACCGCGGCGTAAGGCCGCACGAGCCGACGTGCCCGCCCCGCACCCGGCACGGTCACACCGGCCTCACGGCCGCGGCGCCGCCCCAGGCGCCGGCACGGGCGGTCCTCGACGCCGAGGTGCTGCGGCACGCGGCGACCGTGCTCGGCATCTCCGTCTCCGGGCTGGACCCACGCCGGTCGCTGCGCAGCCTCGGACTGGACTCGCTGCTGGCCACGGAGCTGAGGACGCGGCTGAACCAGCACCTGGGCGTGGATGTCACGGCCCGACGCCTGCTCGGGCCCGAGCCGATCGGTGACATCGCCACCTCCCTGGCCACGGCCCGCACCGGCCCCACGGACGGCGCGGCGCTCGTCGGCATCCGGGGCCGATGACGGCCGGGGCGCGGGGGCGGCCCGCAGTCCACGATCCATCCATGTACTGTGGTATAAATTCGGAGGCCGGGGGATCTCACAGAGCCGTGAGAAGCGAGGAGCACATGACCGTCGGACCGGCCCCCCTCGGGCGCCGCGAACGCAGCAAGCAGCGGATCAGAGACCGCATCTACACCTCCGCACTCACCCTGTTCGCCGAGCAGGGGTACGACGGCACCACGATCGACCAGATCGCCGAGCACGCGGACGTGGCCCGCGGGACCTTCTTCAACTACTTCCAGCGCAAGGAAGACCTGGTCACCGCTTGGGCCGAAGCACGCAAACAGCGCCTGGAGGAGTGCATGGAGGCATCCATGCACACCCGCGACGACGGGGTCACGGTCCATCTGGAACGCTGCATGCTGGCACTCGCCGAGTTCAACGAGACGGAGCGGGAGATCACCTCCGCGATGCTCCAGGCATGGGTGAAGGCGGGGCGGCCGCTGCTGGAGGAGCCGTACGCGGGGCACGTGTTCGCCACCATCATCGAGGCGGGGCGCCGGCGCGGTGAGATCGCCGTCGACATCGACCCCATGCGGGTCGGCAACATTCTCCGCGACTCCTATCTGGGTCTGCTCTACCGCTGGTCCCAGAGCCAGGAGCCGCGCATCCCGCTCCACATCGAGCTGCGCGAGGTGCTGCGCATCCTGCTCACCGGGATCCTGTCCTACCCCCGGCCGGCGACGTCCGTGAGCTGAGGGCGTTTCGTCTCCACCGTTCCGTGCGCACTCAGCTGTGCGGCGGAACGCGGGAGTCGTCGGGCCGGTGTGCGGCGCTGCTCCAGCCGGCGAGGAGCCTCAGGCGGTCGTAGGACGGCGAAGACGGTTCGGCGGTGTAGATGCCGAGGATCTGGTCGGGGTCGTCGGTGGCGGTGGAGGACTCGTAGCCCAGGACGAGGTCGCCGACGAGGGCGTGGTGGTAGCGCTTCGTGCCGTGGGTGCGCTGGAAGACGTCGTGGTCGGCCCACCAGCTGCCGTGCCGCCCGGCGTCGACGTCAACCCCGACGACGTCTCCGTATTTCGTCGCAGCGCTAGCTCTTGCCCTTGCCGGGCAGGAACTCCTGCACCTTCGCCTTCAGACCCTGCTTGACCATGGAACCCCGGTCGGCGTCGCCCTTCAGGATCGACGCGGCCGTGGCCTCCATCTGCTCCCAGGTCGCGTGCGGCGGGATCGGCGGTACCGCGGGGTCGGTGAGGAACTCGATCACACACGGCCCGTCGGCCTCCAGGGCGGCTCGCCAGCCCGCCTCCACGTCCTCCGGCTTCTCCACCCGGATCCCGGTCAGACCCAGCGAGCGGGCGAACGCCGCGTACTGGACGTCGGGGATCGACTGCGACGGCAGGAACTGCGGGGCGCCCTCCATGGCCCGCATCTCCCACGTCACCTGGTTGAGGTCCTGGTTGTTCCACACCGCCACCACCAGCCGCGGATCCGACCAGCGATCCCGGTATTTCGCCGCCGTGATCATCTCCGCCAGGCCGTTCATCTGCATCGCGCCGTCGCCGACGAGCGCGAACACCGGGCGGTCCGGATGGGCGAACTTCGCGCCGATCGCGTACGGCACACCCGGTCCCATCGTCGCCAGCGTCCCGGACAGCGAACCCCGCATGCCCGGCCGCATCGTGATGTGCCGGGCGTACCAGTTGGCGACCGAACCGGAGTCGGAGGTCAGGATCGCGTTGTCCGGCAGGAGCGGATCCAGCGCCCTGGCGACGTGCTCCGGATTGATCGGATCGGCCGACAGAGCGGCTCGCCGCTCCATCGTCTCGTGCCAGCGCTTCACGTTCGCACACACCGTGTCCTGCCACTCGCGCCCGCCCCGGTCGCTGTTCAGCATGGGGAGCAGCCGCCGCAGCGTCGCCTTGGCGTCACCGACCAGGTTCACCTCGTACGGGAAACGCATACCGATCATGTGCGGGTCGATGTCGATCTGCACCGCCCGCGTGCCGAAGTCCGGCATGAACTGCGTGTACGGGAAGGACGACCCGATCGTCAGCAGGGTGTCGCAGTCCCGCATCAGCTCGTACGAGGGCCGGCTGCCCAGCAGCCCGATCGGCCCGGTGACGTACGGCAGTTCGTCACTGAGCACGTCCTTGCCGAGCAGCGCCTTCGCGACGCCCGCGCCGAGCAGCTCGGCGATCTCCTGCACCTCGGCCACCGCGCCGGCCGCGCCCTGGCCCACCAGGATCGCCACCTTGTCGCCCTCGTTCAGCACGTCCGCCGCCCGGCGCAGCGCCTCGTCCGTCGGGGTCGCGGTGTAGTCGCTCATGCCCAGGCTGGAGGGCACCATCTTGAACTCGTGCGTCGGCGGCGAGTAGTCCAGTTCCTGCACGTCGGCCGGGATGATCAGGGCGGTCGGGCTGCGCCGGGCGTATGCGGTGCGGATCGCCCGGTCCAGCACGTTCGGCAGCTGCTCGGGCACCGTCACCGTCTCCACGAAGTCCGAGGCGACGTCCTTGTACAGCGTGTGCAGGTCGACTTCCTGCTGGTAGGAGCCGCCCATCGCGGTCCTGTTGGTCTGGCCGACGATCGCCAGCACCGGCACGTGGTCGAGTTTGGCGTCGTACAGACCGTTGAGCAGATGGATGGCGCCCGGTCCCGACGTCGCCGCGCACACTCCGAGACGGCCGCTGAACTTCGCGTATCCCACCGCCTCGAAGGCGGACATCTCCTCGTGCCGCGCCTGGATGAACCGCGGGCGGTCCTCGGCGCGGCCCCACGCGGCCAGCAGTCCGTTGATGCCGTCGCCCGGATAGCCGAAGACCTGCTCCACGCCCCAAGCGCGCAGGCGCTCGAGAATGTGGTCGGAGACCTTGGTGCTCATGGAGGGACCTCCCCGTGCGGTTCGAAGCGGACCATCCGCTCAGTTACCTACCGAGTCACCTGCACCGGGGACGGAAAACCTACCGGGGCGGGGCACGGGCGGCGCGGGCGGTGGGTTCCGGACGGCGGCCGGTGTCCGTCACCCGGGCGGCCGACCCCGTCCCGCGAATGGGGTCCGGCCGCGCGCGCCGCGGCGCCGCGCGGGCTGTCATGGCAGCGAGGGCACGCCCGTGCCCGGTACCCGTGACGCCGCAGGACAGTGCCCCGCGCCGCCGTACGCACCGGTGCCCGGCGCACTGCCGTGCCGGGGTCAGGCGTACCACCGCCGACCGCCCCGCCCTATCCGCCGAGGAGCCCTCCCCATGCGCCGCACCGCCCGAGCCCTGTCCGTCGCCTTCGCCGCCGGTGCCGTGCTCGCCCTGGCCGCGCCCGCCGCCACCGCCGCCGACGCCGGGCATGCGAGCGTGCCTCCGGTGGGCGGTGCTGCCGATGTGGGGAGTGGGGGTGCGCCTCCGGTGGGCGGTGCTGCCGATGTGGGGAGTGGGGGTGCGCCTCCGGTGGGCGGTGCTGCCGACGCCGGGCATGCGAGCGTGCCTCCGGTGGGCGGTGCTGCCGATGTGGGGAGTGGAGGTGTGCCCCCGGTGGGCGGTGTTGCCGACGCCGGGCATGCGAGCGTGCCTCCGGTGGGCGGTGTTGCTGACGCCGGGCATGCGAGCGTGCCTCCGGTGGGCGGTGCTGCCGATGTGGGCCGTGGGGGAGTGCCCCCGGTGGGCGGAGTTGCCGACGCCGGCCATGCAAGTGTGCCCCCGGTGGGCGGTGTTGCCGACGCCGGGCATGCGAGCGTGCCCCCGGTGGGCGCTGCTGCCGATGTGGGGAGTGGGGGTGTGCCGCCGGTGGGCGGTGTTGCCGACGCCGGCCATGCGAGCGTGCCCCCGGTGGGCGGAGCCACTCCTGGCAGGGTCCCCGGCCCGTGCGCCGCCCCGCAGCAGTGCGGCGGCTCCCACGACGGTCCCGATCTCGGCCACCGGTGCGCGCAGGCCCCCGACGAGCTCTGCCGCGACGGCCACGACTGCGGCAGACCGGACGGCCGGCAGTCCCGCGACACCGACGGATGCGCCCCGCCCACCGTGCAGCACGGGGTACAGGCCGGCGAGGGCGGCGCCTTCAGCGACTCCGTCCCGGCCCTCGCCGCCGGGGCCGTCTTCATCGCCGCGGCCTGCGGCGGGGCCGGCTACCGGCTGTACGGCCTCAGGCGCTCCACGGACGGCCCCCCTTCGGAGGTGTGACCGGGCCGACGCCGGGTCACCCCCCTTGGAGGGCCGCTCGGCGGGTACACCCCCTCACAGGGACCCCGGCAGGCGTCTGCCACACCAGGCGGCACCACCGCCCCGAGCCACAGCAGCGACCAGACCAGCGACCAAGCGACCACCACGACAACAAGGGCCGGTCAGGACGAGGGGCGACCAGCGGCGGACGGTGATGAGCAGCGACAACGACGACAGGACGGGGCACTGAGGACCCCGGCCGGTACAGCCGGCCACGGACGGCACGACACCGATCGAGCACCACAGGGCCCGCCCGCCCCGGCCACCCGGCCCGGAAACGGCGGCACACGGCACCAGCACCGTGCGGAGGCGGACATGCGGCGGACGGACCCCCAGGGCCACGGCCCCGTCCGCTACGGGCCGCCCTTGCCCGCCGACGGCCTCCCCGTGCTTCCCGAACTCACCGCCGTGCTCGCCGCCGCCGCCGGCCGCGCCGACGCCCAGCCCGTCGGCGGCGCGCCCGCCCTCCTCGAAGCGGCCTGCGGCTACTGGACCCGGCGCGGCCTGCCCACCGTCCCCGACCAGGTCGCCGCCGGACCGGGCGCCCCGGCGCTGCTGCTCGCCCTCACCGCCGCACTCGCCGGAGACGGGGCCGACGTCCTGGTCCCGCGCCCCTGTGCCGCCTGGTGGGCGCCGTACGCCCGGGTGCTGGGCCGGCCCGCCTACCACGTGCCCACCCCGGCCGAGAGCGGCGGCGTCCCCGACCCCTACGCGCTGCTGGAGACCGTCCGCCGGGTCCGCGCCGAGGGGGGCGATCCCCGGCTGCTCGTGCTGTCCGTCGCCGACGACCCCACCGCCACCGTCGCCCCGCCGGAACTCCTGCACGAGACCGTCGAGGCCGCCACCGCCGAGGGACTGCACCTCGTCAGCGACGAGACCTGGCGCGACACCGTGCACCACCCCCACGACACCGTCCTGCTCAGCCCCGCCGAGATGTGGCCCGACCGGGTCACCGTCGTCACCGACCTCGCCGGTTCCCTGCTGCCCCCCGGCTGGCCCGCCGGCGTCGCCCGCTTCCCGGCCGCCGAACCGGGGCGGCAGCTCCACGCGCGCGTGCTGGACGTCCTCACCGCGCTCGGCGCCCGCATCGCCGTGCCCGTCGCCGCCGCGGCCGGCTACGCCCTCGACGAACCCCCGCCCGTCACCGAGCGGCGCGAGGCCACCGTTCGGCTGCACGCGCGCGTGGCCGCCGCCGCGCACGCCGCCGTCGTCGCCGCCGGCGGACTCGCCCGCCCCCCGCAGGCCGGCCGCCACCTGTACGCCGACCTCGGCCCGCTGCGCGAACTCCTCGCCGAGCAAGGTGTCGGGGACGCCCAGGATCTGGAGGACCTCCTCACCGCGCGGCTCGGCATGCCCGCGCCCGGCGGCCACCGCTTCGGCGACGACCTCGGGGCCCTGCGCGTACGGCTCGCCACGGGGCCCCTGCTGGGCGGCACGGACGAGGAGCGGGCGGAATGCCTCGCCTCACCCGCGCCGTTGGAACTGCCGCACGTGCAACGCGCGTTGATCTCGTTGACATCGGTCCTCGACGATCTCCGCGACGACGCTCAGCGATGGGAGCCTCCTCGATGACGCAGCAGACGCATGAGCCCGATACGCATGAGCCCGAGACGCATGAACCCGAGACGCATGAACCCGAGACGCGTGAGCCCGGATCGGGCGCGACGACGAGCACGACGACCACGACCACCACCGTCACCACGACGGCCCGTACGACGACCATGGCGCCCGCCCCGACCCGTGAGACCGGCGCCCCGGGCCCCCTGACGCCCCCTTTCCCTCCGCTGGCCGAGCCCCGCCCTCTCGGCGAACACCGTGTGTGGCCCCGGACCTTCCACGACCGGCTCACCGCCCCCCTGCCCGGCCTGAAGGCGCTCGCCCGCTTCGCCCGTGAAGGCGCCGTACGTCCCGGTGCCGAAGGCCTCGCCGACGTCACCCGGCTGCCCTGCGCCCCCGCCCCGCTGCCCCGTGTCGACCGGCGGACCCTCGCCGTCACCTGGGCCGGGCACGCCAGCTGGATCGTGCGGATCGGGGGCCTGACCGTGCTCACCGACCCGGTCTGGTCCCGTCGCATCCTCGGCACCCCGGCCCGCGTCACCCCCGTCGGCGTCCCCTGGGAGACGCTGCCCCGCATCGACGCCGTCGTCATCAGCCACAATCACTACGACCACCTCGACGCCCCGACGCTACGCCAACTCCCGCGGACCACCCCGGTGTTCGTACCCGCCGGCCTCGGCCGCTGGTTCCGGCGCCGCCGCTTCACCTGCGTCACCGAGCTGGACTGGTGGGAGGGCGCCGAACTGTCCGGCGTCCGCTTCGACTTCGTCCCCGCGCACCACTGGTCGAAGCGCACCCTCACCGACACCTGTCACAGCCTCTGGGGCGGCTGGGTCCTCACCGACGGCGACGGGCAGCGCCTCTACTTCGCCGGCGACACCGGCTACGGCCACTGGTTCTCCCGCATCGGCCGCCGCTACCCCGGTATCGACCTCGCCCTGATGCCGATCGGCGCCTACGACCCCCGCTGGTGGCTCAGCGACGTCCACTGCGACCCCGACGAAGCGGTCCAGGCCACCCTCGACGTGGGCGCCCGTCGCATGGCCCCCATGCACTGGGGCACCTTCATCCTCTCGGCGGAGCCGGTCCTGGAACCGCTCATGAGAGTCCGGGCGGCTTGGGAGAAGGCGGGACTGGAGCGGGACGACCTGTGGGACCTGCCGGTCGGAGCTTCCAAGGTGCTCGACTGAGGCGCCTCGACGAAGGCGCGGGCCACCGTGCGACAGCGCGACAAGCCACAACGCACCGCGACCCCGAAGACGAGAGGAACCCGGGCGGCGCTACCGGAACCGCCGTACCACGCCCGGTATCGCGCTGATCAGCACGGTCAGCGCCACCGCCACCACAACCCCCTCCCACGGCTCGGGGAACAACGAACCGCCCAGCACGCCGATCACCTGATAAGTGGCCGCCCAGGCCAGGCAGGCCGGCAGGTTCCCCCGGGCGAACCGCCGCAGCGGCCACTCCGCCATCAGACAGGCCAGCATCACCGGAATACGACCGGCCGGCACCAGACGGGACAGCACCAGCACCGCGACCCCGTGCTCGGCCAGCTTCCCCCGCGCCTGCGCCAGGCGTTCCTCCGGCGCCCGCGCCCGTATCGCCTCCAGCCACCGCGACCCGTTCCGCGACCGCATCCCGCGCCGCCCCAGCCAGTACAGCGCCGCATCCCCCAGGAAGGCCGCCAGCGACGCCGTCGCGAACACCAGAGCCAGGGAGAAGGGCGCCGTCTGGTGGAACGCCACCACCGCCGCCGAACTCACCAACGCCCCGGTCGGCACCACCGGCACCAGCGCCCCGATCAGCACCAGCAGGAACAGCGACGGATACCCGGCCGCCTGCTGCGTCGACTCCGGCGAAAGCGTCGACGTGGTGGAGGCGGCGGCCAGCACCGCCAGGGAGGCCGGCGACCTCACCGCGCGACCTCCAGCCACACGCTCTCGCCGTGGCCCAGCTTGTGCACCGCCACCCCGGGTGCCGCCACGGACGCGAGCCGCACGAACTCGTCGCCCGGCGCATGGAACTCGTGCGGCCGCACCGCGTCCATGCCGATCGGCCAGTACGTCCCGTAGTGCACCGGCACCGCCGCCCGCGGCGCCAGCCGCGCCAGTGCCCGCGCCGCCCGCGCGGCGTCCAGATGCCCCTCACCGAGGTACGGGCCCCAGCCGCCCACCGGCAGCAGCGCCACGTCCACCGGCCCGACCCGGTCGGCCATCGCGTCGAACAGCCCGGTGTCCCCGGCGAAGTAGGTCCGTGCCTCACCCTCCACGACATAGCCGAGCGCGGGTGAACGGCGCGGCCCCACCGGCAGCCGCCGCCCGTCGTGCAGCGCCGGAACCACCCGCACCAGCAGCTCGCCGATCCGCACCGCGTCCCCGGGCACCACCTCCGTCACCCACAGCTGACGCAGACGGCGCAGACCCGGCACCGCCCGTGGTGCGCCCCGGGGCACGAGCAGGCGCGTGCCCGGTGCGAGGCCCGCCAGCGAAGGCAGATGCAGATGGTCGGCGTGCAGATGCGAGACGAGCACCACGTCCGCGTGGCGGGCCCCGTCGGGCGGCACGGCACCCTGGCGCCGCCGCAGGTGCGCCAGCCGGCGCGCGAACAGCGGATCGGTGAGCACCCGTATGTTCCCGTCCCGCACCGTGCAGGTGGCGTGACCCCACCAGGTGATCTCCACCGGCACCCTCTTCGCCTCCTTCACGCGACTCCCCGAAGCCTACGGGCAGGAGTAGGGTCTGCGGCGAAACCCGGAGGTGAGGGGGACGCCATGGGAGAGCTGCGGGGTACCTCCGACACGCCCGCGCCGGTGCGGGTCATCGCCATCGCCAGCCTGACCCCCCTGGAGGAGCTGGAAGCCGACCCCTTCCTCGTCGACTCCCGCAGCCAGCACGCCATGTGCGCCCGCTGGGCCGCCGAACGCGGCTACGTCATCGCCCGGGAGCTCCTGGTCGGCGGACTGCGCTTCGACCACGGCGCACTGTGGGACGGCGTCCGGCCCGGAGTGGACGTGTTCGTCGCGCCCAGCATGCGCGTGCTCCGCCGGGCCCTGTCCTCCGTCGAGGCGTTCACCGCGGAGTGCGCGCGGCGCGGCGTGCGCGTGGAGACCGTCGGGCGGGCCGAGCCGTCGTACGACGCGCAGATGAAGGCCCGCGTCCACCGCAGGCTGTCCATGCCGACGGCCGGCTACGACGGCCGCTAGCAGGGGGCTGGGATCCGCCCCCGCCGGACACGGGCACGTCGAGCACGAGCACGGGCGTGCGGTCGTCCGGTGCGCCTGTCCATGACGTCGTGGCTCCACCGCGGAGTCGTCGCGATCGGCATCACGTGCGGTGGACCTCGTGTGACAGGGTGGGGCGGGGCCCGGGCTTCGAGCGGGCGGGGAGGTGAGGTGGACGAGGCGTGCTGAGCGTGCGATGGCGGCGGGTTGCCAGTCAGATCGGGCGGAGCATCGCCGTATGGGCGGTGTCCACCCTCACCATGCTGGCCCTCGCCGCACTGCTGCCCGACTTTCAACTCCAGTCCGCCGACGGCGACAGCGCCACCCGCATCGCCATCACCGCCGCCTGCGGCGCCGGCGCGTTCGGTGTGCTGTCGGCCGTCGTCTGGCCGCTCCTCGTCCGGCTGCTGCTCCTCGTCCCGGCGCTCGTGCTGGGCCTGCTGGTCTTCTTCCTCAACGGTTCCCTGCTGCTGCTCGCCCTGCGCATCACCCCCTCCGGCCACGGCGAGGCCGCCCCCGAGACCGCCGTCATCGTGGCGGCCGTGATGTCCGCCGTCGCCTCGGCCACCGGAGCGGCCCTCGCCGTACGCGACGACGAGGCGTACCGGCGCCGCCTGCACCGCCTCGCCGCCCTGCGCCGCAGATCCGGCCCGCCCTGCCCGGCCACACCCGGCCTGGTCTTCGTCCAGCTCGACGGTGTCGGCCACGACGTGCTCGTGGACGCGGTCCACAAGGGGCTGATGCCCACGGTGGGGCGCTGGCTGGGGAAGGGCGATGGGGTACGGACAACGGGGGATGGCCGCGAGGACATACCGGCGGCGGGCGGCGGTCCACCCCCGGCGTACGACGGCGCTTCGCCGACCCACCACCTCACCCCCTGGCGCACCGACTGGTCGAGTCAGACCGGTGCCAGCCAGCTCGGCATCCTGCACGGCAGCGCCTTCGACGTGCCGGCCTTCCGTTGGTACGAGAAGGAGCGCGGGGAGGTGATGGTGTGCAACCGGCCGACCAGCGCCGCCGAACTGCAGCGCCGAGCCGTACTGCGCACCGGCGACGGTGGACTGCTCACCGTGGACGGCGCCAGCCGGGGCAACCTCTTCAGCGGCGGCGCCGGCGAGCAGGCCCTCGTCCTGTCCATCGCGGCGCGCCGCCGAAGCCGGGAGAACCGTTCCCGCGCCGGTTACTTCGCCTACTTCTCCGACCCGGCCAACGCCGTACGCACCGCTCTGTCCTTCGTCGCCGAGGTGGCGCGTGAGATCGGCCAGTCCACCCGTGCCCGGATCGGCGGGCAGCGCCCCCGCGTGAGCCGTGGCGGGCTGTACCCCCTCGTCCGCGCCTTCGCCACCGTCGTCGAACGGGACGTCGTCGTCGCCGCGGTGATGGGCGACATGCTCGCAGGCCGCACCGCCGTCTACGCCGATCTCGTCGCCTACGACGAGGTCGCCCACCACTCCGGTCCGCACAGCCGGGACGCCGGGAAGGTCCTGCAACGCCTCGACCGCTGCCTCGCCCTGCTCCAGCGGGTCGCCGAACACGCCCCCCGCCCGTACCGCATCGTCGTCCTCTCCGACCACGGGCAGAGCCCCGGCGAGACCTTCCGCTCCCGGTACGGCCTCACCCTCGGCGACCTGGTCCGGGCCGGCTGCGGGCTGCACGTACCGCGCACCGCCGAACGCACGCACAGCGGTGCCGAGGCCCGGGCCGCCGTGCGTGCCGCGCTGCGCCGGCCCGTGGAGGAGAGGAACGAGCAGCGCCGTCCGGCCCCGGGGTCCGAGCCGATCGTGCTGGCCTCCGGCAACCTCGGCCTGGTCTCCTTCCCGGGCGTGCCCCACCGCATGACCAAGGAGGAGATCGACGCCCGCCACCCCGCCCTGCTCACCACACTCGCCAACCACCCCGGCATAGGCTTCCTGCTGGTGCGCAGTGCGGAGCACGACGGTGTGGTGCTGGGTGCCCACGGCGCAGAGATTCCGCTCGCCGGGCTCGACGACCGGTCCGGTCCCCTGGCCCTCTTCGGCCCCGGTGCCGCCGACGCCGTGCGGCGCACCCACTCCTTCCCGCACACCGGCGACATCATGGTGAACTCCGCCCTCGACGCCGTCGACGGCGAGGTCCTCGCCTTGGAGGAGCAGATCGGCTCCCACGGCGGCCTCGGCGGCGCCCAGTCCCGCCCGTTCCTGCTCTCACCGCGGGATCTGTCCGCACCGGTCGACGGCACGGCGGAACTGACCGGTGCCGAGCAGGTGCACCAGGTGCTGCGCCGCTGGCTGGGCGAGCTGAGCGGGCCCCAGGTACCGCTGACCGAGGGCACCGGGACCGAGTGCGCCGGGACCGACGGCATCAGGACGTACGGCACCGAAACCGAAGGCACCGGGACCTCCAGCGCCGGCACCGACGGAACCGACGGCACCGACGGCACCGAGGACGAGCGGGCCGCCTGAAAATCGGCTGCGCGCGCACCGCCGCACCCGCACACTGTTCGAGCCGCACCCTCCACCCCTCGAACACCCCCAAGGATGCCCAGCGTTGCAGGCTGCCGTCACCGTCACCCCCGCCCGCGTCCCCGAACTCCTCCTCGGCCTCGCCACCGTCCGGCCCGTGTTCCTCTGGGGCGCCCCCGGCGTCGGGAAGTCGTCCCTGGTGCGGGAGTTCGCCGACTCCCTGGGCCTCGAGTGCGTGAGCCTGCTCGGTACGCAGCTCGCGCCCGAGGACCTGATCGGCGTGCCGCAGATCCGCGACGGACGGTCGGTGTTCTGCCCGCCGGAGACCATCGCCCGCGACGAGCCGTACTGCCTGTTCCTGGACGAGCTGAACGCGGCCACCCCGGACGTGCAGAAGGCGTTCTACTCGCTGATCCTCGACCGCCGCATCGGAAGCTACGAACTGCCCGCCGGCTCCATCGTCATCGGCGCCGGGAACCGGGCCACCGACAACGCGCTCGCCCGGCCGCTGGCCTCCGCCCTGGTCAACCGGCTCGCCCACGTCCATCTGGAGGTCTGCGCCACGGACTGGCTGGCCTGGGCCGCCGCCCACGGCATCCACCCGTGGGTCCTCGATCACCTCACCGACCGGCCCGACCACCTGTGGTCGAAGCCGCCGAAGACCGAGGAGCCGTTCTCCACGCCCCGCTCCTGGCACATGCTCTCCGACGCCCTGCACTCCTTCGGCCCCGATCTCGACGAGCCGACCCTGACCGTGCTCGCGCACGGCACGCTCACGCCCGCGCACGCCACCGCGTTCTGCGGTTACGTCAAGGTCGTGCGCAGCCGGTTCGGTATCGAGGCCATTCTCAAGGGCGACGCCCGCTGGCCGCACCGGCTGCAGGACCGCGACCTGCTGTACTACCTCGCCGAGTCGTTCCGCGGCCGGCTGGTCAAGGAGCTGCCCGCCAGCAAGGAGCACATGTCGGCGAACGGCCGGCAGATCGCCCACCGCGCCAAGTCGCTGCTGGTGCAGCTCGCCGAGGTCTCCGTCGAGGTCGCCCAGACCGTCATCGCCACCGATGCCGACGGCAACCCCGTGCTGCCCTCGTGGTTCCTGGTGGAGGCGGCGCGCGACATGCCGCGCCTGGTGGAGGCCCGGCGGTGAGCCGCACCCCGCCGAAGAAGAAGCGCGACCTGGCCGGCGAGGCGTTCGCCGAGGGGATGCGGCTGGTGCGGGCCAACCCGGCGCTCGCGGCCGTCGACTTCGGTGTGTGCCGCAGCCAGACCTGCACGTTCGCCCCGCGCGACGGGCTCCTCGTCGTCGACTCCGACGCCACCGTGCACGCCCACCCCGACCGGCTCGCCGAACCCGGCGCCTGGGCCTGGACCCTCGCGCACGCCGCCCTGCACCTCGGATTCGGGCACGTACCGGCCGCCAAGGGCCGGCGCGAACAGCCCGATCGGTACGACCTCGCCGCCCGCTGTGTCGTCGTCAACCGTTTCCTGCTCGGTTTCCCCGTCGGCACCACCCCCGAGGACCTGCCCGCGAGCTACCCCGACGGGGACGAGGAGCGGCTCGCCGCGCGCTGGCGGGCCCATGGCCTGCCGCCCGCCTACGAGCACTGCGGCACCGCGGGCGGCGCACCCGACCAGGTGCTCACCGAATGGCACGCCTGGCAGGGCCCGGTCCCCGACCGGCAGCTGGCCTTCGCCACCGCGCTGACCCGGACCGTGTCCGCCGCGATGGACGTGGCCGGCGGCCGCCGGGACTCCCTGGACGGCGCGCGGATCCCGCAGCGCCCCTGGGAGCGGGCCCTGAGCTGGTTCGTCTCCTCCTATCCGCTGCTCGGCGGCATCGCCGCCGACATCAAGCTGGTCGCCGACGCCGAGCTCGCCCGCGCCCACCACATCGCCGTCGCCGCCGTCGACCCGGAGGCGGGCGAGATCTACCTCAATCCGCTGCGCACCTACGACGACGAGGAGTGGCGGTTCATCCTCGCCCACGAGATGCTGCACGCCGCCCTCCGCCACGGCGACCGCTGCGGCTCCCGCGACCCCTACCTGTTCAACGTCGCCTGCGACTACGTGATCAACGGATGGCTGGTCGAGATGCGGGTCGGCACCCTGCCGGAGGGCCTGCTGCACGACCCGCAGCTGTCCGGCCTGTCCGCCGAGGAGGTCTACGACCGCATCGCCGGCGATCTGCGCCGCGTCCGCCGTCTGGCCACCCTGCGCGGCAAGGGCACCGGCGACGTCCTCGGCGCCCCGCTCGGGCCGCCCGGCCACTACGTCGACCTGGACGAGTTCTACCGCCGCGGCCTCAGCCGCGGCCTGGACCTGCACCAGGCGCAGGAGCGCGGGTTCCTGCCCGGCGGCCTGGTCGAGGAGATCCGGGCGCTCAGCCATCCGCCCCTGCCCTGGGACGCGCAACTCGCCCGCTGGTTCGACGAGTTCGTGCCCCGCCCGGAGCCCGTACGAACCTTCGCACGCCCCGCCCGCCGCCAGGCCTCCACCCCTGGCATCCCGCGCGCGGGACGGTACTACCCGCCCGAGGAGGTCGCCCGCTGCACCTTCGGCGTGGTCCTCGACACCTCCGGTTCGATGAGCCGCACCCTGCTCGGCAAGGCGCTCGGCGCGATCGCCTCCTACGCCGGGGCCAGGGACGTACCGGCCGCCCGCGTGGTGTTCTGCGACGCCGCCCCGCACGACGCCGGCTATCTTCCCGTCACCGAGATCGCGGGCCGGGTACGGGTGCACGGGCGCGGCGGCACGGTCCTGCAGCCCGGCATCGACCTGCTGCACCGCGCCGAGGACTTCCCGTCCGCCGCACCGGTGCTGGTGATCACCGACGGCTGGTGCGACGTGCTGCGGATACGCCGAGAACACGCCTACCTGATCCCCCAGGGAAGTCACCTGCCGTTCACGCCGCGTGGCCCGGTCTTCAGAGTGCGATGAGCCCGGATGTGATCGGATAGGGGGTACGGAAACCCCGTGACCGGACCCTACGTGCCGCACGTAACGGGACCCCACGCGAAAGGAACCCATCGTGGCCACCACGCGCACCGCGCACACCGTCTGGGAAGGCAACCTTCTCCAGGGCAACGGCGTCGTCACCTTCGACTCCTCCGGCATCGCCGACCAGCCGGTCACCTGGGCCTCGCGCTCCCAGGACGCGAACGGCAAGACCAGCCCCGAGGAGCTGATCGCCGGTGCTCACTCCAGCTGCTTCTCCATGGCCCTCTCGCACGCCCTGGCCGGCGCCGGCACCCCGCCCACCCGCCTCGACACCAAGGCCGATGTGACCTTCCAGCCGGGCGAGGGCATCACCGGCATCCATCTCACCGTGCGCGGCCAGGTCCCCGGCCTGGACGCGGAGGGTTTCGCCTCGGCCGCCGAGGAGGCCAAGAAGAACTGCCCGGTCAGCCAGGCCCTGGCCGGTACGACCATCACGCTGACGGCCGAGCTGGGCTGAGGTCTCCCACCGCCCCGGATGCCGCGTCCCGCCCCGGGGCGCGGCATCGCCGTTCCGGGGAACCCGGGCATTGACAGCGCCGCAGGCACGGCATGTGCTGGGAGTGCGGCAGGCGCCCGGGCGGAAGGGGACGAACCATGGCACGTGCGGTCGGGATCGATCTCGGGACGACGAACTCGGTGGTGGCCGTCCTGGAGGGCGGCGAGCCCACCGTCGTCGCCAACGCGGAGGGTGCGCGGACCACACCGTCCGTCGTGGCCTTCGCGAAGAACGGAGAGGTGCTGGTCGGCGAGGTCGCCAAACGGCAGGCCGTCACCAACGTGGAGCGCACCGCCCGCTCGGTGAAGCGGCACATGGGCGACGCGAACTGGCGTTTCCCGGATCAGGGCTCGGTCGACGGCGCCCGCTTCCGCGCGCAGGAGCTGTCCGCGCGGGTGCTGCAGAAACTGAAGCGGGACGCGGAGGCCTACCTCGGCGAGGACGTCACGGACGCGGTGATCACCGTACCCGCGTACTTCGACGACGCGCAGCGGCAGGCCACCAAGGAGGCCGGCGAGATCGCGGGTCTCAAGGTGCTCAGGATCATCAACGAGCCGACCGCCGCCGCCCTCGCCTACGGCCTCGACCGCGGCGACGAGCAGACGGTGCTGGTCTTCGACCTCGGCGGCGGCACCTTCGACGTGTCCCTGCTGGAGATCGGCGACGGCGTCATCGAGGTGAAGGCCACCAACGGCGACACCCACCTCGGCGGCGACGACTGGGACCAGCGGATCGTGGAACACCTGGTGAAGCGGTTCAAGGGGAATTACGGCATCGACCTCGCCGCCGACAAGATGGCCGTGCAGCGGCTGCGCGAGGCCGCCGAGAAGGCCAAGATCGAACTGTCGTCGTCCTCGGAGACGACCATCAACCTGCCCTACATCACCGCCTCCGCCGAGGGTCCGCTGCACCTGGACGAGAAGCTGACGCGGGCGCAGTTCCAGGAGCTGACCTCCGACCTGCTCGACCGCTGCAAGAAACCGTTCCACCAGGCCGTCCAGGACGCCGGGATCCAGCTGTCCGCGATCGACCACGTCATCCTCGTCGGCGGCTCCACCCGGATGCCCGCCGTCACCGACCTGGTCCGCGACCTCACCGGCAAGGACCCGCACAAGGGCGTCAACCCCGACGAGGTGGTCGCCGTCGGCGCGGCCCTCCAGGCCGGCGTGCTGCGCGGCGACGTCAAGGACGTGCTGCTGCTCGACGTCACCCCGCTGTCCCTGGGGATCGAGACCAAGGGCGGCATCATGACCAAGCTGATCGAGCGCAACACCACGATCCCCACCCGTCGTTCGGAGATCTTCACCACCGCCGCCGACAACCAGCCCTCGGTCGGCATCCAGGTCTACCAGGGCGAACGCGAGATCGCCGCCTACAACAAGAAGCTCGGCGTCTTCGACCTCACCGGTCTGCCGCCCGCCCCGCGCGGGGTCCCGCAGATCGAGGTGGCGTTCGACATCGACGCCAACGGGATCATGCACGTCTCCGCCAAGGACCTGGCGACCGGCCGCGAACAGAAGATGACCGTCACCGGTGGCTCCGCCCTGCCGAAGGACGACATCGACCGCATGATGCGGGAGGCGGAGCAGTACGCCGAGGAGGACCGCAAACGCCGCGAGTCCGCCGAGACCCGCAACCAGGCCGAGCAACTCGTGTACCAGACCGAGAACTTCCTCCGCGACAACCAGGACCGCGTCCCGGCCGACACACGCGGCGAGGTCGAGTCGGCCGCCGCGGAACTGAAGACCCTGCTGGAACAGAACGCCGACACCACCGCCCTGCGCGCCGGGGTGGAGAAGCTCGCCACCGTCAGCCAGAAGATGGGCCAGGCCATGTACGCGGCCGCCTCCTCGCCCTCCGGCGAGTCCGCGCAGCAGAGCGGGAGCACGGCCGACGCGGACGACGCGGAAGGGGTGGTGGACGCGGAGATCGTGGACGACGACAAGGACGCCAAGGGAGGTGCCGCCTGACTTCCCAGGCCCTCCCGGCCACACGTCTGGCTGCCCGTCCTCGGCTCGCGCCACGGGGTTCTCTACGGGCGGGCAGTCTCACGACGTCGTCCGCCGGGGCGGCCTCCACCGCCCGCGGTGCGCGGCGAGGCACTCCGGCACCGCACCGAGCCACCCGACGAACCCCGGCGCTCCGGCACCGGGTCAGCGCTTGACCGCCACCCCCGCGTACACCGGCACGACTCCCTCCGCCTGGGCCGCCACGTCCACCGGTTCCGGGCGCCAGCCGTGCACCGGGATGACGCCGGGGCCGAGCAGTTCCAGGCCGTCGAAGAAGCGGCGGAACTCGGGCAGGGAGCGGGGGTGGAACGGGGTGCCGCTGCGGCGGAACAGCTCGGCGGCCTTGGCCACGCCCTCGGGGCTCAGGTCCTGGGTGACCTGGGAGAGGATCAGGAAGCTGCCCGGGGCCAGCCCGTCGACGTACCGGTCGACCAGCCCGTACACGTCGTCCTCCTGGTCACCCAGGTAGTGGGTGAGCGCGACCAGGGACAGGGAGACCGGGCGGTCGAAGTCCAGGAACCCGGCCGCCCGCCGCAGGATGAACTCGGGATCGCGGACGTCGGCGTGGATGTAGTCCGTGCTGCCCTCGGCGGAGCTCTGCAGCAGGGCCTCGGCGTGCCGGAGCACGATCGGGTCATTGTCCGCGTAGACCACCTTCGACTCCGGCGCCGCCTGCTGCGCCACCTGGTGCAGATTGGGCTCGGTGGGGATGCCGGTGCCGATGTCGAGGAACTGGCGGACACCGGCCTCGGCGGCGGTCCGCACGGCCCGGTGCATGAACCGCCGGTTGGCGCGCGCCCCGCGCACGGCCGTGCCGTCGGCGGCCAGGATCCGCCGGGCCAGCTCCTCGTCCACCGGATAGTTGTCCTTGCCGCCCAGCCACCAGTCGTACACCCGGGCGGGATGCGGACGGCTGGTGTCGACGGGCTCGGGCGTGGCGTCGGATGCGGTCATACGGCTGTTCCCCCAGAGGTCGGTCGCATCGGTCAGGACATGCGGTCACAAGGTCGCGCGGAACTCCCGCAGCAGGGTCTGCGTGCGCTGGGCCGACGCGGCGCGCGCCGTCATGTGGTCCAGCACCTCCAGATGCGTGGCCACCTCGCGGCGGGAGTCCAGATACAGGGCGCCGGTCAGGTACTCGGTGAACACCATGTCCGGCAGCTCCGGCTCGGCGAACCGGAACAGGGTGAACGGCGCGTACGTCCCCGGATGCGGGCCCGCCGCGAACTCGGCGAGCTGCAGTGTGACCCGGTCCCGCCCGGCGTACTCGAGCAGTCGGTCCAGCTGCTCGCGCATCACCTCGCGGCGCATGCTCACCGGGCGCCTGAGCACCGTCTCGTCCATGATCACCCACAGGTGGGGCGGGTCGTCCCGCTCCAGCAGCCGCTGCCGTTCCAGGCGCAGCGACACATGCCGCTCCACGCTCTGCGGCGAGGTCTGCCCGATCGTCCCGGCCTCCAGCACCGCTCGCGCGTAGCCCTCGGTCTGCAGCAGGCCCGGGATGAAGTGCGGCTCGTAGGAGCGGATGATCCGGGCGGCGCCCTCCAGGCTGACGTACAGGCTGAACCAGTCCGGAAGCACGTCGTGGAACCGCTGCCACCAGCCCGGCTGGTTCGCCTCCTCGGCCAGCCGCACGAACGCGGCCGCCTCCTCCTCGGCCACCTGGTAGGTGTCCAGCAGCACCTGCACGTACGGGATCTTCAGCGCGACCTCGGCCATCTCCATGCGCCGTACGGTCGCCGACGCCACCCTGAGGACCCGGGCGGCCTCCTCCCGGCTGAGGCCCGAGGCCTCGCGCAGTTCCTGCAACCGTTTACCGAGGACCACCTGTCCCACGGTGGGCGCAGCCCGCCGCTCACTCACGCCACGCCTCCCCTGCGCGCCGAAGTACGCGGGCAGTCTGCCATGTGATCGCCTCTCGCACACCGGTCCGAGGCGTCCGGTCCCTCCGGAGGAGCGGTCAACTGCCCTGTGTCTGCAGGTACTTGGCGGTTGCCGGGTCCGCCGGCAGGAAGGTCTCGATGGCCAGTTCGGCGACCGTGACGTCCATCGGCGTGTTGAAGGTGGAGATCGACGACACGAACGACAGGATCCGCCCGTCGTGCTCGATGCGCAGCGGCAGCGCGAAGTACGCGACCGGCTCGGCCGGTTCGCCGTCCCGAGCCTCCTCCGGCACCGGATAGGCGGCCACCTCCTCGTACAGGGCGCGCAGCCGGTCCGAGCGCTGCAGGGCGATCTGCCGTTCCATCTGCGCCAGCAGGTGTCCGCGCCACTCGGGCAGATTGCGGATGCGCGGCGCCAGCCCTTGCGGATGCAGGGTCAGCCGCATCGCATTCGGCGGCGACAGCAGTTTCTCCGGCACGCCGTCCAGCAGCATCGCGATGCCCCGGTTCGCCGCGACGACCGTGTAACCGGCGTCGACGACCAGCGCCGGATACGGCTCGTAGCCCTGGATCAGGCGTTCCATGCCGTCGCGCAGGGCGTCCAGTGCCGGGTCGTCGAGCGGGGTCTCCGGGTAGTGCGGGGCGTAACCGGCGGCCAGCAGCAGGGAGTTGCGCTCGCGTACCGGCACGTCGAGGTGCTCGGCGAGCCGCAGCACCATCTCCTCACTGGGACGGGAGCGGCCGGTCTCGATGAAACTGATGTGCCGGGCCGAGGAGTCGGCGCGCAGCGCGAGCTCCAGCTGGGAGACCCGGCGCCGCTCCCGCCAGGCGCGCAGCAGCGGGCCGACGCCCTTGCCGGGGACGGCGGGAGCGGTGGCGGACGCGGAGGGACCGGAGGCGACTATGGTCATACGACCGACCGTAGCCGAGGAGTTGGCGGGTTGCGCACGAACGAGCCGTGGCGGACGCCCTCCCTTCAGGCGGCGGCGGTCCACCGGAGCCGGGTCCGCGGGTGCCTCCTCAGCTGGAGGGCGCGGTGCTGCGCACGCTGCGGCTGCTGGAGCGGTACCGCGGCCACGCGGAGACCGCGGCCGCCCTGCGTGCCGCCCGGGATCTCGCCGCCGACGCCACGCCGGCGGCGGAGAACGCGGAGTCGCTCGGCGCCGGCTGGGTCGCCGAGGAGGCCCTCGCCATCGGGCGTCTACTGCGCCCTCGCCGAGCCCCGAGCCGAGCGGGCGCTGCTGCTGGCCGTCAACCACTCGGGCGACAGCGACTCCACCGGCTCGATCTGCGGCAACCTGCTCGGCGCGCTCTACGGCGACACGGGCCTGCCGCACGCCGGGGTGGCCCGGGTCGAGGGCCGGCACCGGATCGCCGCACTCGCCGACGACCCTGGAGGCGGAGTGCGGTGCCTGACGCCGTGGAGTGCGGGGACTGTGCCGTGGAGTGTGCGGGCCGACGCTGTGGGGTGTGCGGGCTGACGCGGTGGAGTGTGCGGGCCGGCGCTTCGGGGCGCGGGGACTGTGCCGTGGAGTGTGCGGGCCGACGCCGCGGGGATCGCAGGCGGTTGACGCCGAGAAGTGCGCGGGCGGTCGACGCCGTGAAGTGCGTGGGCGGTTGACACGGCGGAGTGCACACGGCTGACGCATGGAGTACGCATACGGCCGGCGTGGCAGTCTGAACCCGTACCCCGCCGTCCCGCCGACCCGAAGGGAGACCCGGCCATGGCCGTCGAACCGCTGTCGCAGAAGGAGATCGAGGACCGGCTCGCCGAACTGCCCGGCTGGTCGCTGGACACCGGCCGGCTCACCCGTTCCTACCGCCTCGGCTCCCATGTCGCGGCCGCCGCGCTGGTCATGCACATCGCCGCCGTCCAGGACGAGCTGAACCACCACTCCGACCTCACCCTCGGCTACAACACCGTCGCGCTCACCGTCCACACACACAGCGCCGGAGGCGCCGTCACCGAGAAGGACTTCGCGCTCGCCCGCAGGGTGGAGGACATCGCCCCAGGTCACGGCGCACACTGAGGGACGTGCTCGACTACGACGAGGAAGCCGGGGCCTACGACGCGTCCCGGGGCGGCGAGGCTCGCGCCGCAGCGGCCACCCGGGCGGTGCTCAGCCTGATACCCGACAGACGTGGCCGGCTCCTCGACGTGGCCTGCGGCACCGGGATCGTCACCCGGCGGCTGGCCGCCGCCCGGCCCGCTCTGCGGGTCACGGGCGCCGACCTCACCGCCGCGATGGTCCACAGGGCGGGCGCGCGGCTGCCGGGCGCGATCGTCCGGGCCGACAGCCGCCGCCTGCCCTTTCGCACCGGCACCTTCCACGCGGTCACCAGCATCTGGCTGCTGCACCTGCCGGACGACCCCGACGACGTCCGCGCGATGGTGGCCGAGTGCGCCCGGGTGCTGAGGCCCGGCGGTGTCTACGTCACCACCGTCGACAAGGCCGCGGCGCACGACGTCGGCAGCGACATCGACGCCGTCCTCGCCTCCCGACCGCGCCGCGCCGCCCAGGACTCCGCCGCCACCGTCACCGCGCACGCCGCGCGGTACGGGCTGCGGCCGGCCGGCGCCACCGCGTTCCCCGGCGTCGGCCAGGGCCGCAGCCCCCGCGCCACCATCGCCGATCTGCGCCGCGGCTGGTTCACCCTGCTGCCTCCGGGCGAGCCGCGCACCGAGGAGTTCGCCGCGCGCCTGTCCCGCCTCCGGGACCAGGACCGGCCCCGCCCGGACCCGGTGTTCACCGTGCGCGCGTTCCGGAAGACGGCCGAGGGGTGACGACCGGTCTGCCCCGTGTCCGGTGGGGGCCACCCGGAACGGACCGTCACGCCGGGGCGCGGACACCGCACCCGTCCGCGTGTCCGCGCGTCCGTAGGGGTCAGTCCTCCTCGAGGTGCAGACCCCGGCGGATCGCGCGCTCCACCGGCGAGTACGCCCCGTCGGGCCGCCGCAGTTCGTACGGCACCGCCGGACACAGCGGCGGCTGTGCCATGAAGCGGGGGCGCGTCCCGTGGTGCGGCTGGGCCGCGTGCACCAGGAACGGGTGGCAGAGATAGACGTCACCGGGGCGGCCGGTGGCGTGGGCGAGCGGGCGGTGGGCCGTGGCCCGGTCCAATGGGGGGCCGAGCTCCAGGATGGACGCCCCGGCCTCGCCGTACGGCTCCAGCAGCGGCGGCACGTCCAGGTGCGAGCCGACCCTGATCCGCGTCGGGGCGTCCTCCTCGGTCACCTCGCTGAACAGGAACAGCATCAGCAGCGCGCGGTCCCTGGAGCGCAGGTCGGCGAAGTACCAGTGCTCGCCGTCGGGGAGATAGCTGCCTTCGATGTGCCAGCCCGCGTCGTCCGGCTCGACCGGGTGCGGGAACCGCAGCGGAAAGGTCCCCAGGGAATACCGCGGCTCCCACCGGCCCTCGCCGACGAGTAGGTCGTAGGCCGCGTGCAGGGCGGGGGAGTTGGCGGCCGCCGCGAACGGCCCCTGCGCCATGCCCTCCACCCGCACCACCGGCTCCTTCCAGGTGCCGGGGTCGTCGGGGTCGTATCCGGTCTCCCGCCACAGCAGGCGTGCGCAGTCCGCGGCGACCCGGCGCGGGAAGGCACCCTCGATCTTCACGAAGCCGTCGGTGAGGAAGCGCTGTACCAGTTCGTCGTCCACGGAGCCCCATTGTTCGCGCCGTGCCCGCCCGGGCGCATCTGATTTCGTCTGCCGCCCGGTGCCCTTTTTTGCGGCATCGGCAACGAGGCTGGCAACTCCCGGGCCGCCGAAGCAGGCTGACCGCATCCGAGCGAGAGGCAGATCGACATGGCACACGACCACGAGGCCCGCCACGGGCACGGTCACACCCACGGCGGCGACATCGACTGGGCCGCGATGCTGGCGCTGCTGGAGGCGGAGGCCGAGGTGTTCGCCCCGGCGTACGCGCGTGCCCTGGACTGGTTGGGCGAGGACGTGACCGCACCCGGACTGGTCGTGGACGCGGGCAGTGGGCCGGGGGTGATCGCCTGCCTGATGGCGGAGAGGTTTCCCGGCGCCCGGGTGGTCGCCGCCGACGGCTCCGCACCGCTTCTGGAGCGTGCGCGGGCCCGGGCCGCCCGCCAGGGCGTCGCCGACCGCTTCGGCACCATATCCGGTGAACTGCCCGAATCCCTGTCCGAGTTGGACGGCTCCGCAGACCTGTTGTGGGCCAGCCGCAGCCTGCACCACCTCGGCGACCAGCGGGCCGCGCTCGCCGCGTTCGCCGCCCGGCTCGCCCCCGGCGGCACGCTGGCCGTCCTGGAGGGTGGTCTGCCCGTCCGCTGTCTGCCCCGTGACGTCGGTTTCGGCCGTCCGGGACTGCCGGCGCGCCTCGACGTGGTGCAGGAGGAGCGGTTCGCCCGGATGCGCGCCGAGCTGCCCGGCGCGGTCGCCGAGACCGAGGACTGGGCCGCCCTGCTGACCGCGGCCGGTCTGAAGCACACGGGAACCCGCAGCTTCCTCCTGGACATCCCCGCTCCGATACCGGACCGGGCGCGCGCGTTCGTCGTCGGTGCGCTGACCCGCGCCCGGGACGTCCACGCCGACGCCCTGGACGCCGGCGACCGCGCCATGCTCGACCGCCTCCTCGATCCCACCGATCCCGGCAGCGTCCACCGGCGTCCCGACGTGTTCGTGCTGACGGCGCACACGGTGCACCGGGCCGTACGGCCGGTCTGAGCGGACCGGGGCGGACACGTCGGCGCCGCCGTCACCCGGCTCGCCGACGCGGGCTCCGCCACCACGACACCGTCACCGAAGGCGACCCGGCCGGCGGGACCGGGCGCCGGCCTACGGCCTCGGCCCGGCCCTGCTCGTCCGGGCCTTTGCCGAGCCGCTGTCACCGTCCTGCTGACCGACGGCAGGTGGCCGACCGGAGGTCCGGGCGATCCGGCAGCCGGCCGAGGCCGGCGCCAACACCCTGGTCGTACGCCCGCTGAGTCAGCCCGACCGACGTACGCCGCAGGTCAGTTGTCTGCGAGGAACTGCTCGGCCAGCCGGTCCCCGAGAGAGACGGCGGCGCTGTGGCTCTCGATGGGCGAGGCCTTGGAGTTCTTGAACAGGATGTAGGTCACGCCGGAGTCGACCCCGCCGGTCTTGGGGTCGGGGTCGATGCCGAGTGCCTTCGCGGTGGCGTACGAGGCCTCACCGATGATCTTCGTGGGTCCGGTGTCGCCGACGACGGCGTACTCCACCTTGTTGTTGTAGATGACCGCGACCACGCCGCCGCCCTTGATGCCGGCGCTGGAGTAGTTCCAGATGCTGCTGGAGCTCGGGACCACCACGTAGGGGAGCGACTCCGCCTTCAGGGGCTTGCCGTCGGACTGGTGGAAGGCGGTGTCGTCCTGGTACCAGGGGTCACGGTTCTCGTTGCAGTTGGTGGTGCGCTGGCCGTCGCAGTCGACGTCCATGTCGGCCTTCCAGAACACCGCGCCGTTCTTGCCGCACACCGGCACCGTGGCCGACGTCTCGTCGTCCGTCTTGTACTTGCCGTTCGATATCTGGGAACACGTCTTCACCTTGGCGAGCAGGTCGGCCGCGCTGACCGAGCCCTCCTGGGCGGAGTCCGGGGCGGTTCGCGCCGCGGCGCCGGGGGACGACGCGTGTGCGGGCAGGACACCGGCGGCGAGTAGGGCGGCTCCGGAGGCCGCGGCAAGGGTCAGGGTTCGAAGGCGCACGGTGGGGGGCCCTTCTGTTAGGAAAGTTTCCTTACCAGGTGCCGTACACCGTGGACCCATGTGCATGTCCTCGTCAAGTCTTGAGTTGCCGGTGGTTGAAACCTGGGCGTATTGCGCTGATTTGTGACCTTGGCAAGACTGAAAATAAGCGAATTGTCCGGGTACGTCTGCCGCCGTCGCCCAACCGGGTCACGGCATCGGGAGGCGAGGTGCATGTTCGTACGCACGGTGTACGCCACGGGGGATCCGGCGCGGCTGGGCACGGCCGTCGGAGCGTTGAACACCCGCGGGCACGACCTGCTGGAGGAACGGCCCGGCTACCGCGGCGCGGGCGTCTTCGTCGACCGTGACCTCGGCAAGCTGCTCACGGTCAGCTGGTGGGAGTCCGCGGACGCGCGCCGCAACAGCGACGAGGTGATGAGCGTACGGCGGCCGGAGCTGCTGCAGCCCTTCGCCGGGACGGTCGCGGTCGAGAACTACGAGGCCGCCGTCTTCCATCGCGTCCACCGGCCCGTCACCGGGGGAGGGCTGCGGGTCACCCGGATCGAGTTCGACCCGGCGGACGCGGATCTGGCCGCCGACACCTTCCACGCCGGCGTGCTGCCCCGCCTGGAGGTCCTGCCCGGATTCGCCGGTGCGGCCCTCTTCCTGGACCGCGAAGGCGGCCGCGGTATGACCGGTGTCCTCTTCGCCGACTCCGTCTCCCTCGCCGCGACCCGGGGCGGCCAGGCCGCCATCCGGCTCGAGGGCACGACGAAGGCACACGTCACCGTGGTCGCCCTGGAGGAGTTCGAGGTCGTCCACGCGGACGTACGGGGCGACTGAGCGCAGCGGCACAGAGGGCCGGCCGAGCGCGGCTCCCGGCGCCGGGCCGCGCGCCCGCGCGGCGGCCGGGCCGGCGGGAGCGCGGCCGACGGCGGGGTGGACCGGCAGCGGGGCGGTCCGACAGCGGGGGCCGGGCGCGGAAACGGCGCACGGCCGTGCGCCCCGCTGTGCGGGCGGGGCGTACGGCCGCGGTGCGCGGTGGGTGTCAGGCCATGTCGAAGGTGGCCGGGTCGGGGCCCAGGCGGCGGTCCTCGTTGAGCGCGCTGATCGCCGCGAGGTCCTCGTCGTCCAGGCTGAAGTCGAAGACCTCGATGTTCTCCTTGATCCGGGAGGGCGTCACGGACTTCGGAATCACGATGTTGCCGAGCTGGACGTGCCAGCGCAGCACGACCTGGGCCGGCGTACGACCGTGCTTCTGCGCGATCGCGACGATCGCCGGCACCTCCAGCAGGCCCTTGCCCTGGCCCAGCGGCGACCAGGCCTCGGTCGCGATGCCCTGCTCGGCGAGGAACTCGCGGGCGGCGTGCTGCTGCAGGTGCGGGTGCAGCTCGATCTGGTCGACGGCCGGAATGACGGACGTCTCCGAGATCAGCCGCCGGAGGTGCTGGGGAAGGAAGTTGGACACGCCGATCGCGCGGACCCGGCCGTCGGCGAGCAGCTTCTCGAACGCCTTGTAGCTGTCCACGTAGGTGTCGCGGGACGGGACCGGCCAGTGGATCAGGTACAGGTCGACGTAGTCGAGACCCAGCTTCCCAAGCGACGCGTCGAAGGCGCGCAGCGTGGAGTCGTACCCGTGGTCGCTGTTCCAGAGCTTGGTGGTGACGAAGACGTCCTCACGGGGCAGACCGGAGGCGGCGATGGCCTTGCCGGTGCCCTCTTCGTTGCCGTAGATGGCCGCGGTGTCGATGCTGCGGTACCCGGCCTCCAGCGCCGTGGCGACGGCCCGCTCGGCCTCGTCGTCCGGCACCTGCCAGACGCCGAAGCCCAGCTGGGGCATCTCGACGCCGTTGTTGAGGATGATCGGGGGGACCTTGCTGCTCACGAGCCTCTTGATCCTTCGGTTGTCGACAGGTGGTACTCCCATCGTCAACGATCACGCGGCCCGATGCATTCCTGACCGCGAAATCCGTTTGGACTGACCCGTCAGTCAGTGCCTTGTGGGCAGATTGGCCGGAAACGCATCCGACGTTTTCGGTCCGGACCATTGACCGGAGCCCCTCGTCCCGCGACTCTGTATCGCGCCACCGGACGCGTCACTGAACCCGGTGCAAGCATGTGAACCGGCCCTGACCACGGCCGCTGTCTTCTCCACGGCTCCCTTCCGAGATCCCCCACCCTCAGGAAAGCGAGTACGCACGCATGAGCGAGAGCCTGCCTCCGTCTGCCCTGATGCACCGCGCCGACCCCGAGACATCGGATGAAAAGGTCTGGCAAAGCCCTGGCTACCACATCGTGGAGACCGCGCTGGAAGTGACCGCGTACGCGCTCGCCGACCGCCGTCCGCCCGAGCCGCCCCCGGCCGCATGACCGCGGCACCATCCGACCTCGACGCTCGTGCCGCCTGGCCGGCCGCCGACTTCACCGAGCGGCTGCGCGCGGTCACCGAGACCCGCTACCACGACCGGCACCCCTTCAACCAGCGGATGCACCGCGGCGAACTGACCCCCGCCGAACTGCGCCGCTGGATCGCCGCCCGTTTCCACTACCAGCGGCACATTCCCGTCAAGGACGCGCTGATCCTCGCGAAGTTCGACCGGCCCGAGGAGCGCCGCGCCTGGTTGCGCCGCATGCACGACCAGGACGGTACCGACGATGCGGGGGGCGGTATCGACCGCTGGCTGCGGCTCGGCGAGGCGGCGGGCCTGGCCCGGGAGGAGCTGTGGGACGCCTCCCGGGTGCCGCCCGGGGTGCGGTTCGCGGTGGAGGGGTACGTCACCTTCTGCCGGCGGCGCCCGGTCCTCGACGCCGTCGCGGCCTCGCTCACCGAGATGTCGGCCCCGGATCTGATGCGCACCCGCATCGCCGCCTTCGAACGCCACTACCCGTGGATCGACCCGGCCGGCCTCGCCTACTTCCGCACCCGCGTCACCCAGGGCGCCCGGGACGCCGAGCAGGCCCTCGCCCTGGTTCTGGCCCGGGCCCGCACCCCGGAGGCGCAGCAACGGGCCGTCGCGGCATTGGAGTTCAAGTGCGAGGTGCTCTGGGCCCTGCTGGACGCGGTGGACCGGAGTGGGGCATGACGGCGGCGCCCGCACCGCCCGCCCCACCATGGCGCCCCGTCCTCGCCCGCGGTGCGGTGCTGCGGCACGACCCGGTGCGGGACGCCGATCTGTTGCTGCTGCCGGAGCGGGTCGTGGTCCTCGACGGCGGTGCCGGCGCTGTGCTGCGGCTGTGCGACGGCGTCCGGGACGTGGCGGCGATCGTCACCGAGCTGGCCGTACGCCACCCCGCCGCGCCCGTCACCGCGGAAGTCCCGGAATTCCTCGACCGGTTACGGAAGGAGGGCTGGCTGAGATGACCGATCCGCCCTGGGCCCTGCTCGCCGAGCTCACCCACGCCTGCCCGCTGCGCTGCGGCTACTGCTCCAACCCCGTCGAGCCGGCGGCCCGCTCCGCGGAGTTGTCCACGGACGAGTGGTCGGAGGTGTTCCGGCAGGCGGGCGCCCTCGGTGTCGTCCACACCCATCTGTCCGGAGGCGAACCGCTGCTGCGGCGCGACCTGCCCGACCTGGTGGCCGCCGCCGTCGGCGCGGGCCTGTACACCCAGCTGGTCACCAGCGGGGTGGGGCTCGGCGAACGCCGGCTGACCGAGCTGACCGGCGCCGGGCTGCGCAGCGTGCAGCTGTCGGTGCAGCACACGGACGGCGCCACCGCCGAACGCATCGCGGGGGCGCGGTCGTTCGCGGCGAAGGAACGCGCCGCCCGGCTCGTCCGTGAGGCAGGGCTGCCCCTGGGGCTGAACGTCGTCCTGCACCGCGGCAATCTGGACGACCTCGACGGCCTGGTCCGGCTCGCGCTCGACTGGGGTGCCGACCGGATCGAGCTGGCCAACACCCAGTACCACGGATGGGCGGCCCGCAACCACGCCGCGCTGCTGCCCACGCCCGCCCAGGTCGAGCGGGCCCGCACCCGGGTGGCCCGGTGGCGTGAACGGCTGGACGGCGCGCCGGAGTTGGTGTGGGTGGCACCCGATCTCCTGGACGCCACCGCCAAACCCTGCATGGGCGGCTGGGGTGCCGTCTCGCTCACCGTCGCCCCGGACGGCACCGTGCTGCCGTGCCCGGCGGCCGGCACCCTGCCCGGCCTGGACCCGCCGAACGTGCGGACCCGCGATCTCGCCTGGGTCTGGCGGGAGTCACCGGCCTTCAACGCCTTCCGGGGCGAGGGCTGGATGCCCGATCCGTGCCGCGGCTGCGCCCTGCGCGGGATCGATCACGGCGGCTGCCGCTGTCAGGCCCACGCGCTGACCGGCGATGCCGCCCGCACCGACCCCGCCTGCCGGCACGCCCCGGACCGCCACCTGGTCGACGCCCTGGTGCGCGGCGCCGCCGACGCCTTTCACCCACCGGCGTACGCCTACCGCGAAGGAGCACCATGAGACGCCGACGCCTGCGGGCCGCGCTGACCGCCGCCGCGCTCGCCACCGCCGTCCTGGCCGCGCTGCCCGCCGCCGTATCCCCGGCGAGCGCCGCCCCCGGGCGCACCGCCCCGGACCGCGCGCCCCGGCCGGCCGCCGTCCGTGACTGGTCCACGGCCGTCGTCGACTCCACCATGGCGCGCTACACGCCGGCCTCCCTCGGCGGCTGGTCGTATCCGGTGGGGCTGTACCTCTACGGCCAGTACCTCGTCTACCGGCGCACCCACGACCCGCGCCTGCTCGCCTACCTCAAGGCCTACGTCGACCGGTTCGTGCACAGCGACGGCACCGTCGGCCAGTCCTTCGACAGCCTAGACAGCATGCTGGCGGGCCGGCTGCTGGTGATCCTGCACCACGAGACCGGCCAGGACCGCTACCGCAAGGCCGCCCAGAAGATCCGCGACCGGCTGAGGGCCTATCCGCGCACCTCCGACGGGGGCTTCTGGCACGCCGACACCAGCAGCCGGGCGCACCAGCTGTGGGCGGACGGCGCCTACATGGTGAATCCGTTCCTGGTCGAGTACGGCAAGGAGTTCGGCGACAGCGCGTACACGAACGACGAGGCCACCCGGCAGCTGGCCGTCTACGGCAGCCATCTGCAGGTGGCGAACGGCCTGCTGCGGCACGCCTACGACGAGTCGAGGTCGGCGAGCTGGGCGGATGCGACCACCGGGCTCGCGCCCGAGCACTGGTGCCGTGCCGTCGGCTGGTACGCCATGGCGCTGGTGAACGTCCTCGACGCGGTCCCCGCGGACCAGCCACGGCGGCCCCAGCTGCTGGGAGTGCTGCGGACGTTGGCCTCCGCGCTGGAGAAATACCAGGACTCGGCCTCCGGGCGCTGGTTCCAGGTGATCGACAAGGGCGACCGGCCGGACGACTGGACCGAGACCTCCTGCTCCGGCATGTTCACCTACGCCCTCTCCAGGGGGGTCCAACAGGGCTATCTCGACCCGCGCTTCGAGGCCGTCGCCCGGCGCGGGTACCAGGGCGTGCTGGCCCGGCTGTCGGTCGGCCCCGACGGCCGTACCGACCTCGCCGGCATCTCCGTCGGCACCAACGTCGGCGACTACGCCTACTACGTCGGCCGCACCCGGGCCACCAACGACTTCCACGGGCTCGGGGCCTTCCTGATCATGAACGAGCAACTGCGAGGCGATGCGACGCCATGAGCACGTCCGTCGCCCTGCGCTGTCATGAACACGTCCAGCGTTGCCGTCCCGCTCCGACGGGCTCCGCACGCCCGAGACGACGACCCCCCGCACCGCACGACACCCCCTGCTGCTGCCCCATCTCCCCGGCTGCCGACTCGCCCAGAGGAGCCGTCCTCGTGAAACCCCTCATCGCCGACCCGAGACGGGCGGCGGCGATCGTCCTGTGCGTCCTCGCCGTCGTCCTCGGCCTCACCCACCCCGCCGCCCTCGCGGCCCCCCACCCCGCCGCCTCCCGCCCCGCAGCCGTGTACGACGTGCGCGACTACGGCGCCAAGGGGGACGGCTCCGCCAACGACACGCCGGCCATCGACAAGGCCGTCACCGCCGCCAACGCGGCGGGCGGCGGCACCGTCCGCTTCCCGGCCGGCACCTACAAGTCCAAGAACACCATCCACATGAAGAGCCATGTGACGCTCCAGCTCGACAAGGGCGCCACCCTTCAGGGCTCCTCCGCCGGCACCTACGACCCGCCCGAGTCCAACCCGAACGACAAGTACCAGGACTACGGGCACAGCCACTTCCACGACGCGATGATCTACGGCGACAGGCTGACCGACATCGGCTTCACCGGTGACGGGGTCATCGACGGAGCCGGCAACCTGATCACCGGCAACCCCAGGTCCGGCCAGGCCGACAAGATCCTGTCGCTGACCCGCTGCAACGGACTCCGCCTCGGCGACGGCCTCACCCTGCGCCGCGGCGGGCACTTCGCCGCCCTGATCAACGGCTGCACCGGCGTCGTCTCCGACCACCTCACCATCGACACCGCGAGCGACCGCGACGGCTGGAACGTCATCTCCACCACGAACGCGACGATCACCCACGCGCACATCGCCGCCAACGACGACGCCCTGGTCTTCAAGAGCGACTACGCCCTCGGCGCCAAGCTCCCCAACGGCCATGTGCGCGTGAGCGATTCCGTGCTCTCGGCGCGCTGCTGCAACGCCCTGATGTTCGGCTCCGAGACCTGCGGCGACTTCTCCGACTACCAGTTCGAGAAGATCCGCATCGAGGGCGCCGACAAGTCCGGGCTCGGCATGGTCTCCATGGACGGCGCGAAGATCTCCGACGTCCACTACCGCGACGTCACCATGACCGGCGTGCACTCGCCGATCATGGAGAAGATCGGCACCCGCGGACGGTGCGGGAACAGCCCGGGCGTCGGATCGATCAGCGATGTCACCTACGACGACATCACGGCCACCGGCACCAGCCCCTCCTTCAGCCCGACCCTGTGGGGCGAGAGCGGCCACCGCATCAGCGATATCGCCTTCGACAACGTCAACATCACTGTCCCCGGGGGCAACGGCACCATGTCCACCGGTGTGCCGGGCAACGACCCGAACGACTACAACCCGAAGAGCATCGGGACCCGGCCGGCGTACGGCTGGTATCTGCACAACGCCGACCGCGTACAGTTCACCGACAGCAGTGTGCGGTACGCGGCCGACGACGGGCGGCCCGCCGTCATCGCCAACGCGGCGAGCGGTATCCGGCTGACCCGGTTCACCGCCCAGAAGGGCGGCGCATCACCCCACGACATCGGCTTCCAGAACGTCGCCGGCTACTGCCTGGCCGACAGCCACACCACCACCGGCGGCACCCTGCGCGTGTCGGCGACCGGATCCAGCCAGAACTGCGCCGCACCGGTACGCCCCCGCGACGTGGAGAACCCGCGTCAGGCCTTCCTGCGCGCCTCCGTCGGCGGCCTCTTCCTGCACTGGGGCCTGCGCACCGCTCCCGCCCACACCAGCTGCACCGCCTGGGAGAAGGACGTCACCAGTGGCGGGTGGACGCCCGAGTACTGGGTGCGCGAAGCCCAGAAACTGCACACGCAGTACATCGTGCTGGCCACCTTCCACAGCCGGCTCGGCTACGCCCGCCCGTGGCCGTCGAAGATCCCCGGTTCCTGCTCCACCAAGCGGGACTTCCTCGGCGAACTCGTCGATGCCGCCAAGGCCAAGGGCATGAAGGTCATCCTCTACATGACCGACGACCCCCAGTGGCACGACGAGGGCGGCCACGAATGGCTCGACTCGGCCGCCTACTCCGCCTACAAGGGCAGGAACGTCGACCTGACCACCCGCGACGGCTTCGGGGAATTCTCCTACGACAACTTCTTCGAGGTCATGGCCCGTTACCCGGACCTCGGCGGTTTCTGGATCGACAACGACAACGCGTACTGGGAGAGCCACAACCTCTACGCGCAGATCTACCAGAAGCGCCCGGACTACACGCTCAGCAACAACAACGAGGACACGCCGATCATGGACATGATCAGCAATGAGCAGAAGACGGGGATGACGCCCGCCTACGACTACCCGCAGGCGATCTACACCGCCCAACCCCGCCTCACCGAGGCGGACTTCAAACTGCCCTCCACCGGCGCCTGGTGGTACGACGGCTCCGACCCGACCGTCGACAAGACGCTCACCCTCGGCCGGCTGATCACCAACGCCGGCTCCTCGGTGAAGGCGCTCATGGCGGAGACCGCCGAGGTCAACGGAAAGTTCCCGGCGCACCAGGCGGACTTCAACAACTTCGCGAACTCCTACCTCGACAAGATCTGGGAGTCCCTGCACGGCACCGAGGGCGGCGGCTACATGTACGGCGGCCTCAAGCCCGGCTTCTGGAACGACGGCGCCCACGGCGTCACCACCGTCGCCGAGGACGACCCGAACCGGCAGTACATCCACGTCCTCACCCCGCCCGCCACCAGCACGCTGCGCATCCGCGACAACGGCTACCGCGTCGCCTCGGTGACCGACCTCCGCACGGGAGCCCCGGTCGCGTGGTCGCAGTCCGGCGGCGTGCTCACCCTCACCGGCCTCGGCGGCTGGGACCCGTACGACACCGTCTTCAAGGTGATCACCGCGGGCCGCCAGGGCATCGCGACGGGCGTCAAGGTCAGCGCCGGCGCCTCGGCGAGCGGCCACTTGGGTTCCGCCGCCGGTGACGGCGACTACCTCACCTACTGGGACAACGACGACACCCTCCCGGTGAACCTCACCTTCGACCTCGGCGCGGCGAAGAAGGTGCAGTACCTCGGGCTGAACCAGCGCGAGGACTCCGTCGCCTACGCCCGCTCCGCCACCGAGCAGTCCGCCCGGATCAAGGACTTCAAGGTCTACCTCAGCAACGACGGCAGGACCTGGGGCAATCCCGTCAAGACCGCTCGGCTCCCCAGCGCCCGCGGGATCCAGGGCATCGACCTGACCGCCGCCACCGCCCGCTTCGTACGTCTCGAGGCCGACTCCACCTGGGCCGCCTCCAGCGACACCACCCGCTACCGCCGGCTGCGCATCGACGAGGCCTGGATCGGCACCTCCTACGCCACCCCCGCTCCGAAGGGACGACGTCCATGACCCGGCTCGGCGCACTCGCCACGGCGGCGGTCGGGCTGCTCGCCGCCGCCGCGGTGCCGCTCACGGTCACCGCACGTCCCGCGGCCGCCTCCGACAACGGCCAGTCCCTCAGGCCCGCCATGGGCTGGAGCAGCTGGAGCTTCGTCCGCCGTCAGCCCACCGAGGCGACGATCGAGGCCCAGGCCGACGCCCTGGTGTCCACCGGTCTCAAGGACCACGGCTTCGTCCACGTCAACCTCGACGACTTCTGGCAGAAGTGCGACGAGAACGGGTTCACCGTCGACGCCTACGGCCGCTGGATCCCGGACCCCGCCAAGTTCCCGGACGGCATCAAGGCGCTCGCCGGCCATGTCCACTCCAGGGGACTGAAGTTCGGCTTCTACGTCACCCCCGGCATCGCGAAGAACGCCCTCCTGGAGAACACCCCGATCGAGGGCACGCCGTACCACGCGAAGGACATCGCGGACACCTCGAAGACGGAGAAGAACTACAACTGCAAGCACATGTACGCCATCGACTACTCCCGGCCCGGCGCCCAGGAGTTCGTCGACTCCTGGGCGAGACAGTTCGCTTCCTGGGGAGTCGACTACCTGAAGATCGACGGCGTCGGCAGCCAGGACATCGCCGACGTCCAGGCCTGGGACAAGGCCCTGCGCGCCACCGGCCGGCCCATCACCTTCGCCCTGTCCAACAACCTTCCCGTCGACCACGCCACCACCTGGCGCGCCCTCGCCAACAGCTGGCGCACCCAAGGCGACGTCGAGTGCTACTGCGGGCCCGGCCCCAACGGGAGCGGCTATCCGCTCACCGACTGGTCCCATGTCTCCACCCGTTTCGACTCGGCCGCCGCCTGGCAGCCGTACGCCGGACCCGGCGGCTGGAACGACCTGGACTCCCTGGAGATCGGCAACGGAGCCCAGGCGGGACTCACCGCCGACCAGCGCCGTACGCAGTTCACGCTGTGGTCGATGGCGGCCGCCCCGCTGCTGCTCGGCACCGACCTCACCCACCTCGACCCGGTCGACAGGGCGATGCTCACCAACGACCGGCTGATCGGCGTCGACCAGGACGGGGTCGCGGCGAAGCGGGTCGTGAACAGCGGCGTCAGGCAGGTCTGGAGCAAGCGCGAGAACGACGGCGACTACGTGGTGGCCCTGTTCGACACCGGTACGTCCGGCGACGCCACCGTCACCGTGAACTGGTCCCAGGTGGGCTTCACCGGCGCCGGTGACGTCACCGACCTGTGGTCCGGCTCCCACAAGGGCACGGTCGCCGGCTCCTACAGCGCGACCCTCCGCCCGGGCGAGACCCGGCTGGTCCGGGTCCGGCCCATCGGCTCCGCGAAGGCGGTCGCCGCCACGGCGAACGGTCGAACGCCGCCGCCCGCCGGCGGGTCGTCGACGCGGGCCCGCTTCTGCGGCGGTGTCGCACAGCAGCCGTACGGCTGCCTGAAGGTCTTCCCCCAGCACACAGGCTGAGCGGAAGCCGCAGGAAGACAAGGACAACAAGGGACCCCCCATGCATCCGAAGAGACTTCTGCCGTGCGGCGTCGCCGTCGCGCTGGCCCTGCCCCTCGCCGGGCTGAGCCAGGGCACCGCACTCGCGGCCACCGACTACCAGGCCGAGGACGCCCTGATCTCCCAGGGCGCGGTCGCCACCAATCACACGGGCTACACGGGAACCGGTTTCGTCGACTACACCAACGTCAAAGGTTCCTACGTGGAGTTCACGGTCGGCGCGGCCTCCGCCGGCCCCGCCTCCCTGACCCTGCGGTACGCCAACGCAACCACCGCCGACCGGCCGATGGACCTCTCCGTCAACGGCACCGTCGTGGCATCCGGCGTGTCCTTCCCGGCCACGGCCGACTGGAACACCTGGGCGTCCAAGGCCGTCGACGTCACGCTCAAGGCGGGCAGCAACAAGATCCGGGCGACGGCCACCACGGCGAACGGCGGCCCCAACCTCGACCGCGTCAGCCTCGGCACGGCGACCGACACCCAGGCCCCCACCCGTCCCGGGCAGCCCTCCTGCTCGGACATCGGCGAGGACCGGCTGACCCTGTCCTGGGGCGCGTCGACGGACGACGTCGCGGTCGCGGCGTACGACCTCTACGAGCACGGCAACAAGATCGGCGAGGCCGCGGGCAGCGTGACCTCGAAGATGCTGACCGGGCTCGCCCCGCACACCCCGTACGACCTCACGGTCATCGCCCGCGACGCGGCCGGCAACACCTCGCCCGCCAGCCCGGTCGTCGACTGCACCACCAAGCCCAGCTCCGACAGCACCCCGCCGACCGCACCCGGCACCTTGCACACGGCGATCATCACATCGAACACGGTCGACCTCACCTGGGGCGCCTCCACCGACGACCGCGGCGTCACCGCCTACGACGTGCGCAGCGACACCACCGTCTACAAGAGCGTCACCGGCGGTACGTCGACCACGCTCACCGGACTGGCCTGCGACAGCCCGTACCGCCTGAACGTCGTCGCCCGCGACGCCGCCGGCAACGTCTCCCCGCCGAGCAACACCGTCGCCTTCACCACCAAGGCCTGCGCCACCGACGGGGGTGTCCCCTCGTCCATCGCCACCCTCTCGAGCGGCTGGACCATCCCCTGGGGCACCTACTGGATGCCCGACGGCCAGTCCGCCCTGGTGACCGAGCGGGACGACTTCCGGGTGTGGAAGCTGACCAAGACCGGCACGAAGACGCAGGTGGGAGCGGTCCCCAACGCCGTCACCACCAACGGTGAGGGCGGCCTGCTCGGTGTGGCGGTCGACCCCGAGTGGGAGACCGATCACTACGTCTACTTCATGCACACCGCCGCCGAGGGCAACCGGGTGGTCCGCATGACCTACGACGGCACGAAGCTCAGCGACTACAAGATCCTGCTCCAGGGCATCAAGAAGAACCGCTACCACAACGGCGGCCGGCTCGCCTTCGGCCCCGACGGCTATCTGTACGTGTCCACGGGGGAGGCCCAGCAACCCGACCTCGCCCAGGACAAGAACTCCCTCAACGGCAAGATCCTGCGCATGACCACCGACGGCAGGCCGGCCCCCGGCAACCCGTTCGGCAACTACGTCTACTCCCTGGGCCACCGCAACCCGCAGGGTCTCGCCTTCGACCGCGACGGCCGCCTGTGGGAGGCGGAGTTCGGCAACAGCTCCAAGGACGAGCTCAACCTCATCAAGCCCGGCGCGAACTACGGCTGGCCCACCTGCGAGGGCAGCTGCAACGTCGCCGGCATGACCAATCCCAAGGCCACCTGGAACGTGTCCGAGGCCTCGCCGAGCGGCATCGCCATCGTCCGCAACGTCGTCTACATGGCGTCGCTGCGCGGTGAACGCCTGTGGCGCATCCCCATCAACGGCGACGGCGAGAGCGTCGGCACCCCGACCGCGTACTACGTCGGGACCTACGGCCGGCTGCGCACCGTCACCAAGGTGCCGGGCGCCGACCAGCTGTGGCTGTCCACCACCAACTGCGACAACAACGGAGGTGCCGCCGACGGATCCGACAAGATCTTCAAGGTGACCATCAGTTGACGGACAACAGGCCCACCCGATCCGTCAGGTCCGGTAGAGGGCGTCGACCTCGTTGCCGTACGCCTTCTCGATCGCCTTCCGCTTCAGCTTCAACGACGGCGTGAGCAGCCCGTGTTCCTCGGTGAAGGGCTGCGCGAGTATACGGAACGTACGGATCGACTCGGCCTGGGAGACGAGGGTGTTGGCGGCCACCACCGCCCGCCGCACCTCCGTCTCCAGGTCCGGGTCGTGCACCAGCTTCGCCGGGGTCATCCTCGGCTTTCCGCGCATCTGCAGCCAGTGTTCGACGGCTTCCTGGTCCAGGGTGACGAGGGCGGCGATGTAGGGGCGGTCGTTGCCGACCACGATGCACTGGTTGACCAGCGGATGTTCGCGGACCCGTTCCTCCAGCACGCCGGGGGAGACGCTCTTGCCGCCGGAGGTCACCAGGATCTCCTTCTTGCGGCCGGTGATGGTCAGATAGCCGTCCTCGTCGAGCGAGCCGAGGTCGCCGGTGGCCAGCCAGCCGTCGTGCAGGGTCTCGTCGGTGGCCTTCGGGTTGTTGAGGTAGCCCTGGAAGACGTTCCCGCCGTGCAGCCATACCTCGCCGTCGTCGGCGATGTGCACGGTGACTCCGGGGATGGCCTGCCCGACGGTGCCGTAGCGGGTGCGCTCGGGCGGGTTCGCGGTGGCCGCGGCCGTCGACTCGGTCAGTCCGTAGCCCTCGTAGATCTGCACCCCTGCGCCCGCGAAGAACAGACCCAGCCGGCGGTCCATCGCCGAGCCGCCGGACATCGCGTTCCGGATCCGGCCGCCCATCGCGGCCCGGACCTTGGAGTACACGAGCTTGTCGAAGAGCTGGTGCTGCATGCGCAGCCCCGCCGACGGCCCGGGCCCGGTGCCCCACGCCTTGGCCTCCACGGCCTCCGCGTACTTCACCGCGAGGTCGACCGCCTTCTCGAACGGCCCCGACCGGCCCTCCTTCTCCGCCTTGCGGCGGGCCGCGTTGAAGACCTTCTCGAAGATGTAGGGCACCGCGAGGAGGAAGGTCGGCCGGAACGCCTGCAGGTCGGGCAGCAGGACGGCGGCGTTCAGCTGCGGCTGGTGCCCGAAGCGGACCCGGCCGCGGATCGCGGCGACCTCCACCATCCGTCCGAAGACATGCGCGAGCGGCAGGAACAGCAGCGTGGACGCCTCGTCGTCCTTCTTGGTGTGGAACACCGGCTGCCACCGCTGGATCATCGTGTCCGCCTCGTACATGAAGTTCGAGTGCGAGAGGACACACCCCTTGGGGCGGCCGGTGGTGCCCGAGGTGTAGATGATGGTGGCGACCGAGTCCGGGGTGACCGCCTGCCGGTGCCGGTGCACCAGATCGTCGTCGAGATGCGCCCCGGCGTCGTACAGCTCCTGCAGGCAGCCCGAGTCCAGCTGCCACAGCTGGCGCAGCTGCGGGAGGCGGTCGATGACCGTGGCGATGGTCATCGCATGGTCCTCGTGCTCCACGATCGCCGCGGACACCTCGGCGTCGTACAGCATCCAGAAGCACTGCTCGGCCGAGGAGGTGGGATAGACGGGCACGACCTGGGCGCCGATCGTCCACAGCGCGAAGTCGAACAGGGTCCACTCGTAGCGGGTGCGGGACATGATCGCGACGCGGTCGCCGAAGCGGACGCCGCGCGCCAGCAGACCCTTGGCGAGGGCGAGGACCTCGTCGCGGAACTCGGCCGAGGTGACGTCCCGCCACTGGCCGGAGGCGTCCTTGCGGCCGAGGGCGACGTGCGTGGGGTCCGTCAGGGCATGCTCGAAGACCACGTCGGCCAGGCCGCCCACCGGCGGTGCCGACGTGAGCGGCGGGTTGGTGAACTCGCGCAATCCTCGCTCCCCGATCCTCGCTGCGTGGTGACGCCCGTGATGCTCGGCACAGCGCGGTGAAAGCTACCCCACGCCGTCACCGGGCGGGAGGGGGTAGGAAACCTAGCAAACCTCACGTTTCCCCTGGGGCGTGACCGGAAAATGCCCGCACATGGGGAAGGGCCGGACACAATACTGACGGGTCAGTAAGTTTCGGTGCCGTAATCTCCACCGAATCTGTACGCGGCGATTACGCCTCAACTGTCGCGATCACGGCATACGAGGCGCGGCTCAGTGGCGTACCGGCACCGGCCTCCCAGGCCTTGGTGCCGGCCGCCTCCTCGGGCCCGGACCGGCCCGTGCGCAGCCGGCGTACCCGATGCCCGCCGTTGCTCAGCCGCCCCGCCGGCGCAGCCGCTCCCCGCCCGCCAGGATCGCCGCCGCCAGCGCGTTCGCGGCGCCCTCGGCGGCACCACGGCGGTGGCCGTGGACGAGCACGAAGTCGATCCTACCCAGGTCGGGCAGGCCGAAGCGGTCCGGCAGCCGGAACAGGCCGGGCGGGATCAGCCGCCGCGAGTGGGCCATCACGCCGAGCCCGGCGCGCGCCGCCGCGATCAGCCCGTTGAGACTGCCGCTGGTGCACACGATCCGCCAGTCCCGTCCCTCGCGCTCCAGCGCCTCCAGCGCGCGGGCACGGGTGATCCCCGGCGGCGGGTACACGATCAGCGGAACGGGCCGGTCGGCGTCCGGGCGCAGCCGCTCGGCGCCGATCCACACCAGGTCGTCGCGCCAGACCAGCTCGCCACGGGGATCCTCCAGGCGCCGCTTGGCCAGCACCAGGTCCAGTTTCCCGGCGGCCAGCTGCTCGTGCAGGGTGCCGGACAGCTCCACGGTCAGCTCCAGATCGACCTCCGGATGGTCGTAGCGGAAGCCCTCCAGGATCTCCGGCAGCCGGGTGAGCACGAAGTCCTCCGACGCGCCGAACCGCAGCCGCCCGCGCACCCGGGTGCCGGTGAAGAACGCCGTCGCCTGCTCGTGGACCTGCAGGATCCTGCGGGCGAAGCCCAGCATCGCCTCACCGTCCTCGGTCAGTTCCACCGAATGGGTGTCCCGTGCGAACAGCTGCCGCCCGGCCGCGTCCTCCAGCCGGCGCACATGCTGGCTGACGGTGGACTGCCGCAGCCCCAGCCGGCGCGCGGCCTGCGTGAAGCTCAGCGTCTGCGCCACGGCCATGAAGGTGCGCAGCTGCGCCGGGTCGTACATATGGGCAGCCTACGCGGCTATCGCAGAACATGATGACAGTCAGAGTGGTATGCGGGTTTCCCGATCGGTGGGACGCGGAGGACCATGGAGGGGGCCTGCGGGCCCGCCGAGGAAACGACACATCAATCGACGCGTGCCGCACCGGACGCGTACACGCACAGCAATCGGAGCACCGTGAAACGCCTGCGCTGGCCGAGTTGGATGCCGATCGACCCGTACATCGTCCTGCTGCTCGGGACGGTGGGCCTCGCCGCACTCCTGCCGGCCCGGGGCACGGCCTCCGACGTGGCCTCGGGCGCCTCGACCGCCGCGATCGCCTTCCTCTTCTTCCTCTACGGCGCCCGGCTCTCCACCCGGGAGGCACTGGACGGACTGCGCCACTGGCGCCTCCATGTCAGCGTGCTGGTCTGCACCTTCGTCCTCTTCCCGGTGTTCGGCCTGGCGGCGCGCGGGCTGGTCCCGGTGCTGCTGACCCAGCCGCTCTACCAGGGCCTGCTGTTCCTGACGCTGGTTCCCTCGACCATCCAGTCGTCCATCGCCTTCACCTCGATCGCCCGCGGAAACGTACCGGCGGCGATCTGCGCGGGCTCCTTCTCCTCCCTCGTCGGCATCGTCCTGACCCCGCTGCTGGCGGCCGGACTGCTCGGCAACAGCGGGGGCGGGTTCTCCGCCGACTCCCTGCTGAAGATCGTGCTCCAGCTGCTGGTGCCGTTCCTCGCGGGGCAGCTGCTCCGGCGCTGGATCGGCGGATTCGTCGCCCGGCACAAGAAGGTCCTCGGGCTGGTCGACCGCGGCTCGATCCTGCTGGTCGTCTACACCGCGTTCAGCGAGGGCATGATCCGGGGCATATGGCACCAGGTGAGCCCCGTCCGGCTCGGCGGCCTGCTCGTCGTCGAGGCCGCCCTGCTCGCCGTGATGCTCCTGCTGACCTGGTACGGCGGCAAGGCGCTGGGTTTCGGCCGCGAGGACCGGATCGCCGTCCAGTTCGCCGGGTCGAAGAAGTCCCTCGCCTCCGGGCTGCCCATGGCCAGTGTCCTGTTCGGCGCCCACGCCTCCCTCGCCGTGCTGCCGCTGATGCTCTTCCACCAGATGCAGCTGATGGTGTGCGCGGTCATCGCCAAGCGCCGGGCCCGGGACCCGGAGACGGTCCCGGACGACGCCGGCGGGTCAGCCGCTCACGTGGTCCAGGGGCAGCCACAGGACCGTGTCCTTCGGTGACCTGAGCGCCTTCGGGTCCGACAGTTCCTCGTCGGTGAGGGCCCGGTCCCAGACGTGCACCTCGTCGACGGCGCCGGTGAAGAAGGCCCGGCTGTCCATGCGCTGACCGATGTGCACGCCGAAGGGGGAGTTACGGCTGACCGAGCCCGGGACGTCGGCCGCGGACGACTGCACACCGTCGGTGAACAGCGACAGCCGGCCTCCGCCCCGGCGCAGCACGAGGTGGTGCCACTGGCCGTCGTTGTAGGCGGTGTCCGTGCGCACGTAGGCGCTCTGCGGCGCGGCGGCCCCGTTCCGCACGGTGATCAGCCCCTGGAGGCGGTGGTTCGCCGGCTCCCCGCGCACCCACACCTGCGGCTCGGTGGTGCCGACCCCGCCCATCCACAGCAGCGGCTGCTCCCCGGTCGTGGCCGAGTACCGGAACCACAGGGACGCCGTGAAGTCCCTGGTCCCGAGCGGCAGCTGCGTGCGGAACGGCAGGCGCACGGCGTCGTCGGTGCCGTCGAACAGCAGCGCGCCGCCGAAGACCCCGTCGGTCTCCCGTGCGCCGCCGAGCACCGCCGCCGGGCGGGCATGCGGGGCGAGGTCGGCGGTGACCGGGTCGGGGCCGCGCCGCGGGGCGAGCCAGTCCTCGGTGAAGCGGGCGAAGCGGATCTCGTCGCGGGCGTCCACCGCGCCGCCCTCGTAGATCAGGCCGACGGTGCCGCCGTCGGCGCGGACCATGTCGGAGTACCCGGACCAGTCCGTGGTGACCACCGTGCCACGGTCCACGCTGTCCCAGGTGCGGCCGCCGTCGTAGGAGGAGCGGATCATCATCGTGCGGCGCCGGTCGGGATCGGCGGGGCAGGCCAGCAGGAGGCGGTCGCCGAGGCGCAGCAGGGAACCCTGGACCTGCGGGGCGTACAGGTCCGGAAGGTCGTGGAAGGGTGCGGTGAAGCTGGTGCCGCCGTCGCGGCTGACGGCCTGGGTGCGGTGGCCGAGGTCGGTGCCGTCCTGCTCCCGGCCGCTGACCAGGACGGAGCCGTCGCCGCGCTCGGCCAGGGTCAGCTCGGACGGCTTCTGCCGGAAGGTGCCGTCGTCGGCGATGGGCCAGGTGTCGGTGGCGCCGATCCGCCAGTGGCCGCCGTGGTCGTCGCTGACGATCAGCGCCGCGTGGTTGGCGGTGACCCGGCTGCCGTCCCAGGTCTCCGTGTTGACCCCGAAGACCAGCCGGCCCGCGTACCGGCCGCGCGTGAGCTGGATGCCGTGCACGGGCCCGGTGGCGTACCAGGAGTTCCAGTCGGCGGGCAGGATCTCCGGGCTCAGATCGCGTGGCGCGGACCAGGTCCGGCCGTCGTCGTCGCTGTACTGCAGGTGCGGGGTGCGATCGCAGGGCACCGAGCAACTGGCGCTGTCGGTGCGGCCCGTGTTGTACGTCTCGGCGAGCCAGATCCGGCCGGTCTCGCGGTCCACGATCGGTGCCGGGTTGCCGTGGGTGTCGCCGCCGCCGTCGTTGACCACCTCCAACGGGCCCCAGGTGCGGCCGCCGTCGGTGGAGCGTTTGAGCACGATGTCGATGTCGGCGGCGTCCCCGCAGTTGAGGACCCGGCCCTCGGCGAACGCCAGCAGGGTGCCGTCGGTCGTCCTGACGATCGCCGGTATGCGGAAGCAGGCGTAGCCGGGGTCCTGGGAGGTCTTGAACAGGACCTGCTGCTCGAACCGGGGGGAGGCGGTGGGGGACTGGGCGTGGGCCGGGTGGGGGGTGGCGAGCGGGACGACGAGGAGGGCCGCCGTGGTGAGGGCGGTGGCGAGTGCGGATCTGAGACGGGCGCGTAGACCTGACGGCATGGTGCGACCTGCCCTTCGTCGGCCGGACATCTGGACATCCGGACATCCCATGTCCAACGTGCGCCCCATCGAAGGTAGTTGCAGGCCGGTCGCCTCACAAGAAGCGTGCAGAACAAGACGCGCGCGAAGTGCCTGGTGCCGTGCCGGGCGTCGCGAGCCGGTGAACCTTTGCGGCCGCAGCGCTAGGGGCGCAGGACCACTTTGCCGAGGTTGGCCCGTCCCTCGATCACCTCGTGCGCCTTCAGCGCGTCCTGCAGCGCGAACTCGGCGTGCACGGCGGGCGCGAGGGTGCCCTCGGCGAACATCCGCCACAGCTCCCGGCGCCACTGCTCGTACAGGTCCGGTCGGCCCCGGGCGATCAGCGCCATCTGGAATCCGGTCACCGACTTGGCGCCCACCAGGAGGTCGTACGCCTGGATGGTGCCGCCGCCCGAGCTGTAGGCGACGAGACGGCCGTGCGGGGCCAGTGCGGAGAGAGCGGGGGTGAGCAGGTCGCCGCCGACGGCGTCCAGCACGCAGTCGACGGGATCACCCCAACTGTCGTCACTGTACAGAACACAGTCGTCCGCGCCGAGCGAGCGGACGAAGTCCGCCTTGCCCGCGTCGGAGACGGCCCCCACCACCCGCCCCGCCCCCCGGGCCCGCGCCAGCTGCACGGCCAGATGCCCGGCGCCGCTCGCCGCCGCGGTGACGAGCACCGACTCGCCCGGCGCCGGGCGTGCCGCCTCCAGTGCGCCGAGCGCCACCAGGCCGCTGCGTACCAGCGCGACCGCGTCCACTGCGCCGGCGCCGTCGGGTATCGGCGAGGCCATGGCCTCGTGGAGCAGAGCGTAGTCGGCGTACCCGTGGCCGAAGCACAGCCCGGTCACCCGGTCGCCCGGACGGAAGCGGGTCACGCCGTCGCCGGCCGCGACCACCTCGCCGGCGATCTCTCCGCCGAGCGCGATCGGCTCGGCGGCCTCGGTGACCTTGCGCACCACGGGCAGGGTGACGCCCACGGCGTCGCAGCGCACCAGCAGTTCGCCGGGCCCGGGCTCCGGGACGGGGGCCTCCTCCAGGAACAGCGGGCCGCCGGTGGACTCGTACCGGACGCGACGCATCGCGCACCTCCATGGCCGGGCACACCGGCGCATCGTCGGGAACTCCCATGAATTCGTTGGGAGCCCCAACGGTAAGCGAGATTCGTTGGGAGGTCCAACGTTTTCTCGGATAGGCTGCCCGTATGGCCGAAGCGTCCCTGCCCGCGATCCGCTCCCTGCCCAGCTGGCTCCTCGGCCGCGCCGCCGCCCGGGGCCGCGCCCTGGTCGCCGCCGCCCTCGCCGCGGAGGGGCAGAAGATGTGGCACCACGTCGTCCTCTCCGCCGTCCGCGACCTCCAGCCCGTCGCCCAGGCCGACCTCGGCCGCAGCGTGGGCCTCGACCCCAAGGACCTGGTCGGCGTGCTCAACGATCTGCAGTCCGCCGGCCATGTCGTCCGCGCCCCCGACCCCCGCGACCGGCGCAAGAACGCCGTCTCCCTCACCGACGACGGCGCCCGCCTCCTCACGCGCTGCGAGAAGGCGGCCCGCGAGGCGAACGACGAGCTGCTCACCCCCCTGTCGGCGGCCGAACGCGATCAATTCATGGGCCTGTTGATCCGGATTTCCGGCACGGACGGCTGACGGCGGCTAACGTTCCGTCATGACCGCAGCTCCCGTCCTCGATCCGCAGCGCACCGCCCTGGTCCTGGTCGACCTCATGGAACGCATCGTCGCGCTGCCCCTGGAACCCCGCAAAGGCACCGAAGTGCTCGCCGTCGCCGAGGAACTGGCGTCCGCCTTCCGGGCCGCCGGGGCACCCGTCGTCCTCGTCCGGGTCGAACGCCCCTCGGTCGCCGAGCAGCCGCCCGGCAGTTCCCTGGTACCCGGCCTCGCCCGGAACGGCGACCTGGAGGTGGTCAAGCGGACCATCGGCGCCTTCCAGGGCACCGGCCTGGACGAGCGGCTGCGCGAACGCGGCGTCACCACCCTGGTGTTCGGCGGCATCGCCACCAACCTCGGCGTCGAGTCCACCGCCCGCGCCGCCGCCGACCTCGGCTACGACCTCGTCTTCGTCGAGGACGCCATGGCCGCCCTCACCGCCGCCGAGCACGAGGCGTCCGTCCGGCTCGACTTCCCCCGGCTGGGCACGGTCGTGACCGCCGCCGGCGTACGCCTCGCGCCGGCCTGACTCCTCACACCAGCGTTCCGCCTCCGTCCACGACCACCACCGAACCGGTGCTGTAGCCCCCACGCATCAGATACAGATACGCCTCCGCCACATCCGCCGGCTCGCCGATCCGCCCCACCGGCAGCGACTCGGCGGACGACCGGAACAGCCCCTCGCGGGCCGCCTCCGGCAGATCCCGCCACAGCTCCGTGCGCACCAGTCCGGGCGAGACCACGTTGACCCGCAGCGGCGCCAGCTCCACGGCCAGCGCCCGGGTCAGCGACTCCATCGCCCCGCACAGCGCCGACGCGGCACTCGAGCCCGGCAGCGGCCGCTGCCCCGCCGTTCCCGTGGTCAGCACCACCGACCCGCCCGGCCGGATCGACCCGGCGCCATGCTTCACCGCCGTGTAGGCACCCCACAACCGCGTGTCCATAAATCGCCGCGCGCGGGCGACATCCGCGTCGGCCACCGCCTCCAGCAGCAGCGATTCACCCGCGGTGTAGACCAGGTGGTCGTACTCGCCGACCCGCTCGAAGAAGCCGCGCACCGCGCCCTCGTCCGTGGCGTCCAGCACCTGCCCCTCGGCGTTCCCCGGCAGCCGCTTCCGTGCCGCGTCCACGCTTTCCTGCCGCCGCGAGGCCACGACCACCTCGGCGCCCTCCCGCGCCGCGCTCTCGGCGACCGCGAGCCCGATGCCCGACGTCCCCCCGATGACGACGATCTGCTGTCCTTGCAGGCCCATGTGCCGTTCCCCTTTCCCGATCGCTTGACGGGATCCAGCCTGCGACCGCCTGCGCCCCGCCGTCCAAGACCTCTTGGAGCGGCGGCGATACCCTGAAGGTATCGCCGGCGAAAGGGTGCGGCCGTGGACCTCGACCTGCGGAAAGTCCGCTACTTCGTGACGGTGGCCGAACTCCTGCACTTCGGCCGCGCCGCCGAACGGCTGCACATCGCGCAGCCGGTGCTCAGCCGGCAGATCCGCGCGCTGGAGAAGGACTTGGGCACCGAGCTGTTCGTGCGCGACAGCCACGGCGTGACGTTGACCGACGCCGGGCGGCAACTCCTCGATGACGGGCGGCAGTTGCTGGCTGCTGCCGACGGGGCGCGGCGCCGGGTGCTGCGCGCCGCACGCGGACCCCGGCGCCTGCTCGTCGGCTTCCGCGCCGGGGTCGTCGTCACCCGCGCGCTGCGCGCCTTCGCGGCGGCGCACCCGGACGTGGAGACCAACGCGCGCCGCGTGGAGTGGGACGACCAGGAGCGGCTGATCCTCGACGGGACCGTCGACGTCGCCTACGTCCGGCGGCCGGTCCGCGAGGACGGGCTCGACATGTGTCCCCTTTACAGCGAGACCCGTGTGGCCATGCTCCCGGAGGACCACCGGCTGGCCGGGAAGCAGGAGCTGTCGCTCGCCGACCTCCACGCAGAGCGGTGGCTGCGATACGCCGATCCCCGGCCCGGCGATCTGCCGATCCGCACCATCGAGGAGAAGTTCGAATGCGTGGCCGCCGGTACCGGCATCACGCTCGTGCCCCGCTCCGTCGCCGAGCAGTACTCCCGCCCGGACATCGCCTACGTGCCGGTCACCGACGCCGAACCGGACCAGGTCCTGCTGGCCTGGGCGGCGGGCCGACGCTCACCCCTGATCGCCGCCTTCGTCGAAGCGGCTCAGTCCCTCCGGTGAGGCGGGGCGGGGCAGCGTAGGGGGGCGCTCCCCGCCGGCCGGGCCCCCGCCGCCGTGCCGCGGGGAGACACTTCAGCCCTGGGCGGCCGCCTCCCGCAGAGCGATGCGGCCCTCGCCCGCGTACACGTTCATCGAGCCGCCGCGCAGGAAACCCACCAGGGTCAGGCCCGTCTCCGCGGCGAGATCCACCGCGAGAGACGACGGCGCCGACACCGCCGCCAGCACCGGGATGCCCGCCATCACCGCCTTCTGCGCCAGCTCGAAGGAGGCCCGCCCGGAGACCAGCAGGACCGTCCGGGACAGCGGCAGCCCGCCGTTCTGCAGCGCGCGCCCGACCAGCTTGTCCACCGCGTTGTGCCGGCCCACGTCCTCCCGTATGTCCAGCAGCTCCCCGTCCTCGTCGAACAGGGCCGCCGCGTGCAGCCCGCCGGTACGGTCGAACACCCGCTGGGCCGCCCGCAGCCGCTCCGGGAGGATCGACAGCAGTTCCGGCGTGACGCGCACCGGGGGAGTGTCGTCGATCGGGAAGCGCGCCGTCGTCCGTACGGCGTCCAGACTGGCCTTGCCGCACAGACCGCACGAGGAGGAGGTGTAGACGTTCCGTTCCAGGGTGAAGTCCGGCAGGGTGACACCCGACGCGGTCTTCACATCGACCACGTTGTAGGTGTTCGAACCGTCCGCCGTGGCTCCCGCGCAGTAGACGATGTTCTGCAGATCGTCCGCCGTGGCCAGCACGCCCTCGCTCACCAGGAACCCCGCAGCCAGCGCGAAGTCGTCGCCCGGTGTGCGCATGGTGATCGCGAGCGGCTTTCCGTTCAGCCGGATCTCCAGGGGTTCCTCGGCGACGAGCGTGTCCGGCCGGGTGGAGACCGCTCCGTCCCGGATGCGGAGGACCTTGCGTCGTTCCGTGACTCGTCCCATGTCCTGATCAGCCCCGGTTCTGTACGTGCTGGTAGCCGAAACGGCCCTTGATGCAGAGATTGCCGCGGGTCACCGGGTGTGCGGTGAGGTGACCCTGACGATCTCATTGTCCTGCACATGGAGCGTCAGGGTGCAGCCCACTCCGCAGTAGGCGCACACCGTGGACGTCTCCGTCCGCCATGACTCGTCCCAGGTACCCGCCGCCCGCACGTCGCACTCCGACTCGGACGACAGCGCGCCGGTCGGGCAGACCTCGACGCACTTGCGGACCGTTTCGGCGCCGGCGCAGCCCCGGTGGACCGGAAGCCGTGGGCTTCGCCTCGTACTACCGGATCCACTCGGCCGCCCCCGGCGTCGTCGACAAGTCGACGCACACCCGGCAGGCGTTCTCCGCGGCGTGTCGCCCCGACGCAGCGTCGGGGACGTCCTTCCCACCGCCCGGCAGGCGCGATTGCCTGCAGTCTGGGGTCGGTCCGGACAAGGGGCCTGGAACCGACCGTTCGGCGCATCCCGCGGACCGCTCATCGCACACCCTCCGACGGCCGGGTTCTCAACTGCCCTGGCCGCACGTACCGTCCGGGACTCATGAGCAGCCCCCCTGTCGCACCCCCGGGCTGGAGCCGCTGGCTCGTCCCGCCCGCCGCCCTCTCCGTCCACCTGTCCATCGGACAGGCCTACGCCTGGAGCGTGTTCAAGCCCCCGCTCGAATCCGCGCTGCACCTCGACGGCACCGAGAGCGCGCTGCCCTTCCAGCTCGCGATCGTGATGCTCGGTCTGTCGGCCGCGTTCGGCGGCACCCTCGTCGAACGCAACGGACCCCGCTGGGCCATGACCGTGTCCCTGGTCTGCTTCTCCTCCGGCTTCCTGATCTCCGCGCTCGGCGCCGGGACCGGGCAGTACTGGCTGATCGTCCTCGGCTACGGCTTCGTCGGCGGCATCGGCCTCGGCATCGGATACATCTCGCCCGTCTCCACCCTGATCAAGTGGTTCCCGGACCGGCCCGGCATGGCCACCGGCATCGCCATCATGGGCTTCGGCGGCGGCGCGCTGATCGCCTCGCCCTGGTCCGCGCAGATGCTCGCGTCCTTCGGCACTGACAACGATGGCATCGCCCTCGCCTTCCTGGTGCACGGGCTGTCGTACGCCCTGTTCATGACCCTTGGGGTGCTCCTGGTCCGCGTGCCGCGCCCCGAGGAGCGGGAACGGACGGCGAGCGGGCCGAGCGCCGCCGAAGGGATGCAGGTCAGCGCCCGCAACGCGGTGCGCACCCCGCAGTTCTGGTGCCTGTGGATCGTGCTCTGCATGAACGTGACCGCCGGCATCGGCATCCTGGAGAAGGCCGCCCCCATGATCACGGACCTCTTCGCCGGCAGCTCCACTCCGGTGTCGGCGTCCGCGGCCGCCGGGTTCGTCGCCCTGCTGTCCGCCGCCAACATGGCGGGCCGCATCGGCTGGTCGTCCGCCTCGGACCTGATCGGACGCAAGAACGTCTACCGCGGCTACCTGGGCGTCGGCGCGCTGATGTACCTGCTCATCGCCCTGTTCGGTGACTCGTCCAAACCGCTGTTCGTCCTCTGCGCCCTGGTGATCCTCTCCTTCTACGGCGGCGGATTCGCCACCGTCCCGGCGTACTTGAAGGATCTGTTCGGCACCTACGAGATCGGGGCCATCCACGGCCGGCTGCTCACCGCCTGGTCCACGGCCGGAGTGCTCGGCCCGCTGATCGTCAACCGGATCGCCGACCACCAGAAGGACGCCGGCAAGCACGGCGCGGCCCTGTACACCCTGTCCTTCGGCATCATGATCGGGCTGCTCGTCGTCGGCTTCGTCGCCAACGAGCTGGTCCGGCCCGTCAGCGCCCGCCACCACATCCCCGCCCCGAGGGAGACCGTCGATGCCGAACGACAGCAGTCCGCCTGACCTCCCCCACCCCCGGCTCCGCTCGAGCGGCGGTACCCCCGTGTGGCTGATCGCGCTCGCCTGGGTCTGGGTGGGAGCGCCCTTCGCCTACGGTGTCTACGAGCTGGCCCGCAAGGCGACGCAGCTGTTCGGCGGGTGAGCAAGCAGAAGGGCCGGGCGTCCGGGGGTCTGCAAGAAGCCGACAACCCGGGCGTCCGATTCCTGTGGCCTTACATGCCGTCGTACCCGTGAGTCATTGAACAGACTGGTGGGCCCGCTACCCAAGGCCACGAGGGGACCTCCGCCATGAACGGCTCGCGCATCGCCGCCATCGGTCACTACCAGCCCGCCCGAGTGCTCACCAACGAGGACCTGGCCGGCATGGTCGACACGAGCGACGAGTGGATCCGCAGCCGGGTCGGCATCCGGACCCGGCACATCGCAGGACCCGACGAGCCGGTCGACGAACTCGCCGCGCACGCCGCCGCCAAGGCCCTCGCCGCCGCCGGTCTGGCCCCGCGCGACATCGACCTGGTGCTGGTCGCCACCTCCACGGCGGTCGACCGCTCCCCGAACACCGCCGCCCGGGTCGCGGCCCGGCTCGGCATCCCGCAACCGGCCGCGATGGACGTCAACGTGGTGTGCGCCGGGTTCACCCACGCGCTGGCCACCGCGGACCACACCGTCCGGGCCGGCGCGGCCACCCGTGCGCTGGTCATCGGCGCCGACAAGATGTCCGAGGTCACCGACTGGAGCGACCGCACCACCTGTGTCCTGGTCGGTGACGGGGCCGGGGCCGCCGTCGTCGAGGCCTGCCCGGCGGGGGAGGAGCCGGGGATCGGGCCGGTGCTGTGGGGATCGGTGCCGGAGATGGGGCACGCCGTGCGCATCGAGGGCACCCCGCCCCGCTTCGCGCAGGAGGGCCAGAGCGTCTACCGCTGGGCCACCACCCAGCTGCCGGCGGTGGCCCGCAGCGCCTGCGAGAAGGCCGGGGTGGCCCCGCGGGACCTCGCCGGGGTCGTCCTGCATCAGGCCAACCTGCGCATCATCGAACCGCTGGCCGAGAAGCTCGGCGCCGTCAACGCGGTGGTCGCCCGCGATGTCACCGAATCCGGCAACACCTCGGCGGCCAGTATCCCGCTCGCCTTCTCCAAGCTGGTCGAGCGGGGGGTGCTGGCCGCCGGTGACCCGGCGCTGCTGTTCGGCTTCGGCGGCAACCTGTCGTACGCCGGACAGGTCGTACGCTGCCCCTGAACGGTCCGGGAGGGCGTGGCCTGGATCCTGTGCGCCGTGGACTGTGGACAAAAGACAATCGATACTGAGCGTCCAGCGTCCAGCGTCCACGTGCCAGACCCGCCGAGGAGGGGGACCGCGATGTTGTCGACCGGGCTGCCACAGGGGCCGGTGCCCAAGCTGGAACGCCCCGGACCGTTGCGCGAACGTGTCTACGAGGCCCTGCTGGAACTCATCACCACCCGCGCGCTGCAACCCGGCCGGCATCTGGTCGAGAGCGAGCTCGCCGGACACCTCGGGGTCTCCCGGCAGCCGGTGCGCGAGGCGCTGCAGCGGCTGAACACCGAGGGCTGGGTCGATCTGCGGCCCGCGCAGGGCGCGTTCGTGCACGACCCCACCGAGGAGGAGGCCGACCAGCTGCTCACGGTGCGCACCCTGCTGGAGGCGGAGGCGGCCCGGCTGGCAGCCATCGACGCCACCCCCGAGAAGGTCGGCGCGCTGGCGGAGCTGTACGCCGAGGGTGAGAAGGCCGTCGCCGCCGACGACGTGGACCGCGTCGTCGCCCTCAACGCGGCCTTCCACGCCAAGATCATGGAACTGGCGGGCAACGCGGTCCTCGCCGGACTCGCCGCCCAGGTGGACCGCCGGGTCCGCTGGTACCACACCCCGGTGGCCCGGCAGTGCGGGCGCCAGTCGTGGATCGAACACCGGGAACTGATCACCGCGATCGCCGACCGCGACGACGAACAGGCCGCCGCCCTGATGCGGTGCCACACCGAACACACCCGCCGCTCGTACCACGAGCGCAACGGGTTCTGATCACACGGGTTCGTCCGCCGGGAAGGCCGCCGCACAGGAGCGGGCCACCGCCGCGGACCTGCCCGTCGACGCGCCACCACCAGCCGGCCTTCGCCGGGGGCCGGCATGCGGAGCCCGACCGCGGAGGTGGCGATCCACAGGGGTGACCCGGCGCCCGGGCCCCTCGTCGGCCGCCGTCTCCGGCGGCGTGGCGGGCATGCGGAGCCCGACCACGGAGGTGGCGATCCACAGGGGTGACCCGGCGCCCCGGCCCGCCGTCTCCGACGGCGTGGCGGGCATGCGGTGTGCCCCCTCCGCTGACCGGCGAGCAGGTCTCTCGTGAATCTCACGGTGCGTACGCGGGATCTTGCACCGCGTGTAGCCGCCGTGGGCGGCGGCCGGGCCGTGCCGGGCCGCCGCGTCGGGGACGGATACGCAGGTGAAACGCACTCCGAAACCTTGGTATTGTTGTCCATGTCGCCGCGGGGAACACGCCGCGCAAGGCGGCAGACACCTGGTCCGGGTGGCGGAATGGCAGACGCGCTAGCTTGAGGTGCTAGTGCCCTTTATCGGGCGTGGGGGTTCAAGTCCCCCCTCGGACACTCGCTATAACGATACGGAATCGAGGGCCTCGACCTAACGGTCGCGGTCCTCGTTGCGTTTTCGTAGGTGATCGTGATGCCGAGGGCTTCGTAGAGGGGCTCCTTCTTCTCGGCGTCGGCGGCCTGGATACGTTGAGCGATGTCTCCGAGCCTGTCAGTGATCTCCCGGATCTGGTCCGTCGTGAAGGGTGGTTCCTTCTTCCGGGTGACGGTGGGCAGTGCGTCGAGCTTCTTCTGTGTCGCTTCCCTGTCGCGTTGCGCGTCGTTGATCCACTGGGTGACGACGGCCGGGTCGGCTCCGGAGTCGAGGGCGGCCTGGTAGCGGGCGAGGCGCCGCTCGCACTCCTTGATCGTCTGGCGGGCTTGGGCCTGCTCGGGGGTTTGTCAGCGGGCCATCGACCTCACGCGCCCGCCGATCCACGTTGCCCCGGTTGCACAGGGTGCCCTCGTTGATCCAGCAGCCTCCCGGGCCATTCGCGCGATCGGCCTGCTGGTCTCCCTGACGATGCCGAGCGTGTCCCTCCGGCACTATCGACGACTTGCTGCGTTCCATCGCCAGTCACTTTCTCTTCACGCTATGAGGGGAGGCTCACATCGGCAATCGAGGCCGAAGTCGAGCGGTGCGGTGGTGCCCGCGGGCTTGGCGAGGAGTCACGCAGCGCGCCCGATAGCCGTTGGCTCCCCTGCGCTGCGGAAGCCGCACGCGGCATGGGCGACGAGCTGGATCACGCGGTTGATGCCCTCGCTTCTCTTCAGCGCCCGGTCTCGATCGAGGAACAGTTCCGTCTCGGGCCACGGTCGACGATGACAGCCAGCCTGCACGGCATCCCGCCGGTCCGCTCACCACGTGGGCCACGGCGCCGACGCCCGGCCAAGCTGCACGCGGACAAGGGCTACGACTACCCCCACCTGCGGCGATGGTTACGTAAGCGCGGCATCAGCCCTCGCATTGCCCGCCGCGGCATCGAGAACTCCTCACACCTGGGTCGACACCGCTGGGTCGTCGAACGCACCATCGCCTGGCTCACCGGCTGCCGGCGCCTGCACCGTCGCTACGAGCGCAAGCCCGACCACTTGCTGGCCTTCACCGCGATCGCAGCTGCTCTCATCTGCTACCGCAGAGGCTCCAAATGAAGTGGCCTGTTACTGCGCTGGGTCGTTCCCCTACGTCAGAAGTGCTGCGTGACCGCATATTCGAAGGACATCGAGACGCCGCACTCGTCACGGTTCGATTGGTCAGCCGATGGCGCTATGCCGTCAGCGGGTTGACGTCGGATTGCGACCAAGGCGGCGTCGTCGTCGAGTCGGCCGCCGACGTGGTTGAGAAGGTCGCCGCGGAGGTGGTTGAGGAGTGCCGTGGGATGGCGGTGGTTCTGGTGGGTGAGTCGTTTGGCGAGCGGGTAGAACTCGCCGTCGGTATTGCGGGCTTCGATGGCACCGTCGGTGTAGAGGAGGAGGGTGTCTTCGGCCCCTAGGGCGAAGGTGTCGAGGTGATAGGTGGTTTGCGTCAATGCGCCCAGTCCCAGCGGGGGCGCGGGTTGGCCGGCTTCCAGGGGCACGACGTCGTGCGCTCGTAGGAGTAGCGGTGCGGGGTGTCCGCAGGTGACGCTCCGCACGAGGGGCTCGGCGTCGGGGATTTCGAGGAGAGTGGCGGTGACGAACGCCTCTTCGGTCTGTTCGGGGCTCACTGCTTCGGATGCGTTGCTGCGGACACTTGAATCCAGGTAGGCGGCGAGTTCCGGCAGCGTGGTCAGCCGGCGTGCGGCGTCGCGGAACGTGCTGATGGTGTGGGCAGCGATACCGACCGCCGCCAGGCCCTTGCCTCGAACATCGCCGATGATCAACCGTGTCCCCGTGGGCGTGCGCACGGCGGCGTAGAGGTCTCCGCCGATGCGTGCTTCATCCTCTGCCGCCAGGTACGTCGAGGCCAGGCGAAGGGGGCCGAGTCGGTGGGGGAGGAGAGGCAGTATGGCGCGTTGCGCGGCCTCGGCGACTGCGCGCAGCTGGACCAGCTTTCGCTGTCCATGTTCCGTCAGGTACCGGGCGATCACGACGGCCACCGAGGTCGCAATGAGGGCAGCCGCCTGTGGCGGATTCACCGTTTGGCGGACCAGGTAGATGGCCATCAAAGCCGACACGGCCATGACGCCGACAAGTCCGGTCACCCGGGAGCTCGCGTACCAGGAAGCGAGTACAGGCACCATGATCAGCAAGTCGCCGAGATGAACGGAGCCAGGTACCTGAAGATCGATGAGTGTGATCGCCAGAATGAACAGCAAGGCGACTGTCAGCACGGATCGTGGTTGCGGCAAGGTGCGCGAGTGAACGAGTGACGGCCTAGCTCGGTGATGCATCAGGTGTGGCTCCTGCATGCCACGCGGAGCCGTACACGCAGGATTGCGGAAAGTGAATGCCATGTGCTGCTTCGTCTCTAAGGATCAGGTCATCTGTTCTGATGATTCTATCAACTAAAACGGACATATGCGGGCATGCGGGGTAATGTGTGGCAGGTCACAAGCGTTGTGGATGTCGGCCGGGCTTGATCAGCGAGTCTCCGCCGGGGGCAGGGACGTTCCGCGGCTGGGTGACGACTGACCCGCCGTCCCTCGTGGTGCACGGTACCGAGCGGTCGGCATACGCTCGACGTCGCTGTTGGAGATAGCCAGGTTGCTGCGTGGCCAAGGGTGGTCCGCACCGTGGTTGTCGGTGCTGCGCTGACCCGGTACACGCACCCCTGCGTAGCGGGCCGCCGCAGCAGTGGGTGGGTGTGTTGGTCCAGCAGCATGGTGTTCGCCCGCAGGGCCGCGGATAGGTACATCCACTCCGCGCTTGACTGCCTGCGCACCTACGCACTCATCGCACAGGACAGCACTCAGGCACCGATCCGCCTGCAGGCCCTTACCGCACGAGCCCTACGCGAGACGATCGACCACAGCTTGCTGTGATCGCCCGCACCGCAGGCGATGCGGCCCCAGGCGGCAGCACGGCGCGTTCCAGTTGCCCACGGATGTGATCAGCGAAGGCGAGCTCGCTGGCCTCCCAGGACCGCGTGGGCAACAGCCCCGGGCTGGACCATGATCAACGATCGGTCCGGCGTGGGTCCGTCGTCGCCATGGCATGAACCATCAGGATCATCAGTTACACGAGGGAACAACCGACAGTGTCGGCGACGGCTGAAAAGTGGACCAGTAGCGACGCTCGGGTTCTAACGGTGGATTCGCGTGATCGTCGCAACGTTGCAGGCTCAGAGTGCCAGAGCCGCGGCGAATGCTTGAGCAGGGGTCTGCCAACTCAGTGGGCGGATTCAACTGATCGTCGCAACATCTCACCGAGGCAGAGGAAGTTGTGGCGAGGGGACAGGCGAGGGCGCTGCTGCCCCCCGCCGGGCCAGGGTGCGCGGGCCCTGGCCGCGGCGATCAGGGCGGTCAGCCGTTCGTGAGCGCGGTCGAGTGGTCGGTCGCGCCCGGGGCCTCGCCCGCGCCCTCGGCTGCGCTCTCGGACCTGTCCTCCTCCCTGATCTGCTCCTTGGGCCGGAACACCATCAGGTAGACCACGCCGAGGGCCGCCACGATGCCCACCGAGATGGGCACCAGCCAGTGGTCGAAGAAGCTGGTGCCGTTCGGCGGCGTCTTGATCGAGAGCACCACGATCGCGGTCACGCCATAGGCCAGCGCCGCGATGTTCACGGCCCAGCCCCAGCGGCCCAGGGTGAACACGCCGGCCGGCTTCCAGCCGCCTGAACGGCCGATGATTGAGGCCAGCACCACCGACTGGAAGCCGATGTAGATGCCGACGACGGAGAAGGTGATGATACGCGTGACCGTCGCCGACGGCAGGAAGGCGAAGGCCGAGGGGATCACGGCGGTGACGGCGGTGGCGGCCGGGGGCATGTGGAAGGTCGGGTGCAGCTTGGAGAGCCACTTCGCGCCGACGATCACGCCGTCGCGGGCGTAGGAGTAGACGAGTCGGGTGGCCGCTGCCTGGATCGCCAGGGTGCAGGAGACGAAGCCGACCACGATGAGCGCGAGTGCGAACTTGCTGCCGGCGGTGCCCAGCGAGGCGGCAAGCACGTCGCCCAGCGGGTCTGCGGACTTGCCGCTGATCACCGCGCCGAAGTCCGGCACGGCCAGGATCAGACCCAGTGTCAGGACGACGGTCGCGACCGCGCCGACGCCCAGCGTCATGCCCATCGCACGTGGGACCTTGCGGGAGGGGTCCTTCACCTCCTCGGCGATGTCGCCGCAGGCCTCGAAGCCGTAGAAGATCCACACCGCGAAGAGGCAGGAGCCGAGGAAGGCGCCCAGGTAGCCGCTGCTGCCACCCGCGCCGAAGGTATGCATGACGACGCTGACGGGCTGCTTGTGGTGGAAGAAGAGCAGGTACCCGCCGAGCACGAGGGTGCCGGCGACCTCCGCGAAGACTCCGATGTTGGCGACGAAGGCGAGCCGCCGCACGCCGAGCAGGTTGATCACGGCGGAGAACAGGATGACGACCACGCAGGTGATCACCGTGCTCCAGTGGTTGACCTGGTAGCCCAGCAGCGGACCCGCGTACGTGGCGATCGGGTAGGCGACGGAAGCGATGGTCACTAGCAGCGCCCAGGTGTACATCCAGCCGGACAGCCAGGCGTACTTCGGCCCGACCAGGCGCTTGGCCCACTGGTAGATGCCGCCGGCCAGCGGGTACTGCGAGGCCACCTCGGCGAAGGTGAGCAGCACCAGGCCCTGTCCGAGCAGCACCACCGGGATGGTCCAGAAGAAGGCCGGGCCGCCGGTGGCCAGGCCGTAGTCGAAGACCGAGTAGACGCCGACCAGTGGGGAGAGATAGGTGAAGCCGACGGCGAAGTTGGACCAGAGACCGAGCGCCCGGGTGAGTCGGGGCTTGTAGCCGAGCGCCGCGAGTTGCGCGGCGTCCGCGGCATCCTGGTCCGGTGACACGACGTCACTCATGGGCGGGAACCTTTCGGGGAGCGATATGGCTCCGAAACCTATGAACCCATAGGTCATATGGCAATGGCTGGCCAGACATGAGTCCGATTCGTGATTGCCTGTGATGGGATGGCTCCGTGAACCCCCAGCCGCTGTCGAGGGCCGCCCGCCGCATGGTCTTCGCCTCCCTCGCGGCCGAACCCCGTGTCGACGCGGTGGTCCGGCGCCTCGGAGACGGCATCGCCCTCGGCCTGCTCAGTGACGGCGAGCAACTGCCGGTGACGTGGTAGTCGGGCAAGGTCTATCAAAGAAGCCGTTTCCAGCGGTCGCCCGGTTGAGTCATTTGACCTCTATCTAAGGTCCTTCACGGTAACTGACGGAATGTTGGCGCAGTCGCCGTGCACGCTGGTATATGAACCGGACCCGGATGATCTTATGGAACCTTGGGTCGGTAATATTCCGATGCGAGGGACGCATTCCGATTGTGGCCCTGGTCGTCAGATTCCTGGGCCCGGAGTCACCCGAATCGAAGAGCGGCCCGATGATCAGTGGAAGGCCATCTTTGCTCAACTCGCCGACTCTGCAACTTATATATTCATCGCCCCAGAGGCGACCCGATGGGTTCAGCGGGAAATGACCTGGCTTCGTGACCGCGGCCTACTTGACCGAACAACATTTATTATGCCTGAACACATGGATGCGTCGGAGAGCTTGCCCGAAGATACTAGAAAGGAAATCAAAATTCCATTCGCCCCCGTTTTTCGAAGGGCGCAATCCGTTGACATTCGGACGGTAGAAGGCGCGTTCACTGGAGCCGATGACGAGTGCGTCGAAGTCCGGGTCGGGGTCGGCCATCGCGGCGAGCAGGGCCGCCGCCTCAGGTCGGCGCGCCCAGGGGATGGTGCGGCTGCGCCCGGTGTCGAAGAACTCCGCGACGATCCGTCCGTGTCGGGACACCAAAGCCTGGGCGCGCAACATTTGCCAGGCCCGTGACGGGTCCGGGTCCTGATGATCCTCGGTCGACACCCGGCCGTAGAACGCAAACCGCGTACCACTGGCGGGCGACATGCCAGCAGGGGAGGAGCAGGGAGTCCAGCTGCGGGCCCAGTCCGCTACGAGAGCCTGGGCCGCAGCGGATCATGGGTGTGCCCGACCGTCTGTTGCGACGCTGTCATCATGGGCGCCTTCCCGCAGCCCTCGTGCCCGGCCTTTCCGTGGACATGCCCGGACAGGGGGGGCAGGACGAACCGAGACACATCAAGTTGACCCGAACGGGTGAAGATCGGTGGTCGAACGCTGACGATGCAAGCTGCCATGCCGATTCCTCGCGCTGGCTGGAACCGGCACGGCACGTCTCGGCTTGCGGTGGGACTGTGCGGTCGGCTCCTGGGACGCTGCGCGATAGGTGTGCGGGCGGTCGGTGATCTGTTCGACGATGGCCGCCGTGCTCTACCTGCGCAAACTCGGCACCCGAGAACTGCTCGCCCAGCTCTTCGGAGCCAACGGCAGCACCCTCACCAGGGCCATTCGCCGAGTCCAGCGCCTCCTTGCCGACCACGGCTACACCATTACACCCTCGACAGCCAGGTCCGGACGCCCGCTGACGTCACCGCCCTCCTCACGAACAGCAGCCTCACAGGGATCAAAGCAGAAGAACGGAGCTCGCGGCCGTGCTGCAGCTGGGTTGCCGCGGGCAGGCTGCGGTGCGGCGACAAGACGCAGCGTCCCTCCGCGGCCCCCCTCCGTGCACTGGGCGAGGTCCTCACCGGCAGTGACTTTACGAGGGCGAGGCGGTCGGGGCATTCGCCTGGCCGCTGCTGCTCCTCGGCCGCAGCGGTACGCCCGCTTCGGTGAGCACACGATGGACGAAGCCGTATGACCGGCCATGTGCCTGCGCTATGGCACGGATCGAGCGCCCCTCCTCGTACTCCCTGGCCAGGACTTCGGCGAGCTCCTCACGCGCGTCACCAGTGATCCACTTCTTCTTGTGCACGCACATCTCCTCTTGTGACTCCCGACATCGGGACTGGATGGCGTCCCGCCAAGTGATGTAGGGGATCAAGACACCGGAATACGCAGGCCAAGGATGGTGGTACCGCCCGATCGGATGTCCAACTCGCCTTACCGGCACGCTTCGTGGGCTTTCGCCTCCGCACAGATCGCTATGGGTCTCGAACCGGAACGCATAGCGCTTGATCCCCTACACCACGCCGCAGGACACGACCCGGGACCCTGATCACCGAGTGCCCACGTCGCCGCGCTGCATGCGGGCGTTCGCGGCAGCTGGAGGCGGCGTGCGCCGGGCCGGGGCCCGTGCAGCCGGACCCCGGCCCGGACCCAGCCCCCGGCGCAGGACGCCCGGCAATCGGCGAGGTCAGGAATTGACGATGCGGCGGACGTTGTCGACCGAGCCGCAGCCGGCCTTCAGCTGAAGCTCGCGCTCCTCCCAAAACGCCGCTCCCAGTTCCTCACGCCGCTCCGTCGCCACGTTCTCGCGCGCGCCGTTGAGGATGGTGCGCTCTTCCTCGTCGGCGTGGTGGGTGACGGCCTGCACCAGTTCCTCCAGCTTGGAGTCCCATTCCTCGGAGCCGACCTCCTCCACCTCCAAGAGGTCCAGGAGGGCCTTGTTGCCCTCGTCGTGCTCGTGCTCGCCGTGCTCGACCTCGTCGTCGTCGATGTTCTTATACCTCTTCAGGGCGGGATAGACCTTGGCCTCCTCGGCCAGCGCGTGGGCGATCAGCAGGTCCGCGAACTCCGACAGCGCGGCGGACCGGTCGGCTTCGACGCTGCGCATCAGGCGGAAGAGGTCCTCCATGCGCCGGTGGTCCTGAAGGATGAGCTCGACGACGTCCTGTGTCTCAGCCATGGCAGGGCACCACTTTCGTTGCGTCCGGTTGGGGTCACTACCGCCTACCCTCACCGTCTGCGTTGATTACTCATCGGCGCCGCGGCCGTGGCGCCCCCATCGGTGCCCCGTCCGGCCGCGCGGCACGCGGTGCAGCGGCCAGACAGCGGCCTGCCGGGCAGACCTGGAGCAGGAGTACTCACCGCCGCCGACGGCTACGGGAAGTTCTTGCCCGAGGTCGCTCTACTCGGGGCGCTGCACTCGGGGGGTGGATCCGAGTCCGGCCGTCGGGCGATCGAAGGGGGGGGCGTCGCCGGTGGCTGCACTGTGGGCGTTCGGCAGCGCCATCCAGCCGGCACAGAGGACACTTCCCGCACCTCGAGGACGAGGGTCCTCTTCCAGAACACCGGGGCCATGCCGTCAGCGGACACCCCGCAGTGGTGCGAGAAGGTGAGAACGCCGTGAGGCACCCCTGCAGCCGAGCAGGGGAGAGTCGGCGGATTTTCCATCTCAGGTGCAGCGGATCGCCGCGGACCGAAGCTTCGGCGCTCACATCAAGTCGATCGCATCGCCAGGTGCGTTGGTCGGTTTCGTCGCAGCCGTGTTCTCGTCGCTGCTTGCCACGGTGAGGGCCGTGCTCATTCACCAGGGCGGTTCGGGGGAGTGGCGTGCGGGCGTGGCGCGGCTGGGCGTCGCCGTGGTCGTGGTCGTCGCCGCTCACCGGCGCGCCCGTGCCACGTCGGCCCAGTTCCACTGCTACGAGCACGGGATGATCCCGGCGACCGGCGACCGGCGACCGGCGACCGTGGTGATGTGGTGCCGTACCCCTGGAGTGAGGTACTGCCCTTCGAGTTCACGGAGTCCGGGTCGAACTCGCACGACCGACTCAGGCTGATCCTGCGCGACCGCGAGGGACACCAACTGCTGCGCCTGACTGCGCAAGATGTGGAGCAGGTCGCTCGTTTGCTCTTCGAGGAAGAGCTGCTGCGTGCCCGGTCGGCCCGCGAACGCGGGGAGACGCTCGTCCATGGCCGGTTCACCCTCGACACCGCCGGGCTGGCTGTCGACGGTGAGGTGCACCCATGGAGCACCGTCCGCGAGGTGTCTGCGGAGGATCGTTCTTTCGTCATCGTCGCCCTGCACGGCACGTGGAGGCGTATCCAGGTGCCGTGCAGTGAGGTACCACACCTGCGAGCCGTGCTCACGCTCGCCCGGGAGCGCCGAGCCCACGCCGGCGACCGGGAGCGGCGTGCCTGAGCACCCCCACTGGAAAAGGACCACGACTCGTCCCACGACAGGGCGGCCCGCCGACGGCCAAAGCGGTCCCACCCCGGTCGACCGATGGCGCACGCCTGACGAGCGACCCCGGGAACACTGGCATCGGCCTGCACCGACCGGGCACGCGTCCCTCCGGCTTGTGCGGTGAGGCACGCAGGATGGCCACAGCCCACGTGTCGATCCGATGGGCGGCAACCGGCACGATGTCTGTGGCTGTGCGACGGTAAACGGGGTAATGGGACACCACCGGCCAGGAACCGGGGACGAGGAGTGTGCCATGACCGATGACGCGTACCTGTTTCTCGTGGACGAAGCGACCGAGACGCCCGGCGTGCCGCCGTCCGCAGTGGGATCACTCGCCTGCATGGAGACCCCCGCCGTGCGTGCCTGGCTCGACGCGCACCATGCGTCGGAGACGTCCCCCCGGCTACGGCTCGTGGCACCCGAGGACACCGGGGCCATCCCGGCAAAGGCGGAGCGGCTGCCGGTTCCGCTGGCCGACGAGGAACTGAGCCGCCTGCGCCACCGCACGGCTCCTGAAGCCCTGACTGCGATCGAGGCCGAACTTCTGGCATACCGTGACTGCGCCCACGACCGCGAGGGACTGCTCGCTCGGGCGCTGGCCGCAGGCCTCCCGCCCGACCGCGTCGCGGAACTGACCGGCGAGGACATGGCTGCTGTCAGGGCCGCGGCCAGGCGCTGAGACAAAGGTCTGGTCTCGCCCTACGCTCGCCCTCGGCCTCCCGGGCAGTCATGCGAAGCGACATCCATCGACCTGGTCACGAACGGCTTTCGAGCGTGGTCGACAGGGGGCGATGGCACGGGGTGGAACGCGCGGGCGACGAGCGAGTGCTGGTCTGCCCGCTCAGAGGCTCAGGCCGAGATACGGGTGGACGCGATCTCCGCAAGCCGACAGCAGGGTCACGGCCACCTTGAGACGAACCTCCGCCCTGAGTATCGCGTCGATCGGCTGGGCAACCTCGAGAGTAATCCCATCTGCAAGAAGAAGTGGAATCCGCACAAGGTCCCCGCATCGGTCGGAACCACCAGTTGTGACGAGTACGCCATGGCGTCCACTCACGAATCGGGCGGGTTCCCCCAGTCGCCCGACAAGGTGACGGACGGGTCGCAATGCGCCCAGCTCTACACCGACGTCGTGTCCGGCGGCAACACCGCTTTCGGAATGTTGGCAGATGTCGGGCAGCAGCCCGGGGGACTGTCCACTCACGAAAAATGCGGCCGAGCCGATCTTCCAGCGGACCAGAACAGTGGGGCCTTCCGGGGTTATCCCGTTCCTGACTGGCGCATACTCGACAACGACGGCTTCTTTGTCGACACTCCTGGTTTCGACCACTGCAAAAAGGATGTCGTGCGACAACCCCAGCACCGGCAGCGACCCCACCGGCCTGCGCCTCATCTGCGGCGATGGTTACAACCCGACTGCCCCACAGGCACTGGCACGCACCAGTCCTCACCTCCCAGCAGCGGAGGCGGCGGTGGCGGTGGTGGCGGTGGTGGCACCACCACTTCCAGCGGAGGCAACCACAGCAGCTCCGTGCAGCGCACCAGCCCGCAACGCCTCGTCGAAGTTCGGCGGCGATGTCTGCGAAGCCCAGCAGATGGGCACCTACGGGCCGCCGACGTCGGGAACCCTCCGAGCGGATCTGCTTGAAGGCAGCCTCGGCTCCCAGTTGTCGAGCCTGCTTGGCGACATCCCGACGGACCTGGATCTGGCCGACGCCGACGTCTCCCCGTTACTCCACGGATCCCCGGCCCACAAGGCGTATGACCTGCTTCGCGCACAGTACGGTCTGGGGCGACCAGGGTAGCCAAACTGCTCGCCCGTAAGCGCCCACGGCTGCTGCCCGTCTACGACGACATCGTCGGGTGTACCGCCGCTCACCCCGCCTCCTGGTGGCACACCCTGCACACCGCGCTATGCACCGACGATCAAGCTCTCCACCACATCTTCCGTGACATGCGCTCCACCGCCAGCCTGCCGGAAACCGTCAGTGTGCTTCGGGTCATCGACGTCGCCTTGTGGATGCGACACCACGACGACCACGACGACAAGAAGCCTCAGCTCTGCGTCTGGCGGTGACCAGGAGGGCGTAATCTCGTTGGGTCTCTGCCGTCGGCATGCGGCTTCCCGACCGCACTGCGCTCGACGGCGAACTCGTCGTGTGGGAGGTTGGACGCCTGGCGTTCGAGCGCCTGCAGGGCCGTTCGCGGCTGGCCACATCACCGGCTTCACGGGGCGTCCGGCACCGGTGGCTCAGTGTGCGACCAGCCGCTCGCTCATCCACTGCAGCATCGGCGGGATCTCCCGCTTCCAGGTGTTGAAGTTGTGCCCGCCGCTGGGAAGGATGATCGACGAAATCCTGGTCACGTTCGTGTCCTGCACGCTCTTGATGAACTTGAGCGTGTCCTTGTAGTTGTGTTCACCGACCTTGCTCGTGGTGACGAGCAGCGACGTCTCGGGCGCGGGCAGGTGCTTGAGCGCCCAGAAGAGGTCGGCGCGATTCTGCAGGTTCTTGTTGCCGCGGAACAGGTCGCCGGTGGTGGGGTCGATCGGCGCCTTGTAGTACGGCGACAGTCCGGCAGCGGCCGCGTACGCCCTCGGGTAGTGCACGGCGATCTTCAGCGCGCAGTAGCCGCCGGTCGAATCGCCGACGATGCCCCAGCTGGCGGGCGTCTTGTCGACCCGGTAGCGGGCCACTACCGCATCGCGCAGATCCTTGGCGAAGAAGGTCTCGGTCTGCGGGCCACCGGGAACGTCGACGCACTCGGTGTCCCGCGGTGGCGCCACGGTCGGCCGCAGCATCACCAGAATCATCGGCTGCATCTTCCCGTTCCTGGCCAGCTGCTGCGCCGTGCTCGGGTAGTGCAGCTTGTCCACCAGCGCCTGGGCCGTGCCCGGGTAACCCGTGAGCACGACGGACACCGGGAACTTGTGTGCGCGGTTTTGCGGCTGGAAGTACTCGGGGGGCAGGTACACGAATGCCGGCGTGGCGAGGTGGGTCGTACGGCCGATGATGTCGACTTTCTGGATCTGCCCGGCCATCTGCGGCAGCGCGCTGCTCGCGCCGAGGACGCGGGAGGTGGAGACCACTTGGACGGAGCTGTTACCGCCCTCCGCTATATGGTCGACGACCACTCCCTGGCCGGTTTCCTGGCCGAACAGGTCGGCCCAGCTGGCGTAGAAGCCGAACGCCTGGTTTGCGGCGAGTCCCACCGTGGCGAAGAGCGCCAGCTGGGTGCCGAGCAGCAGCCCGACCCGTCCGCTGACGGCCCGCCAGTTCTGCCGGGCCAGTCCCGGCCACAGCCAGACCGTGCCGAAGAACAGGGCGACGGCGATGACCATCGCCAGCATCAGCACTTTGTTGCTCGTGAGACCCATGAGCTGTTACCTGCCTGCGCTCTCCGCCCGGCCTCCGCCCGCGCTTCGTTGTGGGGGCTTGCCCGGGGCTTTCCTCGGATGACCTGACGGGTTCAAGGTCTCTCGCAGAACTACGAGATGCGTTGTCTGTCAGATAGATGAGCAAATATCGGCCGGGGTTCCGACTCGATCCAGCCGGCCGCGGCGCATACTGTGTGGCCCGCGCCCCGAGGCCGAAAGCGTGCAACGGCTGTGAAGCACACTGATTTCTGGGCGGTTCAGTGTCCGGCCGGCGGCTGGATGTAGTCCTCCAGGCGAGCCACCGCGAAACCCTGTTCCCGGATGAGCTTGAGCAGATTTGCGAACATCTCCGTCATGGTGGTGCCCTTGAGCTCCGCAGGCCCGCGGAAGTGGGCGAGGATGATGTCGCCGGGACGCAGCTTCTTGCCCGGGTCCTGGTACTGCATACGGCGCACCTGCATGGATTCGCGCCACCAGACGATCGCTCGCGGCCCGCAATCCCCCACCGCGATCTTGGTGTTGTTGTTGTACGCCCCGTAGGGCGGCCGGAAGAGGAACGGGGCGGTGCCGAACTGCTGGGTGAGGATCCTCTGGTCGCCGCACACCTCTTGCTTCTGGCGGACCAGCGGGATGGTGTTCATCGCGGGATGGTGCAGGGTGTGGTTCTGGATGTGATTGCCCATCGCCTGCAGTGGCTTGAAGTACCCGTAGTCCGACTTGATGGCGTCGTTCATCAGGAACATCGTGATCGGGATTTTCAGGTCCCGCATCATCGCGATGAACTTGGGGTCCTTCTCCAGTCCGTCGTCGACGGTGATGAAGACGACCTTCTGGGAAGTCGGTACGTGGGCTAACACCGGAACCGGGCCGGTCGCGGACAGCTTGATGGGTTTGTCCGCCGGGGGCTTGGGCGCCGCGGGCAGCGGTGTCAGGCCCCACTTCTGCCAGGCGGCAGCCTCAGCCGTGACGTGCGACGCGGTCCCGGGCGTGCCGCCGACGGAGGCGGACGCCGGACCAGTTGCGTTGCCACCGCTCATGCCGCAGCCGCCTACGGACAGGGCCAGGAGCACGCAGTTCAGGGGGGCGTAGACCCTGCCGCCTATATTGCCTCGCCTCACCACACCGGTCTCCTGATTGAAGCGCGCTGACCTTGACTCTGCTGGGAAGGTAACCGCGGCATGAAAGGCGAAGTTCAGAGGCATGAAAGGCGAAGTTCAGCGGAGGGTGAGAATACGACCAAGGCCGACACCACCCCCGGCACCAGGCGGGTCATCACAGCCGACGCCCCGGCAGGAGGCCGCCGGTGCGGCGGGTGCAGGAGTCGCGCAGTTGCTTGGCGCCCGAGGTCTTCTGCCGCGCTCGCTGTCGGAGCCGTGTGGACCGGCTTGAGTGCGCGGGAGATCGTGCCCCAGTCCTGGCGGCCCACGTAGCGGAACGACGCCCGGATCAGGTGGACGACACAGACTCCCCCTGTCAACCTCCGTGGTCTGGGTGACCAGCCTGGGGCCGGACCGCCGAGGTGGAGTAGGGCAGGCCCTCGAGCCCGTCGTAGACGACCATTCACACGTCCTCGACGCCGCGATCCTTGATCTCGGTCAGGACCTGGAGCCAGACACCAGCGCGCCGACGGTCGCGCGGGCAGGCACCCCCAGCGGACGAACGTTGGAGCAGAGCGGCGCGCCCGGTCACCGCGAGCACGCCGACTGGTCCGGCCGCTGTCTCGCCGACCGGTACGTGAGTCAGGCCCTTTTCACGAGACGGGGGCCATTCAGTAGGTCTCGCAACCGGACACTCCCTTGCCCGACCAGGACCGTATCGTCGATGAGCAACTCCCCCCTCGGACACAACGATTGACGATACGGTGACGAGGGCCTCGACCTTACGGTCGCGGTCCTCGTTGCGTGTTCGTAGCTGATGGTGATGCCCAGGGCGTCGTAGAGCGGACCTCTCTTCTCCACGGCGGCAGTCTGGATGTGCTGTGCAATATCTCCAAGACTCTCAGTGATCTGCCGGATCTGTTGCGCGTCGAGCGGGGTTTGCTTCTTCCGGGGGACGGCGGGGTGCGCGTCGAGCTTCTTCTGCGCCGCGTCCTTGTCCCGCTGGGCCTCGTTGATCCACTGGGTGACGACGGCGGGGTCGGCTCCTGCGTCGAGGGTTGCTTGGTAGCGGGCGAGCCGCCGCTCGCATTCCTTGATTGCCTGGCGTGCCTGGGCCTGTTCGGGGGTCTGGAACTGTGCGCTGCTTGCTGCGGCGCTGGCGTGGGTGAGCGCTTCGATGGTGGCGGTGAGCCGGTCGGGGGCGAAGGCGCGGGCGATCCACTGATCCAGGGCCTGGCACACGATGTCTTCGCGCGGGTAGACGGTGCGGGGTGGGTCAGGTGGGGGTAGAGGGCGGCTTCTTCCTCTTTGAACTCGCAGCGGTAGTAGACGCGGCTGCGGATGGTGGCGGGCTGCATCTTGCGTCCGCACAGGCTGCAGCGGACCCGGCCGCGCAGAGCGTAGGGGCGCCCGCCTCGCTTGCCGGCGCGCTCCTGCCGCCCTTGGTTGCGGGCGCGCTGTGTGCGCACGGTGCGGGCGGCATCGAAGAGATCGGGGCTGATGATCGCTTCGTGGGCGGGTTCGTTGGAGTGGATCCACTCGTCGGGCTCGACGCTTTCGACCTTCCGGGGATGCTTGAGCAGCTTTGGCTTCGCGAAGTCGGGGTTGAGGGCAGCTATGAGGTTTGTTGTATCCCCTTCTACGCCTACGGCCTGGCGCTAGGCGACGTGGTGGAGAAGGGTGAATCGGAAACCGTCAATCGGGTCGTTAAGAAGTCGGGTCGTCGTGTCCTTCGGGTTCTCTTCGCTGAGCCTCGGCCCTTGACGGACAGTCGATCTGCGCTGCGCAGGGCCGTGGAGTCTGCAGGACTCTTGAGTGAGTGGAACGGTGATCGCCATGTCGCGATCGATGTCCCAGACGTCGCGGTGATGCAGCCGGTCTTCGACTCTGTTCAGGAAATCCAGAATGGAACGGCTTTCTGGGAGTGGAGTGACGCTAAGGAATTCAGGTCTGCCTGACGTGCGTTGAGTACTGGCATCGAGGCTCTATTGGCTCGCTAGAAAAACAAAGGCCAACCGTCCTCGTTCTCCAGTTGGAGCACCGCGGTCTGGTGAGCGTGTGGTGCCTGCGAGTGGGAATCTGCAGGTCGCAGGCAAGCGGTTCTGGCTCGGACCGGCCCGTTCAGGACTGACGGTTACCTTCTGGGCCGAAACCTCGGTGATCCACCTGCTGATCGCGGGAGCACGGATCAAGACCGTGCGCTCGCACCTGTCGGTGACGGATCTGGGACGGCTGGCTGCCCGGGGAGGACGCGCAGCCGGACCGACCCCGCTTCCGGCCGGCGACGGGGCCGCGTTCGAGGTGGACCGGGTGGTGACAACAGCGGCCTGGTGGGCCAGGGCGGGCACCAGGTGCTGGCGGCGGACGTCCTGGGAGGCCGCCAGGTGGGCATCCGCATCGACGACGAGACGCTGTCGTTCTTCGACCTGTCCTCGCGGGAGCTGCTGCGGGCGCGGCCCAACCCGCTGACCAGCGAAGAAATCCGCCGACTGCGGGGCCTGAGGCCAGCTGGCCCGCCGCCGCGTCCAGGCGTCGAGCCTGTGCGTGTGCAGCGGCGGGTCAGCGCGGTGGGCACGGGCATGGTCTGCCGCCAGGTCGTCTCCCTCGGTCGCCCCTACGCAGGCCAGACCGTGACCGTGCATGTCTCGGACACGACGATCACCGTCGAGCTGGACGGCCAGGTCCGAGTGATCCGGCGCACGACCGACGTCCCGGTCCGTAACGTGAAAGCGAACAAGCCCTACGGGGCTCCCTACGTTGTCTAGGCCCACCGTCAAGCATCACCTGGGACCAGATCGTTGTCTTGTCTCGGTTGATGCTTGACGTTGTGGCTTCAACGGCTGTCGCAGAGCTGATCTCGATCGTGGCCCGCGCCTCAGATGAAGGAAGGCTGGGGCCTCAGTTGCAGGTGCCGCTGCCGGAGTCGCTGTACTGCAGCGCTGTGGAGTCGAAGCCGGGGCCGGGCAGGACGGGCTTGTAGTCCCAGCTGTAGCTGTTGGACTTGAGGGTGAGCTTCATGACGCCGAAGGCGCTGGCCTGGGCGGTGACCACGTTGGGGTTGTCGTAGTTGCCGGGCGAGCCGGCGAGGGTGTCGAGGGCCTCGCCGCCGGAGCCGACGATGAACTCCGGGATGCCGTGGGTCGGGTCGTACTGGCCGTCCGGGTTCATCGGGCGCAGCCGGGCGTATGCGTGCTCGTGACCGTTGAGGATGAGCGTGGCGTGGTGCTGGTAGAGGAGCTTCCACCACGCGTCGGTCGCTGCACCCTCGGCGCCGCCGGCGCCCGGCGCGGACGCCGGCACCGTGGCGGTCGAGGCCGTCGTGGCGCTGAAGGTCGCCTGGTGCCAGTACGCGATCGTGCACTGACGCTTGTTGGCGGCCAGGTCGTTCGAGAGCCACTGGGTCTCCTGGCCGAGGAGGCCGCTGTCCGTCGTGGAGCAGTCGTGTTTGAACGCGTCGGAATTGCACTCGGCGTTGAGCGAGATGATGTGCCAGTTGCCGAGGTTGTAGGAGTACCACCCCTGCTTGTCGGCGGTGTCGTCGCCGGCCTGGCCCTGGGTCTCCGGCGTGCCGACCTGGTCGTGGCCGTTGAAGTAGCCGAAGTATCCGGCACCGTTCTGCCCGGCCTCGTTGTCGTCCTTCTTGGTGTACGGGTAGTACTCGTGGTTGCCCGGCGCCGGACGTTCGAGCATCCTCAGGCCGCCCCATGCCTGCTCGAAGGACCGCTCGAAGTCGGTCAGCTTGCCGACCTGGTACTGCTCGTCGCCCAGCAGTGCCACGGCATCGGGGTGCATGTCCGTGGCCTGCTTGGCGGTGGCGAACTCGGCGCTCATGCCGCCCAGGGTGGGACTGCCGCACTTGAGCGACGCCGGGGTGGCGGCGTTCTCGGCGTCGTCGGGCTCGCAGGCGATGTCGCCGACAGCCGCCAGGGTGTACGAGGCCGCGCTGTGGTGGGCGTAGGGCCAGTCGTTGTCGCTCTGGTTCGCGGCGGCGACGGCGGTGCCGGTGACCGCGAGGACGGCCAGGCCGACAGCTGCGGAGGAGATCTTGGTGACGCGTCTCATGTGCGGTGTCCTTCCACGGCGGGAGTAGCCAACGCACGTTAGGCAGTTGATCTATCAGTTGACACAAACACGTGCCAACGGTTCGGTGAACTCCGTTCGTGGCAGGGCGACCACGGCATCCCTGCTGTGGGCGGCTGCAAGGTGGCCGTCTGACCGGCCTGCCACCGCTGTTGCCCCGCCTGCCGAGCAGATCGCCGAGCAGATCGCCGAACGGACCGTTGGCAGCGTCGGCAGCTTCATGGTCGTCGGACAGCGCATCCAGCTCAGCCGCGGCTATGCCCGCCAGGCGGTATTCGCGGCGGGCGCCGATCAGCCGGATTCATGTCTCCCGGCCGATGCCGTAGAGGGTTCTCAAGATCCCAGACAGAGTCGCTCAGTGCGGCGAATCGGCCTCTCAGGGCGACGGGTAGGCCGGCGCGGCCACGGTCAAGCCAAGTTCTCGCAGTGCCGATCTCGCGGCGTTGTGGCCGCACATGCCGTGCACGCCCGCGCCCGGTGGCGTCGCCGCCGAGCACAGGTAGACGCCGGGGATGCCAGTTGCGTACGGGTCGAGGGCAGGGCGTGGGCGGAATGCGAGCGAGGCGAGGGAGTGGGCGCCGGTGAGGATGTCTCCGCCGACGTAGTTGGGGTTGTACGCCTCCAGCTGGACCGGGGAGCGGGTGGACAGGCCGACGACGCGGTCGCGCAGTCCAGGGGCGTACTGCTCGATCCGGTCCAGGACGGCGGCCGTCGCGTCGCCGTCGTAGCCGTGTGGGGCGTGCGCATATGCCCAGACGGGGTGGATGTCGCCGGCCGAACGCCCGGGGTCGGCGAGGTACTGCTGGGCGACCAGAACGAAGGGGCACCGGGGCATCCGTCCGCGGGACGCCGCCTGTTCGGCCTCCGTGATCTCCTCTGCGGTTCCGCCGAGGTGGACGGTGCCCGCCTTGCGGCACGCCTCGGCACGCCATGGCACGCCTCCCTCCACCGCCAGGTCGACCTTGTACGCGGCGAGCCCGTGCCGGTAGCAGGTGTAGGCGCGTCGGATGCGGGCGGGAAGACGCGGACCGCACACCCGCGCTGCCGCGCGGGGAGCCAGGTCGAGCAGGATCGTGCGGGCGGGGGGAAGGTCTCGCAGGGAACGAACGGGGGTGCCCGTTTCGATGGTGCCGCCGAGTTCAACGAGACGGGCGGCGAGCGCGTGGGCGATGGCTTGAGAGCCCCCACGGGCGACGGGCCAGCCGTGCCGGTGCGCGGCGGCGGTGAGCATGAGTCCGATGGCGGAGCCGCCCGGGGCGGCGAGCGGCTGCAGCGCGTGGGCGGCGATCCCTGCGAACAGGGCACGGGCCGCTTGGCCCCGCCATCGGTGCAGGGTCCACTGCGTAGGTTGGGCCGCCAGAAGCCCGAACCTGCCCGTCAGGACGGGGTGACGGGGCAGCCGCGCCAAGGGGCGCATGAGGTCTTCGCTCAGGGCGTCGTAGTGGGCGGTCAGGGGTGAGAAGAGACGACGCCAGGCCGGGCCGTCGACGCCGAGACCCCGCACGGTCACGGCCAGATCGCGCTGGAGCACGGCCGCGTGGCCGCCGTCGAGGGGGTGGGCGAGGGCGGTCTCGGCGTGCTCCCAGCGCAGTCCGTGGCGTTGGAGGCCGAGAGTGCGCAGGTAGGGCGATGCGACGGCCATGGGATGCACCGCGGCGCAGTGGTCGTGGAGCAGGCCGGGCACGGTGACCTCGCCGCTGCGTGTCCCGCCGCCGATGGTGGCGGCGGCTTCGAGGACGGTCACGGAAAGGCCCGCCTGGGCGAGCGTGACGGCGCCTGCGAGGCCGTTCGGCCCCGCTCCCACGACGATGGCGTCGGCGGTCACCGCAGGGCGCCCTTGGTGTGCTGGAACCAGCGCAGGTATCCCGGGGCGGGGGAGCCCAGGCCCGTGGCCTCGTCGTAGCCGCGGTGCGCGGGCAGGCCGAAGTCATGGCCGAGCGTGTAGAGGATGTAGCGCTGGGCGCCGGTGGAGGTGTCGGTGTCGGGGCCCTCGTCGCGGACCACCGTGAGGGGCGAGGATCCGGCGTTCGCGGACCGGTCGGTGACGTCGTGGAACACCTGGCTGCGGGAACCGGAGAGTGCGTACAGGAGCGGGTTGGCGAAGCCGATCCGGTGCCCGGAGGCTTGTTCCGCGTCGGCCTGCAAGGCGGCGAAGGCGGGGGTCGCCGCCGATGTGCCGCCGAATCCGATGAGGTGGAAGGTTCCGGCGTCGGTGAACCCGACCAGTACGGGCAGTGCCCCGTCACCCTCCATCGCGACGTCGGGTGTCGTGCGGTGCCCGGTGTCGCCGGTGCCGCGGTCGCGCTGGTACCAGGGCTGCGGGAAGTCGCTCGCGCCTCCTCCGCCGCCGAAGGCGAAGACGCCGGGGACGGGTCCCCAGGGTCCCTTGCCGTTGCCGGTGCGGATGGACACCTCGTCGCCCATGCTGGTCTCCCAGGCGTAGTCGCCGTGCCGGTCCAGGGCGAGCGTGGTGCCGCCGACCGAGGTGACCCACGGGGAGCCGCTGGGGAAGTCGGCCTGGGCACGGGTGGTCTTCGGGTCGCAGTTGACGCCGGTCTGAGCTGCCTGGGGCGAGGAGTCGCCGCAGTCACCCGCCGCGAAGTAGACCCCGATGCCTTCGGCGGCGGCCTGTTGGAACAGCAGGTTCCACGCGGCGACCAGGGCAGGGGTGAGATGTCCCGGGTCGGAGTGGATGATCTCGGCCCAGGAGTTCGAGATGACGTCCGCCCGGCGGCCGTCGATGACGTACGACTCGGCGTTCATCAGGTCGTTGTCGAGGCAGGAGTTCGCGCCGACGTAGAGGACGTTCGCGTCCGGGGCGAGGCCGTGGGCGAGATCGATGTCGAGAGCCTGTTCGCCGGCCCAGGTGCGCGGAGGCGCGCACGCGTCGCCGATCTGCCACTGGGAAGGGGTGACCTGCTCGCGGTACTGGCCCGGCCGGAAAGGACGGTCGCCGGTGGCGCGGGCGTAGCGGGCCGTGTCGGCCGCCATGTCCGGCGATCCGTAGGCGTCGACGACGGCGACGGTGGCGCCGCGGCCGGTGGCGCTGCCCCTGCCGCCCGCGCCGTAGGCGTGGCGCAGCTGGGCGGGGGTGTAGGGGCAGGGCGCGTAGGTGGAGATCCTGCCGTATGCCTCAGGCAAGTTCGTGGCGGGCTTCTGCCCGAAGTGGCCGGAGCAGACGGCACCGTCGGCGGCTACGTCGGGGGCGGGCGCCGGGGTGGACAGCGGGCGGGCCGCGCCGGGGAGGGAAAGGCCGGTGACACCGAGCACGGCGGAGCCGAGGGAGGCGGGCACGCTGAGGTCGGCCGAGGGGGCGTCGATGGTGTCGCGTCCGGTGCGGTAGCGATGCAGGCTCGTGCCGAAGGCCTGCCGGACGGCGCGGGCTGGGCCCCCGATCCGCAGGTAGTGGAGGGTGCGGCCGGTGACGGTGAATCCGGACCTGGCCAGCCATGCCGTGACGGTCTGGATCTGACGGTCGGCCGGGCCGAAGCGGCGCTGGTACTGCGCGGGGGTGAGGAAGTGCCGGTAATGCGGGCTGCGGGGGTCGGTGACATCGCGCAGGAACGCCGCCAGGCCCCGCGGGTCACGGGAGTTGAGGTAGAGCCGTGCACTGACGCGCCGGTCGCCGGGCACTGGTCCCGCGTCGGCGGCCGGTGTCGCGTAGGCGGGCCGGGATCCCATGAGCGGATGCCGGTCGGCGGCGTGGGCGGTGGGCAGGAACCCGGCGGTGCACAGCAGGGCGGCACAGGAAGCCGCGACCACCGAGCCGCGCAGACGGCGCAGCGGGCGTATGGGGGCATGGAAGGGCACGGGTGAAGACCTTCTGGTGAGGGGGTGCCGAGGACGCGCAGGACGTGACGAGGCGGCCCGGGGCCGGGCATGTCGTCCGTGCGGGCCGGAGGGCTGCCTGTCGTGATGAAGGGCGTGGTGTGGTCTACGAGCGGACGGTCCGGCCCCGGCACAGCGGGCCCGAGACCCCCTCGAACTCCAGGTCGAGGCCGACGCCGTCGCGTTCGGCGTGGATGTGCAGGTGCGGCTCGGTGCTGTTGCCCGAGTTGCCGACCTCGCCGAGCACCTGCCCGGCGCGCACGGTGTCGCCCTTGGCCACGGTCACGGTGCCGGGGCGCAGGTGGGCGAGTTTGACGAGTTCGGCGCCGGTGTCGATCCACACGTGGTTGCCGTAGGCGGGCTGGTAGCGGATGGTGCCGGGTTCCTGGTCGTCGATGTGGTCGGCGGCGGCGACGACCGTGCCGTCGCAGGGGGCGTGCACGGGCCGTCCGTACACGAGGTGGCTCTCGTTCACGCCTCGGGAGCGCCCCCGCGTACCGCCGGGGCCGACCTGAACCACGTCCAGGGCGCCACGCTGCTCGGGGAAGGCGAAATGGTGGTTGAGGCCGCGCCCTCCGCCCTGCGCGATGTACCAACTGCCGCCCCGCAAAGGGAAGACGAGCGGCCGGGAGACGGCTGTTCCCCAGCGGTGGCGTCGTGCCCGCACCAGCAGTACGCCGACGACGGCGACCAGGCAGGCCCCCACGACCAGCTCACCGGCGCCGCCCGACGCGGGCAGCCCCGGCAGCCGCCAGGCGGAGGCGAGGGCGACGAGGGCCCCCGCCTCCAGCGGCCGGCGGGCCCACCACGGCATCAGGGCGGGGGCACGCCAGCCCTCGATGACCAGGTACCCGACCGCGACGATGAGCAGGCGCCCGCACCAGGCGATCTGGGAGGGGGCCTCCCAGCAGGCGTCGATCCGCACGACGAACAGCGCCACCAGCACGGTCCACGGCAGAGCCCGACGCAGCCGGGCGAGGAGCGGGGGCGAGGGGCGGTACGTGCCGGGGGCGATCAGGAGATGGTCGAGCGTCCGGCCGTCCGCGGTGGCGGCGAAGGCGAGGGCGCGTCCCCGGGTGCCGCCGATCACCAGTCCGTCGGGGCTGTCGTGCACGCCGGTGACCTCGCCGACGCGTGCGAGGGCGGCGTCCACGATCTCGTCGAGCCGCTCGCGTCCCACGGCGGCGACCACGCGCGGCGCGAGGCGCTCCCGGTCGGCGCGCCCGGCGGTGAGGAACCGGTACAGGGCATCCGCCGCCGCGCCTTGCGAGCCGGTGCCGCCTGCCGGTTCCCTGACGGTGTCACGCATCGGCCACCCCGTCCTGCCCGGCCGCGATCGCCACGGGGCTCATGCCGCGCGCGGGGAGCGGTGACCAACCACGGGGCAGCAGGCGCTCCTTAAGGGTCCGCAGGCGCCGGGCGAGCGACCGGTAGTCGTCGTCGCGCAGGCAGGTGCAGTCCGCGCCGATCATCAGCAGGCCGAAGCACACCAGGCCCATGCAGACCATGATGCCCACGTGCATGGCCTCCAGAGCCAGGGTGTTGGCCTTCCGGACCCATGGGCGGGCGGACAGGATCGCGAAGGGCAGCGCGAGTTCGACAGCGATCGTGAAGTAGCAGACGGCGGTGCCCACGTAGGCGTTGCTCATCAGGTGCGTGTACGCCGCCGACATCTGGAAGCCGGTGATCCGGCTGATGTAGTACATCGCCACGCCGTCCTGCCACATCTTCCCGGTGATCTTCCAGTAGCCGGCGGCGAAGTACAGCACCGCGGTCTGGAAGACGATCAGGAAGGCGGCCAGGTTGTGCAGCACGGTGGAGACCGCCGGCCGCTCCCGCTCCCTCAGCCGCGCGCGCCGCCGCCTGGCGCCGGGCGCGAAGTAGGCGTCGGAGACGGTGAAGACCATGAACAGGATGAGGATCTGGGCGAGGTTGTCGCCGCCTTCGAGCACGTCCTGGTTGCGGTTGTGCAGCGACCACATCATCACGGCCTGGGCCAGTGCGAGCCATCGGCCGCCGAAGATCATGAAGGCCAGGGCGACCACGATCACGGCGTGGAAGACGATCTCGAACCAGAGCGTCGAGTGGCTCCACAGAAAGAGCGAGAAGCCCCAGCGCGGCAGCGCGTCCCTCGCCGTGGAGAGGGAGTTGTAGGAGTCCGGCCCCCACAGGAAGCGGCGCCTGGAGTAGTCGGACAGGCAGTACAGGACCGTGGCGAAGCCGATGACGACACGGAGCGCCGCGATGCCGATGAGCCGGTGCCTGCGGGTCGCGAGGCGCAGCAGCGCCGTGTCCAGCCGTGCCGTACCGGTTCGCCATGCCCTGGCCGTCAGAGCGGATACGCGGGTCACTGGGCCACCCCCGGTACGTAGGTCATCCACGACGTCGCCAGCAGCCCCTGCTCGTGCGCCTCCGGCTTGGGCACCGCGTACCGGGCCGAGAACGGGACGATGGGACGGTTCTTGAAGGTCGCCTGGACGGCGATGATCTGGGCGTCCGGGTAGAGCGCCTTCGCCTGGACGGAGAAGAACCGCCGCATTTCCTCGAAGTCCGACGCGAACTGGTGGTCGAGGCGTGCCCGGGCGTCCTTGCGGTCGGCCGCGGGCAGTTTGTTGAACTTGGTCGCGATGCTCGCGTAGTGGTTGGCCGCGGCGTCGAACGCGAGCAGGACGCCGGGAAGTTTCGTGGGGTTCACGGGGAAGTCCTGCGGCGCTCTGTCGATGGCCTGCTCGATCTCGACGGGGCTCGACTCCACGGTCCTGCCCGAGGGAAGCCTCATCCGGGCACGCAGGTAGATGAGGTCGTCGCTGCTGCCGGGCGTGGGCCCGAAGAGCTGCCAGTCCTGCCAGAAGTACGGCTCCATAACGGCCGTGGCGGGGCTCTTGACGCGGTCTTTCAACGGGGAGGCGGGGGCGTTGTAGACCAGGCAGCACAGGCAGTACACCGCCACGGCCGCGAGGGCTGCCAGCGCACTGATCCGTACGGCCGGCGGGAGGGGTACACCCGCCGCCGGGGGTGCGCCCTCCGATGCGCGCGAGCGCGCGGGAACTCTCATCGCTGTCCACATCCAGGTGGGTCGACGTCCAGGTCGGGTCGATTCGGAAACGGTGGTGGATCCGCGCGAGACTGCGTGCCGGGGCGGGGCGCCCCGCCCCGGCACCGGGGGTCGATCGGCATCGGTGGGCACACGACACCACATGTCACTTCGCACCGCTGGTCCTGCGGTGGCTCACGTCACCGGCACCGACGGTCGGTCGATGCCGTATGCCACGCGGCTCCGCCTGCCGGGCGGTGCCGTGGCTCTTCCCCCTTGCGCCGGATGTCCGCCGGCGCCACAGGTCACGCGGCGCCGGTGGTCGGCCGACGCCAGTGGATCTCTCGGTGCCGCACGTCGTGCGGCGGTACGGAACTGCTCGACGCCGAGGGTCAGTGGGCGTCGTAGGCGGTGTCGCCCAGGATCACCCCGTGCGCCGTCGCGCCGCTGAGGGCGGGACCGCCGCTGGACGAGGACGACGACTCGCTGGAGGACGAGGACTCGCTCGACTTCAGCTTGGTCGTGACCTTCACCGCCGCCTCGGACGCCTTGACGACCGTCGCCGCGGCGACGCTCTGCGCGATCGCGTGCCAGAACTGCGGCTGCGCGCCCTTGCTGAGGACCTGGGCGGTGGCGACCGAGTGCTGGGCGGCGGCCTTGTGCTGCGGCAGGGAGGCAGCCGAGGCGCTGGACGTGGTGAGACCCGCGGTGCCGACCGCGGCGAGAGCCGCGATGACCGCACCGGCGACGGCACGCTTGCCGTTCATGGTGGTTCCCTTCGAGTGGTGAGAATTCAAGAGGATGCGCGAATCGATTCGCAGACACGTGCGCACTTTCTCCCGAGGCTCGGCATGGCACGCTTAATGCCGTGAGCAACCGGGGAGTGGCTTCACTCTAACCATGACTTCACGGGACGCTCAACGGATTTCGCGCCCGTCAAGCGGAGTTGAATGCTCCAAACTCAGCAAAAGCTCAAATCCAGGGGGTGCACTGATGGTTCTTCCAGGTCGTCGGGGGTCAGGTGCTACTTCGGATCGCGCAACCTTTACCTTCGGGTGGGGTTTTCGAGAGGAAACTAAACCCGCGCTAACGCATCTCGAAATGGGCAGACAAGAGACTTTCGTCCTTTCCGACCTCTAGGGTTGCAATATGAACGAGCGTCATCGGAACGGACGGCCATGGGTTCCGTCGGTGGCGGACCATGTCTGCAGGCTGATCGGTGTCCTGGATCTGGTGAGTGCCCTCTTTCCCGGCTTCCGGCACTCCCGGGTGCACGCCGGCTCGGTGAGCTTCCCGGCGGGGTGACCACACTGGCCGCGGTGGGCCAGCTGACCGGCGGACTGCTGCTGATCCTGCTGGCCCACGCGCTGCGCCGCCGCAAGCGCCGGGCATGGCGCGCGGTGGTCGTGCCGCTTCCGGTGAGCGCGGCGCTTCACCTGCTGCACCGCCACCAGCTGGTCTCGGCGGTGATCGCGCTGGTGCTGCTGGGGGCGATCGTGGTCCACCGGCGTGAGTTCTACGCCAAGGCCGACCCGCGCACCCGGCTGCGAGCGCTCGTCGGCCTGCCCGGTCTCGGCGGTGTCAGCGTCCTGCTCGGCCTGCTCATCGTCAGCGTCCACCCGTCGAGCGAGCGCCGGCCGTACGGCTTCCCGCAGCGGCTGGAGCACGTGCTGTACGGGCTGTGCGGCTTCGAGGGGCCGGTTAGCCTCCGGCGACCCGCTCGGCGACGTCGAGGCATGGCCGGGCGCCATTCATGCCTTCATGGCCGAGGCCCGCGAGCACGCCTGGGTTCCCGCCGTCGTGGGCTGCAGTGAGACCGGCGGGGAGATCTGGGCCGGGGAGGCCGGACTCGACGCGCTGGAGCTGGGCGACGAGGCGGTGGTCGACACGTCCGACTTCTCGCTGTCGGGCCGGGCCATGCGCAACGTCCGGCAGATGGTGAAGAGGATCGAACGTGCCGGCTACGTCTGCCGGGTGCGCCGGGTCGCCGAACTGGCGGTGTTCCGCTCGGCTTTGGCCAGGGGGGAGCGGCTCGGAGCCGGACCGGTGCTGCGCGTGTGGCGCGGCCTGCTGGTCTTCGCCTCGCGCTGGTTCCAGATCGAGTCGCTCTACAAGTTCAACGCCAAATTCCAGCCGGACTGGGAGCCGCGTTTCCTGGTGTATCCACGGGCGCGTGATCTGCCCCGGATCGGGCTCGCCATCATGCGGGCCGAGGCATTCATCACCCTTGAACTGCCCCGGCCCGGACGTGCCGGGCGACGGACCACCCTGGCGCCGGCCCTGGCCGAGGACGTCCGTTCCGCCGTTTGAGGCGGGGGACGGACGTCCTCGGGACACATATCTAGGAGACCAGCGGAAGGGCGGCGCCGTCCTCCAGCCAGGAGGCCCGGGAGAGAATGGCGCGCTGCACCTGCCGGAGCCGCAGACTCGGTTCCATTCCCAGCCCTTCGACGAGTTTGTTCCGCAGGGTGTTGTAGACGCCGAGTGCATCGGCGGTTCGGCCGCTCCGGTAGAGAGCCACCATCAGATAGAGATAGAGGTTCTCCCATAGCGGCTGGTCCGCGACCAGACCATAAGTCTCGCTGATCACCCAGGAGTTATGGCCGAGCCGGAGTTCCGTTTCCACCCACAGTTCGTGAGTGGAATTCCGTTTCTCGTCCAGCTGGCGGCCCAGGTCGTCCAGCAGGGGCAGGCCGCGGACGTCGGCGAGCGCTGGCCCGCGCCACAGGGCGACGGCGGAGGCCAGCAGTTCCGAGGCCTCCGCCATCCGCCCGACGGTTCTCAGCCCGTGGGCCCTGGCGACCGTCGACTCGAAGCGATGCAGGTCCAGTTCGTGCCGCTGCCCCAGGTCGAGGAGGTAGCCGGGGGCTCGCGTGGTCAGGACGCCCGGGTCCGCGCCCAGCGCCGACAGGTGTTTGCGCAGCCTGGACACGTAGACCTGCAGAGCGGTGGCCGCGGTGCGCGGTGGGCTGTCCGGCCAGACGAGGTCGGTCAACTGCTGGGCGGAGACGACTCGCTCGGCGTTCAGGCACAGCAGTGCCAGCAGCGCTCGCTGTTTGAGCGCGCCCGGGCCCGGCGAGGTCGAGCCGTCGGCCGCCGAAATCTCGATTGGACCGAGTATGTGGAAGTTCAATTGTGTCCCCCGTGACGTTCTTCCGTGACGGCGAGATGGTCAGTCCCGCCAACGGCTGATCTTCCACAGCACGCCGGACCTCACGCAAGGTCATGACGTTCCTTTTGCCGAGAGTTGGTGTTTCTCTCACCGTGATTTGAGCCCCGGCGCGACTGGGTCGACCGGGTGTGACGTACGCCATAATTGTGGCAAATGCACTGTCCGTCGCATGAAGTGCGAACGGTCCGGCGTATGGGGAAGTTTAGTGGTGCCGTCTAGTCTTTGAAATATCCGCACAACGTGATTTACGGGGGAAAGAGTCGGACGGCACTCGCTTGCCACTTTCGGTTGCCCAGCACGAGATATGGCTCACCGAGCAGCTGAAATCCAAAAGGGCGGCAGCCTCCCCCTATATGCAGCGCGCATTCGCCAGGGCAAAAGCCAGGCGCGGGAATCGGGCTGCCCGGCACCGTGTGGCAGGCCAGTGCCCATGTCCGTGCAACGGCGGTGGCTTCTGCGGTGGTTGCGGGCACGCAGGCTGCGGAGGACGACGACGCTCCCAGCCCTGACATGCCCATAGCCGGCTGCGCAGGACGCGACCGCCACAGCGTGTGACCGCCATAGGAGTGATCTTGACAGCCGCCCCGTCGCATCGTGGGAAAGCTCCAGGTTGAGCAGCGCATGAAACGCATCATGAGTGTGGGCGCCGCCGTGGCCATGGCCTGCGTTCTGCCGGCAGCGGGACCGGCGGCACCCTCGACCAGCGCCTGTACACACCACTGGTCGGGTCCCCAGGTCTGCATCCGTCTGGATGGCCGCATATGGCGATCAGTAATCGCCGGCCGACTGCTGGGACGGTGATCCACTCCGACCACGGAGTCCAGTTCACGTCCTGGGCCTTCACCGAACGGGCCCGGGCCTCCGGCCTGGTCCCCTCGATGGGCACGATCGGCGACTGCTACGACAACGCCATGATCGAATCGTTCTGGGGCGGGATGCAGACCGAGTTGCTCAGTTGCAGGCCGGTGGCGATGATGGCGAAACCGGCGCGGTCCAGGGCGCGGGACGCGGCGGCGAGCTGCGTGACGACGTCTTCACAGTCGCTGCCTTCTTCGATCATCCGATTCACGCCCGAGATGTGCCCCTGCGCGCGGCGCAGTCGGTTCAGCACGGACTTCAGGTCCGCACCCGCAAGCTCCAGTTCCACGATCACTCCTCGACTGCATACCCCGTGGGGTATGGTGCGCCCGGTTTGGGGCGGAGTCGATCGGGCCATGGCGCGCGCGATGGTCGGACGGCCATCAGGGTGGGAATGGCGGGGTGTGCCGGCCCTGAGCCCGCCCGGTGGCGGATCTGATACGGGAGGTCACGGCCGCACGGCGCGGACCAGCGTGTCGAGGGCGGTACGGGGCCCGTCTGCGCCGGTCACCGGCCGCTCGACGGTCTCGGCTCGCACGATGTCGGCGTACGCTCGCCACACGGTGGCGACCTGCTCGGCGGTGTAGAGCACACGAGGGTCCTGCGGCCCGCCGTGGCCCTGCCGGAGATTGGCCGCGGCGTGACCGACCAGCAGCAGGGTCCCACCCGGTCGGACAGCACGTGCGGCCTGCCGCAGCACGTGTTCCATCTGCTCCCACGGCAGGTGGAGATAGGCGATGAGGGCCAGGTCGTACGTCGCCTCCGCAGCGGACCATGCGGTCAGGTCCGCGCAGACGGTGTGCAGCTGCGCGCCGCGCTCGGCGGCCAGCCGCCCCGCTTTCTCCAGTGCCACGGCGGAGAAGTCCACGGCGTCCACTTCCCATCCCAGCTCCGCCAGCCAGACCGCGTTGCGTCCTTCCCCGGCTGCCAGGTCGAGCACCCGGCCGGTGGGCTCGAGCCCGGCCAGTTCCTGTTCGACGAACCGGTTGGGCTCCGCCGCCCATACGAGTCCGGCGCCGCGGTAACGCTCGTCCCATGCTGCTGCGTCCATGTGGTGCTCCTCGCGTCTTTCCTGTCGCGGACCCGCCGTCGCCTCGGTCCGTGCCACCCCTGCCCGGTCGGCGCCGGGCTGCCGTCGCCGCAGCTGGGCGGCCTTCTTCGGCGACGATGGCACGCCCTCTCTGTCGCCATTGTGGGGCCCGGCACACCGAGGCAGGTACGAGCTACCTGCGCCCCGGTGCGAGAGTGGCGCCAGGGCGTCACCGTCCAACAGCCGGTGCACCTCGTCCGCGGTCAGGCGGCTCGCCTGTTGCATGCCGTCGGCCAGGGCGCGGAAGGCGCCCTCGGGATCGCGTAGGTATCCGCCCACCGGTGTCGAAGCCGATCCGGGCCAGCCGGGTGACGATCTCCTCCTCGCGGTCCTGCGGCGCGACCACCACGACCTTCGCCCCGGGACCGACGACCTGCCCGCCTGTTCGGCGAAGCGGCCGTCGGCGGCCACGTTGACCGAGCCGCTCACGTGCCCGGCGGCGAAGTCCTGCGGCGAGCGAGTGTCGAGGACGACCGCCCCGCAAGTCCGCCGCTGCGTGAACCTCCACGGACAGCGGTCGGGGCGCACCGGCCGCGACGAACAGCCCGTGTGCCTTGCGGTTGAGTACGGCGTCGTAGGCGAAGTAGGCGGGGGAGGAGGGCTGGCCGGCGGTCACCAGGGCGACGAACCGCTCCGTAGCCGATCCAGGCGCCGGTGCGGGCGGTCATCTCCAGGTGACCGGCGAGGAAGTCGGCGTGGAAGTGGGTGTTGAGGACGCCCTCGACGGTGAAACCGTGAGGGCTTGAGGAGTGAGGTCCCCGGCCGGGGCGCGGTCCTGGGGGCCGCTGGTGTCGCCGGCGCGTGCGCATCGAGAGTGCGCCGGGCGGACAGGCCGATGCGCGGGAGTCACGGTGGTCTCCGTGATCCCGCTTGACGCGTCGGCCCGCGACCATCGACGCTCGAAGCGGCCATGCAGTCAGGCGGCGGTCTGCCGATCGGTGACCATGACCGTATCCACGGCACCACCCTCGCTGGTCTGGTCCCAGTAGTGCTGCCTGCCCACGAGTTGAGCCTGTCCACGGCCGGAGTCGTCGGCGCCTACGCGGTCTACAACCTCGCTTACGCCGCCATTTCCTACCCCGCGCCGGAGCACTGTCCGACCATTTTGCCGCGTCCGCTCGTGTTCGCGGCGGGCCTGGTCTCCTTCGCCATCGGATCACTGGGCCTCGGCCTCGTCCATGCGCCGTGGCTGGTCTTCGTCGCCCTGTCCCTGTACGGCGGATGTGCCGCCTGCACCGACGGTGTCGGCAAAGCCTGGACCTCCACCCTTGTTTTCTGAGCGCCAGCAGGGCACGGCTCAGGGCCTCTACCAGGGTGCCACCGGTGCCGCGGTCCTCCTGGCCGGCCTGTGGGCCGGGCAGGCCTGGGATCCCGACGGGCATGCCCGGCTTCTGATATCCGGCGCTGTCGCCCTCGTCCTGGCCGCCGCGCTGCCCGTCCTCGGCCGCAACCGGCAAGCCAACGGCTGACCAACACCGGCAAACCAATATTGACGTGCCCTTGACCGCTTCTGCCCACTCCGGTCACACAACGCAGGGCTAGGCTCGCCGGGCGACTCATGTCCCGGCGACACCGGGACCGTACCTGCGCCAGCACAGCCCGAGACGAACCGTCATCGCGGAGTTGGGGGAATCGCCATGCGCACACGTACAAGAGCGTCTCTCGTGGCCACCGCCGCTACATTTCTGCTCGTCGCCACAGTGGGCAGTTCCGCAGCCTCGAGCGACAGCCAGCCGGTCCACCTGGTCTCGCCCACCGACCCTTACGCCGCCTGCGACATCAGTGGCGACGGGACCGGCACCAACTACCAGTCCGCCGAGGACGAACCGTACGTCACCGCAAGCCCCCGCGACCCACGCAACGCGGTCGGCATCTTCCAGCAGGACCGCTGGTCCAACGGCGGTGCCCGGGGCCTGACCGCGACATACACCCACGACGGGCGGCACTTCACCGAGACCCCGCTGCCGTTCTCGCACTGCGCCCCAGGCGGGCTCAACTACGAGCGCGCATCTGATGGCTGGGTGAGCACGGGCCCCGACGGCACGGTCTACGCCAGCGGTCTGGTGTTCGACGCGACCGACGCGCGCAACGGGGTGGCCGCCTCGACGTCGTACGACGGCGGACGCACCTGGAAGCACACCACCCCCCTGATCGACGACACACAGGCCCAGTTCACCGACGACAAGAACGCCGTCACCGCCGACCCCGTCCACCCCGGCGTCGCCTACCAGGTCTGGGACCGCATCGACGAAGACGACTCCGCCAAGGTCTACGACGGACCCGCCTACATCTCCATCACCCGCGACGGCGGCCGGCACTGGACCAAGGCACGCCCGTTCGTGGACACCTCCGTGGTCACGCACTCGCAGACCATCGGCAACGTCATCGTCGTCGACCCGCGCACCGACACCCTCTACGATGTCTTCGACTGGCAGACGTACGACATCGACTACGCGACCGGCACCTTCACGCCCACCGACCTGCATTTCGCCGTTGTCAAGTCGAGCGACCAGGGACGCACGTGGAGCAAGCCGGTCACCATCGCCAAGGACACGTCCGTACCCGAAGTCGATCCCAACGCCCCCACCGACGCGAGCAAAGCCCTGCGCGCGGGCGGCGACCTGCCGAACGTGGCCATTGACCCGCGCACTGGTGAGCTGTACGTCGCCTACGAAGGCTCGGACTTCAGCAGTGGCGGCTACGACTCCGTGGAACTGATCCACTCCACCGACGGCGGCCGGAGCTGGTCGGCGCCGAAGCGGGTCAACACCGTCGCCTCCGCGCCTGCGTTCACGCCCTCGATCGGTGTGGACGCCCGTGGCACGGTCGCGATCACCTACTACGACCTGCGCTACCTCACCGCGGGCAACGCCACGACCCTGCCCACTGCCGCCTGGCTGGTCACATTCCGACGCGGTGCGGAAAACCGTGCCACCGAGCGTCGTATCTCCCACGTCTTCGACTGGCTCCAGGCCCCCTACGCGGGAGGCCACTTCCTCGGCGACTACGAGGGCCTCGCCACGGACGGCCGCTCCGCTGTACGGCCGCTGTTCGTCGAGACCAACGCCAACGCGCCGCAGGACTCCACGGACGCCTACAGCGGGCTGTTCTCCACCGGCAGGGACCACGGCGCCTTTGCTGCGGTAGCGGCCACGCCGCACGCGACCAGAGCCCTGAAAGCTCGGCCGCACCGGTTCGTCCGGTGACAGAAGGCGCGCTTCAAAGCCCCTGTAGCGAGCGCGACTTGGGGTTCATCCGAGGCGCAAGGTAAACAACCCACCATTTTTCCCGTGAGCCCTTTGTGTGACTGTTGTGGTCACGCCAAGATCCCCTCTGCGTCCGGGACACCCCCATATGCCCGGCGCAGGGAGGAGAGGGCATGTTGCCCCCGAAGCACCAGCGACGGTTCATAACCTGCACCGTCGTAGCTGCGGCGTTCGGACTGGTAAGCACCCAGTCGTTCGCGGCGTCGAACGACGCAAGACCCCGCCCCTGGCAGGCACGCCACCAGGCCGCCATGGGCCGGCAGCACATCAAGGCGGTGCACGCGGGCCATGGGATGTCCGCGTTCGCCGCGGAGGGTGACGACGACGGCGCCGACGAGGCCGAGAACTCCGCCGAGGCGACAGCCCAGTTCACCGAGGCCCGCACCGCACCCGGCGTGGTCGCGCCCGGCGCCTACGGGGCGGCCTGGCAGCAACTGCAGTCGATGAAGCACACGGCCGGCGGCTGGGACCACGTCACCGGGAAGGCGTACAACGCCGACGACCCCCGCTACCGCGATGTCAACTCCAACTCCAGCGGCGGCGCGGGCAAGGTCACCGGACGCATCACGGGCATCGCCGCCGACGACCAGGGCTATGTGTACGCGGGCGGAGCCAACGGCGGTGTCTTCCGCTCGACGACCGGTGGCCGGCACTGGAAGCCGATCTCCGACAAGCTGCCGTCCCTGTCGACGGGTACCCTCGCCCTCGACGGGCAGAAGCGGCTCTGGTACGCGACGGGGGAGTCCAACACCGGGGCGACGTCCTTCGTCGGTACGGGGGTGTATCTCCTGAAGGACCCGCGCCACGGGCAGTTCCAGCCTGGCGACCGCGTGGGCGGCGCCGAACTGGAGTCCACCGTCATCCACGCGCTGCGCTTCGCCGGCACCACCGTGTGGGCGGCCACCAGCACCGGCGTGTGGTCGCACTCCACGACCACCCTCTCCGGGCCGTGGAAGCACGAGTTCGCTCCCAACCCCGATTACCTGCCGGGTGGTTCGAAGGCGGACGATCCCAGCGCGCCGTACAAGAACATCGCCAACGACATCGCCGTCGACCCGAAGGACCCGGACAAGGTTCTGCTCGCGGTCGGGTGGCGCGGCGGCGACACTTACAACGGGCTCTACGCCAAGCAGGACGACGGCAGCTGGAAGCCGGTCAGCGGCCTCGGTGACCTGCCGACCAGCAGTGCCGACGTCGGCAACATGACGTTCGCCGCGGCGGCCGACGGCTCTCGCCTGTACGCCATCGATCAGTCCCCGGCGCAGACGACCGCCAACCCGGACAGCGGGCTCAAGGGCGTCTACATCTCCAAGAACGGCTCGCCGTTCGGCCCGTGGACACAGATCGCGGACTACACCAAGCTGAAGGCGTCCGGATCCGCCCTGCAGGGCGCGGGCTACATGCCCGGCATCCAGTCCTGGTACAACCAGTTCCTCCAGGTCGACCCGGCCAACGCCGACCACCTCTACCTCGGCCTCGAAGAGGTCTTCGAGACCAAGAACGGCGGCCAGAGCTGGACGACCCCGGGCCCGTACTGGAACTTCCCCTTCCCCTGCTGGAGCAACGACCCGGCCAAGCAGACCGGCGACTGCTCTCCCACCGTCCACTCCGATCAGCACGCGGTCGCCATCGGCAGTTACCAGGGCAAGACCTGGGCCTACGTCGGCAACGACGGCGGCATCTACCGCCGCCCGCTCAACGGCGCCGTCGACTCCGGCGGCCACGCCAAGGACTGGCAGTCCCTCAACGACGGCACCATCGACGCCCTGCAGTACTACTCCGTCGGCGTCGGCAAGGACCTCACCTACGGCGGTGTCTCCGTCACCGGCGGCCTGCAGGACAACGGTCAATCGATCCTGCGCGGCCGCGACAAGGTCATGGGCTCCAACTTCGGCGGCGACGGCGGCGACACCATCACTGATCCCGCCAACGGCTGCAACATCGCCCAGGAATACGTCTACCTGGACATGTGGGTGACCCAGAACTGCGGCGTGAACGACGGTTCGTGGTCGACGGACCCGTCGAAGGCCACCGAGTACGAGGTCGCCCCGCCGGACAAGGACCAGGGTGGTGCGGGAGCCCGCTTCATCGCCCCGATCACCGCCGACGCCAAGAACACCAACACCTGGATCGCCGGTGGCCGGCACGTGTGGGTGAACACCAATGGCTTCGCGATCCGCTCCGGCAAGGAGTGGACGAACGCCTACGACCTCGGCGTGGGCCACACGGCTACGGCCGTGGCGTCCTCCGGTGGCACGGTCTACGTCGGCTGGTGCGGCCCTTGCAACAACCAGGGCTTCACCCGCGGCATCGCGGTCGGCAACGCCGACGGCACCGGCTGGCACCAGCTGAACCTCCCGGTTGACGGCACCATCCCGAACCGCTACATCTCTGGCTTCGAGATCGACCCGGCCAACGCCCAGCACGTGTACGTCGCGGTCAACGGCTTCTCCCGCCGGTTCACCGAGGGCCCGGGCGCGGGCGTCGGCCACGTCTTCGAGTCCAAGGACGGCGGCGCGAACTGGGCGGACATCTCCGCCAACCTGCCCGACGTCCCCGCCGACACCGTCAAGCTCCTCCCGAACGGCGGCCTCGCCCTCGGCACCGACCTGGCCACCTTCTACCGCCCCGCCGGCGCCACCAAGTGGCTGGTCCTGGGGCACGACCTGCCCACCACGGCCGTGATGCAGCTGCGCCTCGGCCCGGACGGCAAGCTGTACGCCGCCACCCACGGACGCGGCATCTGGTCCTTCGACGTACGGCGTCCAAAGGGTCGTAAGGACTGACCCGACCGGTATTTCATGCCGTACGGCGACGGCCGGTGCGAACCCCGCTCCCGGGGGCCGCACCGGCCCTCTGGCGTTCGGTTCACTGCACCGGATACGCCGTCACACTCAGCCGCAGCGTGAAGAGGGGCGCGCTCTCGGGACCCCAGGTCACGGTCACCGCCCCGATGCGCGCGGCGCGCACCGTGACCCGGGTGACGCCCGTGCTGTCGGTGACGGAGGAGGTCACCAGCGCCGGCATCGGGTTGCTGCTGTGCGGCTGCGGCCAGGATCCCTGGCAGGTTCCACTGGGGCGTGTATCGGAAGTGGTTCTTGGAGCGGCTCGGTATCTGGGCATACCAACCTGTCTCGCAAGATCCGCAGCGGTCGATGGGCAGGTACTGGTAGTAGTCGGTCGTGGCAGGAGACCTGTGGACCCCAGTGATTTCGATGGTCGGTGTGGCTGTAGGTGGTGTGTTGACGTATCTGACCCAGCGCACGACGCAACGGGCGGCTGACCGGGCTGAAGAACGAAGGCGGGCTGCGGCGCAGGCGGAGGAGCGACGTGCCGAGCAGATCAGGACCGTGCTGGAGTTCATCCGGTGCGCGCTGGAGGCGGAGGGCGTAGCGCATGCGCGGCCGCCGCAATGGGAGGTCGGCGATGAATGGTATGTGACGGCCAGGCCGGCGATGGACGGTCTTCGCATAGCCGAGAAGAGCATCGAGTTGCTCTGTGCCCCTGGCCTTCACTCACCGACGACCGCCTACGCCCGCGCCCTTAATCAAGCGGTCTGGCAGGAGCGTGACGAGGGCAGCCTGGCCGAGCGACTGGAGCCCTTCAAGGCGGAATTTCTCGCTGTAGCACGCCGGAGCCTGACCTGACGTCGCAGGTCACAGCCACTCCTTGAGCGCAGCGACCAGTACGGTCGCCTCATAGCCACAGCCAGCTTGTCGTACCTCGTGGCCACGGCCCGGTGCCTCTTGAGGCGGTTGATGCCGCATTCGACCGCGTGGCGCTCACGGTAGTCGACCGGGTCGAACCTCGGTGGCCAGCCGCCGCGAGAGCCGCGTTTCTTGCGGTTGCGGGACTGGTCGGCCTTGTCCGGGATGGTGTCTCGGATCCCGTGACGTCGCAGGTAGGCGCGGTTCTTCCGGGAGGCGTATGCCTTGCCGGCGCGCACTCGATGGGGTCGGGTGCGCGGTCGGCCGGGCCCGATGCGTGGCACGCGGACCTTCTCCAGGACGGGCTCGAACTGCGGAGAGTCGCCACGCTGTCCCGCCGTGAGACGATCGTCATCGGTTTTTGTCACTGCTCAACAGCCAGATGCAGCTTGGTGGTCAGACCACCGCGCGAGCGTCCGAGTCCGTGTCCGGCCGGTTCGACGGTGGTGCCGCCGGGCGGCTCTTTCCGGAGACCCCCGCTTTCGGCGCCCCGGCGGCGTGCTGGTGGGCGCGGACGATGGGGGAATCGACGTTGATGTCCCAGGTGATCAGGCCCTTGGCGTCGGACCGGTCCTGCAGCTCGGTGAGGATCCGTTGCCAGGTGCAGTTGCGCTGCCACTGGCGGAAGAGGTCGTACATTCCGCGACGATCCGTCCGTGTCCCGACTCCAGAGCCTGGGCGCGCAACAACCGCAGGCGGCCTCTGGATGCTGCCTGCTGAGCCTCGTACATCGGAGCGAAGTCGGTGCGGTCGTCATCTCTTGACGAACAGCACCAGCTGCGGAGTTGGGCTGCCCGCGCTCACCCGGTGCCGTCGGCGAAGGCCAGGTCTGTCGCTGTCAGGGGTGCTTGGGCAGGCAAGTGCGGGCGGGGCAGGGCGGTGGGCGGGTCGGCGCCCAGGCGCTCGCAGGTCAGCGCGGAGATGAGGATCGCGTCGTCCACGGCGGTCGCCAGTTCGTCCTGGTCTGCCGTGGCCAGCGTCTGCGGAGTGTGCAGGCCGTGGCGGAGCAGTGCGCCGAGCAGCCCGGCGGTGAAGGCGTCGCCCGCGCCCACGGTGTCCACCAACGCGGCCTTCCGGCCGGGACGGCTCAGGCTTCCCGCACTGGCGTGGAACGCGTGAGCGCCGTCGGGGCCGTCGGTGATGAGGACGAGGAGCGCGCCGCGTTCCAGCCAGTGGGCGGCGATCTGCTCGATGGGGGTGCCGGGATAGAGCCACTCGACGTCCTCGCGGCTGGCCTTGACCAGGTGGGCGATGCCGACGCTGCGTTCGGCGGCCTGCCTGCCGCGTTGCGGATCGCCCAGGAGGGCGGGGCGGACGTTGGGGTCGTAGCTGATCAGGGTCGTACCGCGGGTGCGCAGGCGCTGGACGGCGGAGTGGATGTGGGCGGCGGCCGGTGGTGTCCAGGAGGCGACCGAGCCGAAGTGCAGTACGGCGGTGTCCTGCGGGGTGTGGAGGGTCTCGGTATCGGTCCACTGCCAGTCGGCGGTGCCGTCCAGGTAGAAGTCGTAACTCGCCCGGCCTTCCGGGTCCATGGAGACCACGGCGAGCGTCGTGGGTTCGTCGGCCGCTGGAGCATACGTCAGGTCGATGCCCTCGGTCTCGGCCTGAGTGCGGAGCATGCGGCCGAAGGTGTTGTCGGCCAGGCGCGCCATGAGCGCGGTGCGGTGCCCGAGCCGGGCCAGGCCGATGGCGACATTGAACGGGCTGCCGCCGGGCCGGGCGCGGTAGTCCCCTGGCACGTCGAGTTGAACCAGATCGATGAGGGCTTCGCCGATCACGGTCACGATCGGCGGCAGCCCTCTGACATGCGTCGGCTCAGTCATGGCGCGGCCCTTCGGCTGGGATCTCGCCGGAGCCCCGCTCGATCAGCCGGGTCGGCACGGTGACGGTGCGGGTGGGCGACTCGTCGCCGTCCAGCCTGCGGAAGAGCATCTCGGCGGCCGTCCTGCCCACCTGCTCGACGTCCTGGGCGATGACGGAGATGCCCGGGTCGAGGATGTCGGCCAGGGGGAAGTCGTCGAAGCCCACCTGGGCGACGGTGTCCTGCAGGCCCATGGCGCGCAGGGCGCGGACGGCGCCTATGGTCACGAAGTTCTGGCTGGTGAACAGCGCCGTCGGCGGATCGGGCAGCGACAGGACCTGCTCGGTCGCGGCGATCGCCGCCTCCTCGCTGGACCCGACGTGGCGGACGATCTCGTCGTCGTAGTCGATGTGCGCGACTTCCAGGGCGTGCCGGTAGCCGTTGAAGCGCTGGGCGGCGGTGGTGATGGAGGCGCGGTCGCCGAGGTAGGCGATGCGGCGGTGGCCGGCCTTGAGCAGGTGGTTGACGGCGGTGATGGCGCCCTGCCGGTTCTCGGAGACGACGGCGTCCGCGTCGAGCAGGCCGGCCTCGCGGTCGACGAAGACCATGCGGGTGCCGGTGTGCTGCTCGTTGATGAGGTAGCTCTGGTCGCGTCCCGCGGGGACGATCACCAGTCCGTCGACCCGGCGGTCGATGAGTGCCTGGGCCAGTTCCCGTTCGCGTGCCGGGTCCTCGTCGAGGCTGCCGACCAGCACCAGCACTCCGCGTTCCCGGGCGACGTTCTCCACGGTGCGGGTCAGTACGGCGGAGAAGGGGTTGGCCGCGTCCTCGACGAGCATGCCGATGGTGGCGGTGCGGCCGTCGCCGCGGCGCAGGCTGCTGGCGGTGAGGTTGGGGCGGTAGCCCAGTTTGTCGGCAGCCTCGCGGACCCTGGTGACGATCGCGGGATCGACGGTGGGGACGCCGTTGAACACGCGCGAGACGGTCTTGATGGCCACTCCGGCCAGCGCCGCGACCTCACGCATGGTGGGGCGGCTACGGGTGGACCGGGGCGCGGCCTCGCCCTGAGTCATCGTTGTCTCCAACCGGTTGTGCGTTACCTACTCGTTGCCCGCGCATGTCTATCAGCGTCTTGACGGGCTCGTCCATACAGGCCCAGTATCTCGCCCAGTCAACGTTGTCTCAACGTGGGCCAAGGGACGGCTCCGAAAGGGATCAAGCCATGAACATCTCCACCAGCCAGGTGCCGAGCCGCCGCAGTCGGCCTACCCGGGCGGCAGCGATCGGCGTCACCGTCTGCCTCGGCGCCACGCTCGCGGCCTGCGGTTCTTCCAACGGAAGCACCTCTTCGTCCGCATCGGGCGGCGGTGGCAAGGTGGGGGTCTCGCTGATCCTGAAGACGCTCACCAACCCCTACTTCGTGAGCATGGAGAAGGACGCCAAGACCCAGGCGGCCAAGGACAACGTGAGTCTCACGGTGGCCGCGGGCAACAGCGACGGCGACACCCAGACCCAGATCACCGCCATCGACAACGCCATATCGCGCGGCGACAAGGGCATCCTCATCACCACCAACGGCGACGCTGTGAACGCCGCCCTGAACCGGGCCAAGCAGGCCGGCCTCTTCGTGATCGCCCTGGACACCGCGCCCAACCCGCCCAGCGTCGCGGACATCACCTACGCCACCGACAACGAGCAGGCCGGCAAGCTGGACGGCCAGTACGCGGCGGCCGCCCTGAACGGCAAGCCGGCGGTCATCGCCATGCTCGACCTGTTCAACAACCAGGTCGTCTCCGTCGACATCAACCGCGACCACGGCTTCCTGGAGGGCATGGGCATCAACCCCGGCAGCAAGACCGAGAACGGCAAGGAAGCCAAGTCCGGCAAGTACACCGGCGGCAAGGGCGGCAGCTACACGATCGCCTGCCACCAGCCCACCCAGGGTGCCATCGACGGCGGCCGCACCGCGATGGAGAACTGTCTGTCGGCCAACCCGGACATCAACGTCGTCTACGCCATCAACGAACCGGCGGGAGAGGGCGCGTACAACGCGCTGAAGGCGGCCGGCAAGGACAAGAACGTCGCGATCTACGCGATCGACGGCAGCTGCGCCGGCCTGAAGAACCTCACCAGCGGCGAGTTCGCCGCCGACGCGGTGCAGTACCCGGGCAAGATGGCGGCCCTTGGCGTCAGCTCCATCGCCAAGCTGGGTCGCGGCGGCAGCAAGCCCAGCGTGACCAACGGCAAGTCCTTCTACGACACCGGCACCGCCCTCGCCGCCGCAAAGCCCATCGGCGGCCTGACCGTGCAGTCCCCGTCGCAGGCCGCCTCCGCCTGCTGGGGCAGCTGACGCCCCGAGCGGGTGCCACCGCCGCCGACCGGGCGACTGCCCCCGAGTCAGGCGACTGCCCCGAGCCGGGTGCGGCGCCGGAAGCCACCGTGATGGCACCGGCGTCGCACCCGTACCACACGAGCCCATGAGCCCGTACCCGGGAAGACACCGGAAGGACCCCCTGTGACCACCCACGTGGACCCTCATGCCGCACCGGCACCGGCGGAGGAGTTCCTCAACCGGCCCGCCACCCTCAGCCAGCGCATCCACTCGGTACTGCACCGTCAGCCGGCGCTCAGCCCGGCCATCGTCCTGGTGCTCGCCGCCGTGGTGTTCTCCCTGGTGAACGAACGCTTCTACGCGTTGCAGAACCTCTCGCTGGTCGCCCAGCAGGTGGCCGTCATCGGTTCCCTCGCCGTCGGCCAGACGGTCATCATCCTCACCGCCGGCATCGACCTGTCGATCGGCGCCGTCATGGTGCTCGCCTCGCTGCTGATGTCGAAGCTCGTCGCGGACAGCCACTGGCCCGGCTGGCTCGCCCTGCTGGCCGGTGCGGTCGTCGCGATAGCCGCCCAGGCCGTCAACGGGCTGCTGGTGACCAAGATCAAGCTGCCGCCCTTCATCGTCACGCTCGGCACCCTCAGCGTCTTCACCGCGATCACCCTCATCTACGCCAAGGGACAGACCATCGCCCTGCAGCCGGGCAATATCCTCATGTGGAGCGGCCAGACGGTCTCCCTCGGTCAGCTGAACCTGACCTACGGCGTGCTCCTCATGATCGCCCTGTACGCGGTGGTCGGCTACGCCCTGCGCTACACCGCCTGGGGACGCCACCTCTACGCGGTCGGCGACGACATCGAGGCGGCCCGCCTCGCCGGCATCTCCGTCAACCGTGTCCTGCTCAGCGCCTACATGCTGGCCGGCCTCACCATCGCCGTCGCGGCCTGGGTCCTGGTCGGCCGGGTCGGCGGCGGCGACCCCAACAGCGGTCTGAACGCCAACCTGCAGTCCATCACCGCCGTCGTGATCGGCGGCACCAGCCTGTTCGGCGGACGCGGCGTCGTCTTCGGCTCGCTGATCGGCGCGCTGATCGTCCAGGTCTTCGTCAACGGCCTCGCGCTGGCCGGCATCGACCCGAACTACCAAGTCCTTGCAGTCGGCGTCCTCGTGATCGCGGCTGTCTCCGTCGACCAGTGGATCCGGAGTGTGAAGTCGTGACCACCGCCACCGCCCCCGTTCTCGAGGCCAAGGGCCTGGTCAAGGTCTTCGGCAGGGTCGTCGGCCTGAACGACGTCGACCTCACCCTCCACCCCGGCGAGGTCCTCGCCGTCATCGGCGACAACGGCGCCGGCAAGTCCACCCTGATCAAGTGCCTGTCCGGGGCCCTCGTACCCGACCGGGGAAGCATCCTCGTCGACGGCAAGGAGGTCCACTTCAAGCGGCCCCAGGACGCCCGCGACGCCGGCATCGAAACGGTCTACCAGACCCTCGCCGTAGCCCCCGCCCTGGACATCGCCAGCAACCTCTTCCTCGCCCGCGAGATCCGCCGCAAGGGCATCCTCGGCTCGGTGTTCCGCATGCTCGACACCGGCGAGATGAAGAAGCAGGCCGCTGACCACATCAAGCGGCTCGGCATCGGCACCCTGCAGAACATCAACCAGGCGGTGGAGACGCTCTCCGGGGGCCAGCGCCAGTCCGTGGCCGTCGCCCGGACCGCGGCCTTCGGCGGCCGGGTGGTGATCCTCGACGAACCCACCGCCGCCCTCGGCGTCCGCGAGACCGGCCAGGTCCTCAAACTCGTCCGCGACCTGCGCGACCAGGGCCTCGGCGTCATCCTCATCAGCCACAACATGCCCAACGTCTTCGAGGTCGCCGACCGCATCCACATCCAGCGACTCGGCGGCTGCGCCGGCGTCATCACCCCGCAGTCCCACTCGATGGAGGACGCTGTGGCCATCATGACGGGCGCGAAGAAGCTCGCTCCCGAAGCGAGCTGAAGGGAACACCAGGGGACATGACCGCCGAGTACCGGATCGCCGAGAACCGCCTCGGCGGCGAACCCACCCTCGTCGTTTCCGCGCCGGACGATTCGGCACGCGCCGTTCTCGCCCTGCGCGGAGCGACCCTGCTGAGCTGGCAGGTCCGGCACGGCCCGGCAGGCCGGCTGAAGGAGCTGACGGACGGCTACCGCGACGAAGAGGAACTCCTCTCCCAGGACGGCGTACGCGCCGGCCTGATGGCCCCCTTCACCAACCGCATAGCCGACGGCCGCTACCGCTACGACGGACACGACCACGATCTGCTGCCCGGCCGCCTCGGCGCCCGCACGATCTACCACGGCTTCGCCCGCGAAACACCGTTCGAACTCGCCCACGCCACCACGACGGCCGACTCGGCCCGTCTGCTCCTGCGCACCACGAGCATCAGACCGGGCCGGTACCCCGGCTACCCGTTCGCCCTCGACCTCGAAGCCGAATTCACCGTCACGGCACGAGAGCTGAGCATCGAGATCCGGGCAACGAACGTGGGCGACGCCACTGCCCCCTGCGCAGTGGGCTGGCACCCCTACTTCACCCTGTCGCGCCCCATCGACGACCTGGTCCTGCACATCCCCGCCCACACCCTCATCCGCACCGACCCATCCCTCATCCCACTGCCCGGCGCCGACGCCACGCTCCCCTTGGACCACTGCCCCGAGGTGGACTTCCGGGCACCGAAGCGCGTCGGCGGCGCGGTCGTCGACGCCTGTTACGCGGACCTCACCCCCGGCCCCGGCGGCCGGATCGAGACGGTACTGGCCGATCCGGCGACCGGCGAGGAACTGCGGGTCTGGCAGTACGGGGGATACATGCACGTCTTCACTGGAGACACCCTGGCACGCGACCGGCGCGCCTCCATCGCACTCGAACCCGTCGAGACGATGACCAACGCCTTCAACCGCCCCGAACACACCGCCGCCCTCGCCCTGGAACCCGGCCGACGCCGCGAGTTCAGCTTCGGTGTCACCCATGCGGCTCCGGCAACGTGACAGTGGACGGGACGACGCACGCGACGGTCGCATTGTCCGCGCCCTTGCCGCGTCGATTGCACCGAGTCAAGTCTGCACGGCAGTGTGACGACGACACCGCCGCACGACCAGGGTGGTCACCGCCCAGCGCCCTCAGCTTGGGAAGCCAAGGTGATCTAGAGTTCGCTGTCGCGCCGACCTGGGGCGGAAGTTGCCTACGCGGTGAGGACTCCGGGCCGCCGCCCCCATGTCAGTGCTTGTGCTTGCCGGGCCTGTCGGCTTCCTTGGGGCCTGGTTCGACTTCGGGTGCCTTCTCCAGCTCGGCTGGCCGTCCCGGGGGTGAGGAAGCAGTCTCGTATGACGTCGAGGGGGACGGCGTGGCGGGGCTCGTGTTCGTGGACGGGTTGGTGTGCGGCCCCTGCGCTGAGCCGGTGCCGCGCGAGAACAACACCATGCCCACCACCAAAGCCAGAGTGAAGAGGCCGGCGCCGCCCAGGACAGCCACCAGCCGCGAACGGCGAAGGAACGACAGGTGTGTGCGGCGGGTCGCGGCCCGGTGCACGCTCGTCTGCCACTCGGTGCCCGCCACCCGGGCGAAGGCACGGTCGGAGTGGGCGGTGGGAGCGGAGACGGAGCTTGCAAGGGTGGTGACCCTTGAGCCGGTGAGGTGCGGCCGGTCCGGGCGGACATCATGCTGGTGTTCGCTCGGCAGCGGCTCCGGCGCGCCGCGCCAGGCTCCGCGCCCGACCCAGTCCGCCACCTCCTCGGCCGTGGGTCGGCTCTCGGGCTCCTTGGCCAGAAGACCGAGCAGGTAGCTCTCGAAGGCGAGCGGTAGATCGGCGCCGAGTTGCCGGGGCGGGGTTGGGGCGGCATCGAGGTGCTGATGAAGCACCGCAAGCGCGCTGTCTGCCTGGAACGGCGGTCGCCCGGTGAGGAGTTGGTAGAGCACGCAGCCCAGGGAGTACACGTCGGATGCCGGGCCGGCGGTGCGGCCCAGGGCCCGCTCGGGTGCGAGGTAAAGGCTGGTGCCGACGATCTGCCCGGTGGCGGTGAGTGCGGCGCCGGGGTCGTCGAGGAAGCGGGCGATGCCGAAGTCACCGATCTTCAGGGTGCCGTCGGTGCCCAGCAGGAGGTTGGCCGGCTTGATATCCCGGTGCACGACGCCCTGCCGGTGCGCGACGGCCAGCCCAAGGGCGGCCTGCGCGGCGATATGGGCCACCTGCTCGGCGGGCAGCGATCCGGACACGGTGAGCCGGTCGGCCAGGCTGTCCCCCTCGACGAGCTCCATCACCAGGAACAGACGACCCTCGTGCTCGCCGAAGTCGAGGACGCCGACCACGTTCGGGTGGCTGAGGCGGCCGGCGGTCTGCGCCTCCAGCCGGAAGCGGGACGGCGCGGTGGGGTCGGTGTCGTGGGGGAGCAGGAGTTTCACGGCAACCGGTCTGCCGAGCGTCTCGTCGAAGGCTCGCCAGACCTCCCCCATCGCGCCCCGACCGATGGTGTCTCGCAGCTGGTATCGGCCCGCTATCAGCACTTGTTCTTCATCCTCATACCCAAGACGTCTTGATCGCCGCAGCCATGACTCACCGTGGGGCGTGGATCAAGGTGCGGGGTGCCGCAGCCGCCCCAGCGTACCGGCCCTGCAGCCTCGTCTTTCACGCGGCGCAGAGCCAAGCTGCTGCGGCAGCCGCGCCGGAGGACGAGGCTGCGTGCGGCTGAGTCGTGACGACGTCAAGTCGCGTGCGGCAGGCCGGCGGACGCGGACCGGGAACCACGGACCGCAGCCCGGCGGCCTGCCGCCGGTTGCGGTGTGAGGGCGGTGGTGTCTGGAGTGATGGAGTCAGGCCGGCAGGGCTTTGCGGCGGGCTGACTCGCTGGTATGGAAGCGTCCCAGGGCCCATCCATCGGCCGGTGGGCGGCTCCGACTGCCGGGCGGGCGCCGGGTGCGTGTACGGGTGAGTCGGCCCGGCGGAGCCGGCGGGCAGCCAACTTCTTTTGGACACGCAGCGTTTACACGCGTTCGACCCGTCGACCAGCGGGACTTGTTATGGTGTTACTCATTGGTAGCAAGCTGAGTGGGGGGCACGGGGGAGACCTGTGGCCATCTCGCCGCCGGGCGAGTGGCGAGACGGATGACCTGGCAAGGGGGCCGGGTCAGCGGCTTCTGCGCGTGAGCATCACGGGGCCGTCGAACTCCAGTTCCCTCACCCGCTGACCCGGACAGGTGGGACTCGACACATGGCGCGCTCCCTGGTCGAATTACTGACCGTACATGCCCAGCAACAGCCCGAGCGTACCGCCTACCGGTACCTCCTCACCGGCGACTGCGACGGGGACACCCAGGAGATCTCCTACGGACAGCTGGCCCACCGCTCCCGGGCCGTCGCCGCCTGGCTTCAGGACCGCGGCCTGGCCGGCTCGCGCGCCCTGCTGCTCCATCCGCCCGGCCTGGAGTTCGTCTCCGCCTTTCTGGGCTGCCTCGCCGCCGGCGTGGTCGCCGTGCCGGGCGTGCCCCCGCAGGGACGGTCGCAGAACCACCGCGCTCTCATCCGGATGAAGCGTCTGATGACCGACTCCGACGCCAAGGTGATCCTCGGAGGCCGCGAAGTCATCCGCGCCTTGCGCACATGGACCGAGCACCTGCCGGAACTGGACACGGTCCCCCGTATCGCCACCGAGGACATTCCCGACGACGCGGCCGGCTCCTGGCACGCCCCCGACCTCACGGCCGACTCGGTGGCCTTCCTTCAGTACACCTCCGGCTCCACCTCCGCCCCGCGCGGTGTGGTGGTCACCCATGGCAACCTGCTGGACAACGAGCGGATCATCACAGAGCGGATGGGGCACACCCCGGACGCTCTCGCGGAGCACGGCCGGGAACTGATCCTCAGCTGGCTCCCCGTCTACCACGACATGGGCCTCATGGGCCCGGTGCTGAACACGCTGTACCTGGGCGCCACGGCCACGCTCTTCTCGCCGCTGCACTTCCTGCAGCGCCCCGATCGCTGGCTGACCGCGATCAGCCGTTACCGGCCGCACACCAGCGGCGCCCCCAACTTCGCCTACGAGCTGTGCCTGAAGCACGCCACCGCCGACCTGGTCGACAGCCTCGACCTGAGCGGGTGGAAGGTCGCCTTCAACGGCGCCGAACCGGTGCGCGCGGCCACGCTGCGACGGTTCAGCGAGACCTTCCGCGCGTCCGGCTTCCGCCATGAGGCGTTCCACCCCTGCTACGGCCTGGCCGAGGCCACCTTGATGGTCACCGGTGGTGCGGTGGACGCCCCGCCCACCCTGCTGGAGGCCGCCGAGACCGGCCCGCACGCCGGCGAGGCGGACGCGGCCGCCGTGGGCTGCGGCCGGCCCGGGACCGGGATCACCGTGGTGATCGCCGACCCTGAACGGCAGGAGGAACTGCCCGAGGGCGAGGTCGGCGAGATATGGGTCGCCGGCGCGAGCGTGGCCAAGGGCTACTGGCGCAACACCCTTGCCACCCGCGAGACCTTCCGCGCCACCGTGACCGGCCGCGAGGGCCGCTTCCTGCGCACGGGCGACCTCGGCTTCCTGCATGACGGTGAACTGTTCGTCACCGGCCGCCTGAAGGACCTCCTCGTCATCGACGGGCGCAACCACTACCCGCAGGACCTGGAGATGTCCGCGGAGTTGTCCCACCCGGCACTGCGGCCCGGCTGCACCGCGGCGTTCTCCGTGGACGCCGAGGGCACGGAGGGCGAACAGGTCGTCGTGGTGGCCGAGGTCGCGCCCGAGGCGGCCGGCGAGGCCGAGAAGATCACCGGCCTGGTGCGCAGCGCGATCGGCCAGGCCCATGGCCTGTCGGTGCGGGACGTGGTGCTGGTCCACCCCGGCACCATCCCGAAGACGTCCAGCGGGAAGATCCAGCGCCGCGCCTCCCGGGCGGCCTACCTCGACGGCACCCTCGCCTTGGTGGACGTGCCCGTTACGGGATGACCCCGCCGCGGCCGGCGCGCTCGCCCGCGCCGGCCGCACGTCCGCCCTCCGGAGCCGCGCGTCCGTCGACTTCAGCCGTACGTCACCCGATGCCAGCCGCACGCGGTCGTGCGGCATCCGCCCGCACCACCGTTGCTGAGGACACCTGCCCAGATGCCTGCGAACGAGCCCCGGAAGCAGTCCACCATCACGCCCCTGACCACCGCCGAGGACGTACGGGCCTGGCTGGGGTCGGCCGTCGCCGAGGCCGCCGGGCTCGACCCGCTGGCCGTCGACCTCCACCGGCCGATCGCGGAATTCGGACTGGGATCACGCCAGTTGGTGACGCTGGCCGCCGAACTCTCCGCGCGGACCGGGCGACCACTGGAGCCGTCCCTCGTCTTCGACCACCCCACGATCGCCGCGCTGGCCGACGTGGTCCTCGGCGGGCCGCCCGCCCCGGCGGCCGACCCGGCCTGCGCCGAGGCCGCGCCGCGGGCGGCGGACGACGACATCGCCATCGTCTCCATGGCGTGCCGCTTCCCCGGCGGCGCCGACGACCCCGAAGGGCTGTGGCGGCTGCTCGCCGCCGGCCAGGACGCCATCTCCGAGGTACCGGCGGGCCGTTGGGACACCCAGGGCCTCTACGACCCCGACCCCGAGGCCACCGGCAAGGCCTACACGCTGCGCGGTGGCTTCCTCGACGGCATCGACCGCTTCGACGCCCCCTTCTTCGGGATCTCGCCCCGCGAGGCCGACGCCATGGACCCGCAGCAGCGGCTGCTGCTGCAGACCAGCTGGGAGGCGATCGAGCGGGCCGGGATCGTCCCCGAGACGCTGCACGGCAGCTCCACGGGCGTCTACATCGGCCTCTACGACAGCGGATATCTCGCCTCCGCCTCGCTGGCCCAGCTCGACGGGCACGTCGGCACGGGCTCGGCGACCAGCGTGGCCTCCGGGCGCATCGCCTACACGTTCGGTCTGCAGGGCCCGGCGGTCACCGTCGACACCGCCTGCTCCTCCTCCCTCGTCGCCCTGCACCTGGCGGCTCGCGCGCTGGCGGCGGGTGAGTGCGACCTCGCGCTGGCGGGCGGCGCGAGCCTGCTGGTGACCCCGCGGGCACATGTGGAGTTCAGCAGGCTGCGCGGGCTGTCGCCGTCCGGGCGGTGCAGCCCCTTCTCGGCCGACGCGGACGGCGTGGTGTGGGGCGAGGGCTGCGGTGTGGTGCTGCTCAAGCGGCTGGCCGACGCCCGCCGAGACGGCGACCGGGTGCTCGCCGTGGTCAAGGGCTCGGCCGTCAACCAGGACGGCCGCAGCCAGGGGCTGAGCGCCCCCAACGGCCCGGCGCAGGAACGGGTGCTGCGCGCCGCCCTCGACGCCGCCGGACTCGCACCGGACGACGTGGACCACGTCGAGGCGCACGGCACCGGCACCCGGCTCGGCGACCCCATCGAGGGTCGCGCACTGGCCGCCGCCTTCGGACCGGGCCGCCCCGCCGACCGGCCCCTCGGCCTAGGCTCGCTGAAGTCCAACATCGGTCACACCCAGGCCGCCGCAGGCATCGGCGGCGTGATCAAGACGGTGCTCGCCCTCGGGCACGAGCTCATACCGCCGTCCCTGCACGCCGAGACCCTCACGGAGCACGTCGACTGGGCGCACAGCGGCCTGGCCGTGCACGGCAGCGCCCGGGCGTGGCCGCGCGGCGGCGACCGCGTGCGGCGGGCCGGGGTGAGCGCGTTCGGCATCAGCGGCACCAACGCGCACGTCGTGCTGGAGGAGGCACCGCAGGACGCCGTCGCACCGGCCGGGGCGGAGGCGGAGCCGCCCGGCCCGACGCTTTTCCCGCTCTCCGCCCGCACGCTCCCCGCGCTCCAGGCGCAAGCCGACCGACTGCACGCACGTCTCGTCGCGCGGCCGGAGTTGCCCCTGCCCGCCGTGGCCGCGACGCTGGCCCACCACCGCACCCACTTCGAGCACCGCGCCGTCGTCCAGGCGGCCGACCGGGACGAACTGCTGACCGCGCTGCGAGCCCTTGCGGAGGGCCGGCCCGACCCCGGCCCGACCGCCGGCCCTCGGCGGACGCTGCCAGCGGGCAAGGTGGCCTTCGTCTTCCCCGGTCAGGGCGCCCAGTGGGCCGGCATGGCCCGTGACCTGCTCGAACGCGATGCCGTGTTCGCCGACGAGCTCGACCGCTGCGACGCCGCCCTGCGACCGTTCACCGTCTGGTCCGCGGCGGCGGTCCTGCGCGGCGAGGCGGGAGCCCCGTCCCTGGACCGTGTGGACGTCGTCCAGCCGGTGCTCTTCGCGGTGATGGTGTCCCTGGCCGCGGTGTGGCGGGCCCGTGGCGTCCGGCCGGACGCCGTGATCGGGCACAGCCAGGGCGAAGTGGCCGCGGCCTGCGTCGCCGGCGCGCTCAGCCTCAACGACGCGGCCGCGGTGGTCGCCCTGCGCAGCCGGGCCCTGACCGAGCTGGCCGGCACCGGCGCCATGGCCGTCGTCGGCCTGCCGCACACCGAGGTCGTCACCCGCCTCGAAGGTCTCGGTGGCCGGGTCTCGGTCGCCGCCGTGAACAGTGGCCGGGCGACCGTGATCGCCGGTGACGTGGAGCCGCTGGAGGGCCTGCTCGCCGACCTCGACCGGGAACAGGTCTTCGTCCGTCGCCTCGACGTCGACTACGCCTCCCACAGCGCCCGGGTCGAGCCGGTCCGCGCGACGATCCTCGACGAGCTCGACGGCGTGACCACGTACCCCACGTCGGTCGTCTGGTACTCCACCGTCTCCGGCGAGCCGGTCACCGAGGAGCTGGAGGCCGACTACTGGTACACCAACCTGCGCGAACCCGTCCGCTTCGCGCCCGCGGTGGAGCGCATGGCGGCCGACGGCTACCGCCACTTCGTCGAACTCGGCCCGCATCCCTCCCTGCTGACCGCCCTGCACACGATCGGCGAGGACACCGGCCACGAGCTGGTCGCCGTCGGCACCCTCCGCCGCGACGAGGACGGGCCCGCCTGCCTGGACCGCGCCGCCGCCGAACTGCACGTCCACGGAGCGCGGACGGACTGGCGGCGCCTGGTCGCCGACACCACCTGGGCGGACCTGCCGACCTATGCCTGGGACACCCGGCGCCACTGGATCGAGCCCGTGCCCGCTTCGGGCGGCACGAGCCTGTTCGACCGCGCCGCGCACCCGTTGCTCGGCGTCCAGTTGCAGTCGGCCGACGAGACCCGCTGGACCTTCCGCAACGAGTGGTCCCCGGCCACCGCCGACTGGCTGTCCGACCACACCGTGTTCGGCCGGACCGTGGTGTCCGGCACGACCCTGCTGGAGCTGTGCCGGGCCGCCCTCGCCGTGGCCCGCCCGGACGACCCGGCCGACGTGAGCGACCTGCTGCTGCTCGCCCCCCTCGTGCTGCCCGCCTCCGGCACGGTGGAGGTGTCCGTGGAGGTGGTCACCGCCGGCCCGGCACCGGAGGTGACCGTACACAGCCGCCCGCGCCGCCAGGAGGCCACCGGCTGGACCCTGCACGCCACCGCCTCGGCGGCCGGGGCGACCCCGGTGGCCGGGCCGCCGCCGGTGTGGCCTCAGGCGGCGGAGCCCGCCTGGAGCACGGAGACCTACGAGCGGCTGACCGGGCTCGGCCTCGGTTACGGTCCGGCCTTCCAGGGCGTACGGGAGGCGGCGGTGACCGGCGCCGGCGAGCTGCTGGCCCGGCTGTCGCTGCCGTCCGTGGCCCATGACCTGGCCGCCCCCTACCCGGTCCACCCGGCGCTGCTGGACGCAGCGCTGCACGTGGCCGCGGCCCTCGAAGGAGGCGCCGCCCCCGACGGCCGGGCGCTCCTTCCGGTCGCGGTGCGCCGCGTTGCGCTGTCGCACGGCGGCGCCGACGACCTCACCGTGCTCGTGCGGCGCACCGGCGCCACCGAAACGGATCTCACGCTGGACGTGACGCTGTGGGACGCCGACGGCTTCCCCGCGGGCCGGCTGGAGGGGGTACGGCTGCGGGCCGCGAGCCCGGCGGATCTCGCCGGCGGTTCCGGCAACGGGCGGCACCTGTACGAGGTGGCCTGGACGGCCGCGCCCGAACCGCCCGCCGAGGCACCGACCGGTGACTGGACCGTCGTCGGCGACCCGTCCGACCCGGACGTCACCGCGGCCCTGCGCGGCCTCGAAGCCGGGAGGATCCAGTGCCGCGACACGGGTGGCGACGTGCTCGTACGGTTCTGGCCACGACCGGCCGGGGACGCGGAAACGGCGTCTGCCGCACGGGAGCTGGCGGAAGCCGCGCTGGCCGAACTGCAGACACTCGCCGCACAGGAAAAGGCACCCACCCGGACCATCTGGGTGACCCGCGGCGCGGTCGCGGCCGACGACCGGGACACCGTGCCGGGCTTCGTCCAGTCGGTGCTGTGGGGGCTGGTCCGCAGCGCCCGTGCCGAGCATCCGGACCTCGGTCTGACGCTGCTCGACCTCGTGGACACCGATCCCGCGGCAGCCCTGCTCGCCGCCGTCGCTCACCGGGACGAGCCCGAACTCGCCGGGCGCACGGGCACCTTGCTCGTGCCCCGGCTGGTGCGTGCCCGCGCCGCGGACACGGACCGAGCACGGACACCCGTGGACGGCACCGTACTGATCACCGGAGGCCTCGGCGCCGTCGGACGCCACATCGCCCGGCTCCTCGCCGAACGGGGCGTGCCCCGCCTGCTGCTGACGTCCCGGCGCGGAACCGACGACCCGCGCACGGCCGAGGTCACCGCGGAACTGACAGCGCTCGGCGCCGAGGTCGAGGTGGCGGCGTGCGACGTCACCGATGCTGCGGCCTTGGCCGACATCGTCGGTCCCGTCGCCGGCGAACTCCGCGGCGTCGTGCACTGCGCCGGCGTCCTGGACGACGGGGTGGTCGCCGAGCTGACCCCCGAACGCCTCGCGCGGGTGCTGCGCCCCAAGGCCGACGGCGCCGCCCACCTGCACCGGCTCACCGCAGACGCGCAGCTCGACCTGTTCCTGCTGGTCTCCTCCGCCGCCGGTGTCGTCGGCAACCCGGGCCAGGCCAACTACGCCGCCGCCAACGCCTTCCTCGACCAACTCGCCCACCACCGGCGCGCCTCGGGGCTGCCCGCAGTGTCGGTCTCCTTCGGCGCCTGGGCGGGCGAGGGTCTCGCCGCCGAACACGCCGACCTGGAGCGGATGGCCCGCCTCGGCCACCGCGCCCTCACCCCGGAACAGGGCCGCGACCTCGTCGAACTCGCCCTGCGCCGGGGCGCCCCGCACCTGGTCGCCTGGGCGCTTGACCTGTCCCGCCTGCGCGAGACCACGGCCGGCGTGGGCGGCAGCGCGGCCGCGCTGTGGCGCTCCTTGCTTCCCGCGCCCCGCATCGGGCAGGACGGCGCGGACCGCCTGGCGGACCGGCTGGCCCGGCTGCCGGAGGCCGAGCGCGCCGACCGCGTCCTGGCCCTGGTCCGCGAGGAGGCCTCCCGCGCCCTCGGTCTGCGCTCGGCGGAGTCCGTCCGCCCCGACCAGCCGCTGCGCGACCTCGGCATGGACTCGGTGACGGCGGTGGAGCTCCGCAACCGCATCGGTGCCCGCCTCGGCACCCGCCTCCCGGCCACCCTGCTGTTCGACCACCCCACCCCGGCCCGCCTCGCCGAGCACCTGCTGACCACAGCGATCGCGACGAGCGGCTCCACCGCCCGCCGCCCCGCCGCCGCGCCGCACACCCGCACCGCGGCGCACGACGAGCCGGTCGCCCTGGTGGCCATGGCCTGCCGCCTGCCGGGCGGTGTGGGCGACCCGGAGGAGCTGTGGCGGCTGGTCGCCGAGGGCCGCGACGCCATCGGCCCGTTCCCGTCCGGGCGCTGGGACGTCGAGTCGCTGTACGACCCCGACCCGGAGGCGCCGGGCAAGTCGTACGCCCGGGAGGGCGGCTTCCTGGACGACATCGAGTCCTTCGACGCGGGCTTCTTCGGCATCACCCCGAAGGAGGCCGCCGCCATGGACCCGCAGCAGCGGCTGCTGCTGGAGACCGCGTGGGAGGCGCTGGAGCGCGCCGGGATCGTGCCCGCCGAACTGGCGGGCAGCACCGCCGGCGTGTACGTCGGCATGTTCGGCAGCGACTACCTGTCGGGCTCCCGGCTCGACCAGCTGGACGGGTACGTCGGCACCGGGTCGGCGCTCAGCGTGGCCTCGGGCCGGCTGGCGTACACGCTCGGGCTGCACGGCCCGGCGCTGACGGTGGACACGGCGTGCTCGTCGTCGCTCGTCGCGGTGCACCTGGCGGCACAGGCGCTGCGCTCGGGCGAGTGCGACCTGGCGCTGGCCGGCGGTGTGACGCTCATGGTGACCCCGCAGACCTTCGTGGAGTTCAGCCGGCTGCGGGGCCTGTCCCCGACGGGCCGCTGCCGCTCCTTCTCCGACGGTGCCGACGGCGCCGTCTGGGCCGAGGGTGCCGGCATGCTCGTACTGAAGCGGCTGAGCGACGCGCGGCGGGACGGCGACGAGGTGCTGGCGGTGCTGCGCGGCACGTCCGTCAACCAGGACGGTCGCAGCCAGGGCTTGTCCGCGCCCAACGGCCCGGCGCAGGAACAGGTGGTCCGGCGGGCCCTGGAGCTGTCCGGCCTCGAACCCGCCGACATCGACTACGTGGAGGCGCACGGCACGGGCACGACGCTGGGCGACCCGATCGAGGCGAACGCCCTGGCGCAGGTCTTCGGTGACTCCCGCCCCCGGCACCGCCCACTGTACCTGGGCTCGCTCAAGTCCAACCTCGGGCACACGCAGGCCGCCTCGGGCATCGCCGGACTGATCAAGGTGGTGCAGTCGCTGCGCCACCAGATGCTGCCGGCCACGCTGCACGCCGGCACACCCAGCCGACACGTCGAGTGGTACGGCAGCGGTCTGCACCTGTTGCAGGAGGCCGTGCCCTGGCCGGCGGCGGGGGAGCGCGTCCGGCGGGCCGGCGTCAGCGCCTTCGGGATCAGCGGGACCAACGCCCATGTGATCGTCGAGGAGGCTCCGCCGTCCGCGTCGGAGCCCGCAGGTGTACTCCCCTCCGGCAAGCGGCTGTTCGTTCTGTCCGGGCGGAGCGAGGCCGCGCTGCGGGGGCAGGCCGCACGGCTGGCCCGGCACCTGACCGGGGACACCGCGCTGCCGGACGCCGCCTACACCCTGGCCCGGCACCGCAGCCACTTCGCCTGGCGGGCGGCCGTCACGGCGGGCGACGTGGACGAACTGCGCGCCGTGCTCGACGCGGTGTGCAGCGGACGGGCGCAGGCGGCCACGCCGCGCGAGGAGGAGACGGGCAAGGTGGCCTTCGTCTTCGCCGGCCACGGTGGCCAACGGCCTGGAATGGGCATGGAGTTGCTGGCCGGTTCGGAGGCGTTCCGCGAGGAGCTGGCCCGGATCGACGAGGCGGTGCAGCGGCACGTCGGATGGTCGGTGCTCAATGCGCTGCGGGCGCCTGAGGAGTTCTCCCCGCTCCACCGGACCGAGTGCCTGCAACCGGTGCTGTTCGCCGTCAACGCGGCGCTGGCGGCCGCATGGCGGCAGCTCGGAGTGGCCCCGGACGCCGTGGTCGGGCACAGCCTGGGCGAGATCGCCGCCGCGTACAGCGTGGGTGCCCTCGGCCTGGACGACGCCGTGGCCGTGGTGACCGGTCGGGCCCAGGCCGTCGTCCCGCTGGTCGGGCAGGGCGGCATGGTCGCGGTGGAGCTGCCGCGGGCGCAGGTCGAGGAACTACTCGCCCCCGACGCGGACCGGCTGTTCGTCGCCGCGGTCAACAGCGCAGGCTCCACGGCCGTCTCCGGCGCCGCCGACGCGCTGGCCGAGCTGCGCCGCCACCTCGAAGAGCGGGGGATCACCGTACGACGGCTGTCGACGCCGTTCGCCTCGCACACCCCGCTGATGGAATCCGTGCGCACAGAGTTGCTCGACCGCTTTTCCGGTATCCGGGGCGCACAGGCGTCGACCCCGCTGTACTCGACGGTGCTGGCCGAACCCGTCCCCGGCGACACGCTGGACGCCGACTACTGGTACGCCAACCTCAGGCAGCCCGTCCGTTTCGCCGACACCGTCCGGCGGATGCTGGACGACGGCTACCGCTACTTCGTCGAGCTCAGCCCGCACCCGTCGCTGCTGTCCTCCATCGAGGCGGTGGCGGCCGAGGCCGGGATCGAGGTGGCCGGCGTCGGCTCGCTGCGCCGCCAGCAGGACGGACCCGACGCCCTGCTCCGCGGGGTCGGCGAGTTGTACGCCGCGGGGCACACCCCCGACTGGCCGGCGCTGTTCCCTCATGGCCGTCGCGTCGATCTGCCCACGTACGCCTTCGCCCGCGAACGCCACTGGCTCACGCCCGCCTCGGCCACCGCCACGGGCTCCTCACCGCTCCTCGGCACGCACGTCCAGTCCAGCGACGAGCCCGACCGGCACCTCTTCCAGAGCGACATCGACCTGCGGGAAAGCCGCTTCGCCTATCTGAACGACCACCGGGTGGACAACGAGGTCTGGCTGCCTGGAGCCGCCTTCCTCGACATGGTGCTGGAGGCCGCCACCGCGGTGCAGGACGGTCGCCAAGTCCAGCTGAGCGAGATCGAGTTCGTGCAGCCGTTGCGGATGGAGCCCGAACGGCCCGTACGGGTGCAGCTGGTGCTGCGGCCCGCCCGGGACGGCTTCAGGTCCTTCACCGTCGCCTCCGCCGCCGCCGGTGAGCGGAGCCCACGGTGGGAGCGTCATGCCGGCGGACGCATCGCGGTGTCCGGCAAGCGGCCCCCGGCCGACGTGCGGCTCGACGACGTGCGGCTCGACGACGTGCCGCTCGCCGCCGTGCGTGAGCAGTGCACGCAGGACGTGGACCTGCCGGCGGTGTACGCCGGGCTGACCGCCCTCGGCATCGACTACGGCCCCGCCTTCCGGGGCCTGGAGCAGGGCCGCCGCGGCCACTCGGCGGCCCTGGGCCGACTGGGCGCCCGGCCCGCCGCGGGTCATCTGCTGCACCCTGCGGTCCTCGACGCCGCGTTCCACACGGCCGCCCTGCCCGGGGACGCGCCCGAGGGCCGGGCGTTCGTGCCCGCCGGGGTGGGACGGCTGCGGTTCACCGGCCTGCGCACCACGCCTGCCTGGGCCGGCTGCGAACTGCGCTCCGTGTCCGGCGACACCGCCACCCTGGACCTCAGGATCTGGGACGAGGAGGGGCAACTGGTCCTGGAGGCGGAGGAGTTCCGGATGGCCGCGCTCTCGCCGCTGGGCGGCGCCCTCTTCGAGACCCGCTGGCACCCGCGCCCGGTGGCGCAGGAACCGCCGGTGAAGGGTAGCTGGCTGATCCTGGGCGACGACACCGGGGTGGCGGACGCGCTCGGCGAGCGGTTCGGCTCCTCGGTGCCGCACGTCGTCGCCCGCAGGGGCAACGCCTTCGCCGTCGAGGGACCGGGACGCTACGTCCTCGATCCGGCCGACCCCGACCACCTGGCCCGGCTGCTGGAGGAGGCCTTCGCGGGCGGGCAGCCCGAGCAGGTGGTCCAGCTGACCGCCCTCGACGCCCCGGCGATCGGCGACGCCGGATCGGCCGAGCAGGCGGCGCGGCTGTGCTGCCTGAGCACCCTGCACCTGGTGCGCGCCCTCGCCGGCCGTCCGCAGGGCCGGGCTCCGCGCCTGTCCGTGGTCGTACGCGGCAGCCAGGCCGCCGGTGACAGCACCGGGGTGACCAACCCGCAGCAGGCGCTCGCCTGGGGCTTCGGGCTCGCGGTGGCGCAGGAGCACCCGGAGCTGTCGACCACGCTGATCGACCTGCCGCCCACCGACGGCGTCGACGCCCTGTGGACCCAGCTCAGGCACGCCGACGACGAACGGCTCGTCGCGCTGCGCGGCACCGGCCGCCTGGTGCCGCGCCTGGCCCACACCCGCCCGGACGACGGCGGTCACGGAGAGACCTCCGTGGATGGTGTGCACCTGATCACCGGTGGTCTGGGCGGCCTCGGTCGCGTCGTCGCCGAGCGGCTGGTCCGGCGCGGGGCCCGCCGGCTGGCCCTCATGAGCCGGGGCACGCCCGACGCGGAGGCCAGGAACTGGATCACGGGTCTCGAAGAGCGGGGCGTCACCGTGCACCTGGCCCGCGCCGACGTCGCCGACCGGGAGAGTCTCACGGCCGCCCTGGACGCCGTACGGCACGTCTGTGGCCCGATCGCCACGGTCGTGCACGCGGCCGGTGTGCTCGACGACGCCACGCTGGCGAACCTGACCGACGAACGCGTCCTGCGCGTCCTCGCCCCGAAGGTCCTGGGCACAACTCTCCTCACCGAGCTGATCCCGGAGGCCCGGAACCTGGTCCTGTTCGCCTCCGCGGCCGGGCTCCTCGGGTCGGCCGGGCAGAGCCCGTACTCGGCGGCGAACGCCTTCCTCGACGCCTGGGCACACCACCTTTCCCGCTCCGACCGCCGGGCGCTGAGCCTGGACTGGGGTGCCTGGGCCGGTGTCGGCATGGTCGCCGGGTCCGGCACCCGGGCCGCCGAAAGCCGCTCGGGCTTGGTCGGCTTCTCGCCGCAGGAGGGAGGTGAGCTGTTCGAGCGGGTCCTGGCCACCGCCCGCCGCCAGCTCGCGCCGATGGCCCTGGACCGGGAGATGCTGACGCTCGCCCCCGACGCCGTGCGCACCCGCCCGATCCTGGGCGACCTGGTCACCGTCCCGACGGGCACGGCCGCCCCGGACGACCTCGTCAAAAAGGTGTTCGCGGCGACGACCGACCAGGACCGCGCCACCTGGCTGGAGGTGTACGTCCGGGCCCGGGTCGGCGAGGTCTCCGGAGGAACGGTCGATGCGTCGGCGACCACGGCCCTGAAGGAACTGGGCCTGGACTCCCTGATGCTGGTGCGGTTGCGCAACGCCTTCGTCCGCGATCTGGGCGTGGAGCTCCCGGCCGCGGACGTGTTCGCGGCATCCGGCGTCCGTGCCCTCGCCCAGGCGCTGGCCGAGTGCCTTCCGGAGCGGGGCGCCGTCGCGCAGCAGCACTCCGGCGACCTCGCGGGAGAAGTCCCGGAGACCGAACTGCGGCCCGCGACGCGCGACGTCGTACGGCTGCTGCGCAGCGCCCAGCCCGGCATGCCGGACGCGGCACACGGCATCGGTCTCGCCGTACGGCTGACCGCGCCGACCACCCCGGAGACGCTCACCGGCATCCTCACCCGACTCGTCGCGCGACACGCGGCCCTGCGCACCGCCATCGTCACCGGGGAGGAAGGCCTCCGGCAGCTGCGCGTGGACCGGGAACCGGCGGAGCCGGTGCTGCGCTGCACGGCCGTCGAAGGTCCACTCGACGCCGCCGAGCGCCTGCGCACCCTGCTGGAGCCGCCGTTCGACCTGGCGACGACACCACTGTGGCGGTTCGAGCTGGTGGACGGCGGTGCACACGGCCAGATCCTGGTGTTCGGCGCCCACCACGCGGTCAGCGACCTGCAGTCGCTGCTGCTCGTGGCCGGCGAGATCGACGCGGAACTGTCCGGCACCCCCCTCGACGACGCCGTCACCAACCGCGACATCGCCCTGCTCATCGAGGCCCAGCAGGGCGGTAAGGGGGCGGGCGCCGAGTGGCGCGAGCACTTCCACGGCAGCGAACGTCTCGATCTGGAGCTGGCCCGGCCGCGCCCGGCGACCCGGTCGTACCGGGCCGGCAGCGTGACCGTGACGATTCCCGACGGGCTGATGGAACGGGTCGCGGCGGCCGCGAGCAGGCTGGCCGTCACTCCCGCCGCCTTCTGCCTCGGCACCCTGACGGTGCTGCTGGCCAGGAAGCGGCAACGCGAGCGGTTCGTGCTCGCCGTGCCCGTGGACGCCCGCATCCACGCCGACGCGTACGACGCGGTGGGCTTCTTCGGCGTGCCGGTGCCGTTCCCCGCCGAGGCCCGCGTGGGCGAACAGGTGGCCGAGGTGCTGCGCCGCACCGACGCGCGCCTGCAGCGGGTCCTGGCGAAGGGCGCCGTCTTCTCCGACGTCCTGGCCACCCTGGCCCGGCAGGGCCTGCACCGGGAGAACGCACCGCTCGTCGAGGTCTACTTCAACTACGTACGGTCCTCGCGCCACCTCACCCGGCTGGAGGTGCTGCCGGCCGGCACCGGCTACTCCGACCTCGACCTGATGATCACCATGACCCCGGACGCGGCACGCATCCGGCTCGACCACAGCCTGGACATCCTGGACGCCGCGACCACCGCCGAGCTGGGGGAGGAGTTGCTGCGGTTGCTCGCGGAGACGGCTGAGGACCCGGCGGTGCCGGCGCGCGCCGGCACCCGGGCTCCCGCCGGTACGGGGTCCGCACCGCGCCGGTCCATGGCCCTCGCCGCCACCTTCGCCCTCGGCAACCTCCCGCTGATGTGCGAGGCGGCCGTCGAGAACGGGGCCGGGGACGGCGGACCGGCGATCACCGAGGCGCCGTACCATCACGTGCTCGCGAGCCTCCAGGACCCCTCGGGCGTCTTCGCCGACCCCTCGACGGCGGTGGGTGCGGTGCTGCTGCGGGCGGTGGACCTGGAGCGCTTCGGCCCGGTCGACGACGCACTTCTCACCGAGCTGCGCACCGCCTACCCAGCCGCGCTGAAGGCCCTGGCGGAACGCACCCGCAAGCCGCTGATCGTCGGTTTCCTGCCCGCCGCCCGTCAGGAGGACCGGCTGACGCAGTGGGAGCGCGAGGTCGCCGCCGACCTGGCCGGCCTGCCCGGCATCGCGGTGCTCGGCCCCGACGACTGGACGCGGCCCCATCCCGTCGGGGAACGCTTCGACGAGCGGACCGAGCGGCTGGCCCACCTGCCCTTCACCCCGCCCTTCCAGGCGGCCGTGGCACTGCGGATCGCCGAGCTCGTACGTGCGGTGCTGCGCCCCGCGCCCAAGGTGATCGCGGTGGACGGCGACGAGACCCTGTGGGGCGGGGTCGCCGGCGAGGTCGGCCCAGAGGCCGTCGACCTGACCGGCCCGCGCGCCCTCCTCGCGCGCAGGCTGCTGCAGTGGCGCGAGGCGGGCGTGCTGCTGGCGCTCGTCAGCAACAACGACGAGGCCACGGTCCGCGCCGTCCTGGACCGCCCGGACAGCCTGCTGAAGGCGGAGCACTTCAGCGTCCTGTCGGCCGCCTGGGGACCGAAGCCGGGCCGCCTGGCCGAGGCCGCACGCACGCTCAACGTCGGCCTGGACAGCTTCCTGTTCCTGGACGACAACCCCGCCGAGATCGCCAAGGCGCGCTCCGCGCTGCCGCAGGTGCTGTCGGTGACCTGCCCGTCCGCGGACCAACTGGAGGAATTTCTGGGCAGGTTGTGGCCGCTGGTCCCCCTCGCGGCGACCGCGGAGGACGGGCTGCGGGCCCGGTTCTACGCGCAGGAGCGGGAGCGGGAGGCCGTCCGTGAAGCCGACGGGTTCGAGAAGTTCCTCGCGCGGCTGGAGCTGGAGGTCGACATCCGGGCGCTGTCCGAGGCCGACGTGCAGCGGGCCGAACAACTCGTGCGTCGCACCAACCAGTTCACGCTCCACTCCCGGTCGGCCGACGGCGGCGACGTGCGCCGGTGGCGGGAGCGGGGTGAGGTGTGGACGGCGGCGGCCCGGGACCGGTTCGGCGACTACGGCCAGATCGCGCTCCTCGCGCTCTGTGCTGAGGGCGATCAACTGGATGTCCTGGGCTGGCTGATGAGCTGCCGGGCGCTCGGCCGAGGGGTCGAGGAACGCCTGGTGCAGTGGCTGGCCGACCGTGCCGAGGAACTGGGCTGCACGAAGGTCCGGCTGACGGCGGAGCGCACGGAGCGCAACGTACCGGCGCGGCGACTGGTGGCCGCGATCGGCGGCGGTGACCAGGACGACGAGCGCCTGGAGGCCGTGGTCACACCGGACCACCTGAGGGCGTTCCGGTCCTGGGAGCAGCAGTGAGGACGTCCGCAGCAGCAGGTGAGGACCTCATCGGAAGCAAGGACCTGGTCGGAAAGCAAGGGCCTTGTCCGAAGGCAACGGAAAGAACGGGCACATCGTGGAAGGGCTCTCATGCGTGACGTGACGGAGGACTCCGGGCAACGGGCGACCGCCGAGGCGATCGAGCGCGGTGGCGGCGGGCTCGGCGTGGACGACCTGCTGGCCAGGGTGATGCAGGCCGCCACCGGTGCGGACTCCGGCGCCGCCCCCGCCCTGCCCCGGGACGTGGACGGCGTGGCCGCCGCCATCGCCGCTGCGGCGGGCCGCTACCTGCCCGCGGGACACCTGTCGCCCGACGCCGACTTCTTCGACGCGGGGGGCACGTCCGTGCACGCCGTGGAACTCGTCGCGGAGCTGGAGGGCGAGCTGGGCATCGAGTTCGATCTGGACGAGGTGTTCGCCGACGCCCGTCCGATCAGTCTCGCCCGGCGCTGGCTGCAGGCGAGCGGGGCGGAAGCGTCGAGCGAGGCCGCCCCGCCGGCCGTGCACGCAGGGATCCCGGCGCCCACCGCCCAGCGCACTCTGCCGGTCCCGGCCGCCGGTACGCTGCCGGCCTCCGGCGCCGATGCTGTCGCGGTTCCGGCCGCCGGCGCGTTGCCGCTGTCTGCTGCGGGCGCTGCTGCGGTCCCGGCCCCTGGCGTGCCTGCGGTTTCCGCTGCGGGCGTTGTCGCGGTTCAGACCGCTGGTACGCTGCCGGCTTCCGGCGTGGGTGCTGCTGCGGTCCCGGCCTCTGACGCGTCGGCGGTTTCCGCTGCGGACGCTGTCGCGGTTCCGGCCGTCGGCGCACTTCCGCTCTCCGCGGCGAGCGCTCCGGCCGCCGGCGCACCTCCGCTCCCCGTCCCGCGCACCCCACCGGCGCTCCGCCCCCGTGTCGGCAGTGGCGACGAACGGTATGCCAGGGCCCGCCGCGAGGACCTCGAGCAGATCCTCGCCGATCTGAGCCTCGCCGACCGTCTGCCGTTCGCCGACGTGCCCGAGCCGCTGCCGCCGCGCCGGATCCTGCTGACCGGCGCCACCGGCTTCCTCGGCAGTCACATGCTGCTCGACCTGCTCCGGCACAGCGACGCGTACGTCCATTGCCTGGTGCGCGCGCCCGACGAGGAGGCGGCCGTCGCCCGGCTCGGCGAGGCGCTGAAGAGTCACCGGCTGCCCTGGTCGTCGGAGGTGCGGCGCCGGGTGACCGTGCTGCCCGGCGACATCCGGCGGCCGCGGCTGGGCCTGTCCGACGAACTGTGGCACACCCTCGCCCACGAACTGGACAGCGTCGTGGGCGTGGCCGCGGCCGTGGACTTTCTGCGCGGCTACCAGTCGCTGCGGGCGAGCAACGTCCTCGGCGCGCTCACCCTCGCCGAACTCGCGGCCACCGGGCGGCCCAAGCCGCTGCACCACATCTCCTCGATCGCTGTCTTCAATGAGGTCGGCATCACCTCCATGGGCGAGGACGACCCGCTCGCCCACGTCGACCGGCTCGTCTCGGGCTACGACCAGTCGAAGTGGGCCGCCGAGGTCGCCCTGCGCCGTGCCCGCGACCACGGCCTGGTCGTCACCGCGCTGCGCCCCGGCGGCATCGGCGGCCACACGAAGACCGGCGCCTACAACCCGCAGGACCTCAGCAGCGGCCTGATCTCGGCCTTCGGCCGCTTCCGCACCGTACCCGCCTTCCGCTACCTGAACGCGGCGCCGGTGGACTGGGTGAGCCGGGTCGCCGTCGCCGCGATCTGCGAGCCCGACGCCTGGGGCTACGACTACAACCTCACCGGCGTGCCCAACACCCTCGACGACGTCGTCCGTGACATGGCGCTCGGCGGCATGCACGTACGCATCCAGGACTGGGACGAGTGGCGCACCGACGCCCTGGCCCGTCTGGCGGCCGACCCCGTGCCCGAACTGGCCTTCCTCACGCGCGTGCTGCAGAGCCCCACCGCTCTCAAGCTGTGCGAGGCGACCCTGAAGGGCCCGGCGGCCAAAGGCGCACGCACCGCCGCGCTGGCCGAGGCTCTCGGGCTGCCACCCGCGGCCCGCTACGACGCGCAGGCCCAGCTGAGGACCTTCGAGCGGCTCGCCCAGGACGGCCTCGCCAGGCTGCCGCACCCGGACGACCAGCCCTACCTGTGGTTCCCGGAGACGACAGAGGGCAGCGTGGGACCGGTCGGCGCCCCCGCCGACAGCCCCTGCTCCATGGCGCTCACCCTCTCCGTCGCGAGCATGTACCAGCTGGTGAAGGAGCGCCGGGTGGACGTGACCGGCGAGGTCGTCTGCGCCGCCGTACATCCCGAGCCGCTGACCGTCGCGCGCGGCGACATATGGATCCGCCCCGAGGAGGGGATCCCGCAGCAGCATGGGCTGGAGCACCAGCTTCTGCGCTACCGGCTGCGGTTGCTCGACGCCGACGGCGGCCACTGGTGGCTGGAGGGTCACAAGTACGCCCGGGCCCGCCGCGACCTGTGGCGGCAGACCCGCGCGCTGACCGTGCGGATCGGCCGCGAGGGCGAGGCGGCGAGCCTGGCGGGCGAGGTCGTCGTGCCCGCGGGCTCCTACGTCCGCGACCAGATCGACGGCATCGAGGTCGACCCGCGTCTCACCAGCCAGGAGAAGCGGGCCGCCAAGCTGACCTGGCTCGCCTGGTTCGGCCTGGAGATGGGCCGTGGCCTGCTCGGCCCCTTCGCCCGCGCCGCCGCGGACCTGCTCGACCTGCGCCGCACCCCGACCCTCACGGAGCACCAGCGATGATCTTCAGGACGACCACCTCCCGCGCCGGTGGTCCGGCGCTGCCCCGGGTCAGGACCACCGCGGCCCTGCGCCCGCTCCGCCACCGCCTCGACCCTGCCCGCGTCGAGGAGATCCCCTTCCGGGCGGACGACGGTGTCCGCCTCGGTCTGACCCGCGTACACACCGGTGCCGCGGACCGCCCCGCCGTGCTGCTCCTGCACGGGCACACCGCGTCCGCCGACATGTTCCTGCTGCCGGAGACCCGGAATCTGGTCGACGTCCTCCTCGACGACGGCTACGAGCCCTGGCTGCTGGATTGGCGGGGCAGCTGCCGGCTGCCGTACAACGAGACCGGCCAGAGGTACACGTACGACGACGTGGCCCTGTACGACATCCCCGCGGCCGTCAGACATGTCCGCGAGCGCACGGGCGACCGCCCGCTGTTCGTGGTCGCCCACTGCATCGGCTCGCTCACGCTGTCCCTGAGCATGGCGGCGGGACTGGTGCCGGGCCTCGCCGGCGTGGTGTCCCAGGGTGTGTTCCTGACGCCGAAGCTCGCCAGCCGGACATCGCTGCGGATGTCGCTGGCGGGGGAGTTGCTGAAGACGAGGATCGACCACATCCCGGTCGACTTCCGCAAGGTGGGCCTGTGGTCGAAGTACACCCCGCTGTACGCATTCGCGTCACGGAAGGCGAGCTGCCCGGACCCGACCTGCCAGATCCTGCACAACTCCGCCTGGGGCACGGGCGCCTCGCTCTTCGTGCACGAGAACCTGTCCGAGGCCACCCACGACCGCCTCGCCGACCTCCTCGGTCCCGCGCCGCTGTGGATCCTGCCCCACCTGCGCCGCATCGAGCTGGCCCGCAGCGTGGTCCGCTGGCACGACACCGACCACCGCTACCGAGCCCTGCCGCCCAATGCGCTGGACGCGGCCGGCCGTATCGACACCCCCGTGCTGCTGCTCGCCGGCAGCGACAACGGGCTGTGGCTGGACTCCCAGCGGCTCTGCCACGACGTACTCGCCGAACGCCAGCCCCAGTTGGAGGTGTCCTACGCCGAGATCCCCGGTTACGGTCACCTGGACACGTTCCTCGGCCGGGGCGCCGCCCTGGACGTCTTCGGTCACATCCTCGATTTCCTGGGCGGACGGCGGTGACGCCCGCTGTCCAGGAGACAGGGCCGTTGATCAGGCACTCCCCTCGGCCAAGTCGAGGGCGCGTTGCGCAAGCCACTGGTCGTGGACGGCGCTCGGGGAACGCAGCAGGGAGCGTTGGAGCAGTGCTTCGCTCCGTGCCAGGCGTTTGCGTACCGCGGATGCCGAGACGGACAGCGCGGCGGCCGTCGGGCCGATACGCGCCTCGAGGCGAAGCCAGGTGGCGAGCGTTTGCGCGATGAAGATCGGGACGCCCGCTGCCCGTAGGGGACGGAACTGTCGTTGTGCCCACCCTGGGACTACTACTCCCCGACCCTCCCGGACGGACGACACGGGGACGCGCCCCAGAACTGGAACTGGACCTGACCGCGAGCACCCGCGAATCAGTGCGCTGACCACGATTCGGGCGACTCCATGGGGCCTGCTGTGGAGGCGAACCATGGGCGGGGACGGTGGTCTACGGTCGCGCCATGGTGATCACGTATGAGTGGGACGGCGACTTCGACAACTGTCGGCTCTCAGGCCGCCTCGTGCTCCGGCTGCACGCTTGTTGTCGATGACTGGTCCGGGGTCGTGATGACTGCGGTGCCGTCGGTGAGATGGAGGACGAGGTCGGCCTGGGCCGTCAGGCGCAGGTCGTGGGTGATGAGAAAGGTTGTGCGCCCGGCGGTGAGTCGGCGCAGCGGTGCCATGATGCGCGTGGTGGAGGCATCGTCGAGTCCGGCGGTGGGCTCGTCGAGGATCAGCACGGGCGCGGTGCGGAGCATGGCGCGGGCGAGTGCGATCCTGCGGCGCTGGCCGCCGGACAGGTTGTTGCCCCGTTTGCCGACCGGGGTGTCGTAGCCCTCGGGCAGCGCGCTGACGAAGTCATGGGCGTCGGCCGCGACGGCGGCGGCGAGCACCTCGGCCTCGGTGGCGTCCGGGCGGCCGTAGGCGATGTTGTCGCGGACCGTGCCGTCGAAGAGCATGCTGTCCTGGGCGAGCAGGGTGATGTGGCGGCGCACCTCCTCGACGGGGAGTTCGGCGATGTCCCGGCCGTCGAGCAGGATGCGGCCCCGGGAGGGCTCGTGGAACCGCAGCAGCAGCTTGCCGAGGGTGGACTTGCCGGTGCCGCTGGGTCCGGTGACCGCGACGAGCAGGCCGGGTGCGATGTCCAGGCGCACCCGCTCCAGCACGGGGCGTCCGCTGCCGGCATACGAGAAGCCGACGTCCTGGAAGGTGACAGCGCCGCGGACCGGTTCGGCGAGCGGTGGGACGCCCTCGCGGGGTGCGGTCTCGGGTAGGGGGCCGGTGCGCAGGACTTCGATGAGGCGTTCGCAGGCGGCGGTGGCGGAGGAGGCGCTGACGACGAGCTCGCCGAGCTCCTGGAGTCTGGGATGGAGATAGCCGAGGAAGGCGGCGAAGGAGAGCAGGCCGCCGACGCTGAGATGGTGCTGGGAGATCTGCCAGGCTCCAGCGCCGATCACGGCCAGCACGCTGAGTGTCTCGAGTAGTTCGCCCATCGGCCCGTACACCGACGACAGCCGGATCTGCCGCAGTCCGGCGCGCATCCAGCTGCGTCCCTCGCGATGCACCTTGCTGTACTCGACCTGCTGCCGGCCGTAGGCCTGCACCAGGGGCATGTTGACCAGGCTCTCCTCCAGCAGGGAGGCCAGGCGGCCATTGCTGTCGCGTTCGGCACGGGTGGCGGAGCGCATCAGGGCGCCGAACACGCGGGCACCGAACCAGATCAGCGGGGCGGCGGCCAGGGTGATCAGGGCCAGCTGCCAGCTGGTCCAGAAGGCCGCCGTGGCGAACACCACCGCACCGACGGCGGAGGTGATCAGTTCGACGGGCGCGGAGGTGACCAGCGACTCGACGGTCTCGATGTCGCCGGTCAGCCGGGAGACCAGGTCGCCGGTGCCGAAGCGGTCCAAGGCGTCGGGCGGGACCCGTTGGAGGTGCTGAAAGACCCGGTCGCGCAGGCCGAGCAGGAAGTGCTCGCTGGTCCAGCCGGCGAGGTAGCCGCCCGCCGTGGAGGCAACCGCGCCGGCCAACGCGAGTCCCAGCCAGAGGGCGGCGGGCCCCCAGAAGGCGGCGAGGTCGCCGGGCGTGAGCACGTCGTCGGTGAGCACGCCGACGATCCCGATCGCGCCCGCGTCGCATCCGGCGGAGGTCACCAGCAGCGCGGCGGACGCCAGCACGGCCACCCGATTGACGCTGACCAGCGGCCAGAACATCCGGAACGCGGCCAGAGGGGAGATACGGGCGTGCCGCGTCCGGGGCGAAGAACCGGATCCGGGGCCCGCCCCGGATCCGGCCACGGGCATGGTGACGGGTGCTGCAGTGTGCATGGCCGGCGCTTCCTGGGCACTGCCCGATCCGACGACGTGCCGGGATCCGTCGTGCACCTGTGCTGCACGAACGGACCCCGGCACCGTCTGCCTGTGTGATCGTGTTCCGCGACGCCGTACTACTTGGCGGCGGCCTTCTTGTGCTTCCGGTGGTGGTGCTTCTTCTTGTGGTGCTGGGCCTTGCCGGCCGCGCCGCATTCCTTCTTCTTGGCCTTCTTGGCCAGCGTGATCTTGGCGAAGGACATGCCCATATCCTTTCCTGACAGGACGTCAACCCGCGTTGGTTGCCGCTGACTTCTTCCTGCGTTGCATCTGTGAGTACGGATGCGGCTGATGCCTCATTCAAGAAGGAAGGTGAGCGTTGTCCTATGTTCCCTTACCGGATCCACGCCCGCCGACGCGACCGATTCACCTGCCGGACCGCCTGCCCGTTGCCGCGGAAGAAGATGAGGCCGAGGGGACTGCGGTTGGACCCCTGCAAGCCGGTGATCGGCGACGTGCTGGAGGCGGACCTGACCGCTCCGCCGAGCAGCGGCACACGGTCGAGCGGATCTACGACCGGTTGCTGGACGAGCACACCGAGGCCGAGGAGGCGGCACGGCAGGGGCTGCACGATCTCGATCAGTCGGCGGCCGTCCTCGTGCGTGACCGCTTTGATCGTGACCGCTTTGATGTGGTCTTTGATGCTGCCCTCACCCGCGCGCTCAACGGTCTGGATACGGCGAGGAGCATGACGTCTCCGCCTCCGACGGTGCCCCGGATCGATGGATTGAACATGAGCGGCCTGCGGCGCTCGGCCGTGAGGCGATGGGGTGTCGGTCTCGGACCGCCGGCGCTCGGAGGGCAGAGGACATCGCCGATGACGAATCCGAGATTGTGGGTGCCCCCGCGACTCGGTGCCCGGACGATGAGCCGCGCCGGCAGCGGATCTGCGTGACCGGAGGCGTCGGGAATAGCCTGGAGAAGAGCGGCACCGGGACGGAACGGACCCTCCCGATGCGATTCCTTCACGGAGGGGGACGCAAAACAGGGAGGAAGTGCCATGCCCTGGAATCTGAACGGCACGTACCTGGAGAGTTGCAACTGCGACGTGGTGTGCCCCTGCACCACCTCGGGTCTCACCGCACCGGCCGACCATGAGCGCTGCCAGGTGACCTTCGCGTTCCACGTGGACAGCGGGAACGTGGACGGCGTGGACGTCTCCGACCGCAGCGTCGCCGTCTTCATCGATGCGCCCCGGGTGATGGCCGAGGGTGGCTGGCAGGTGGTGCTGTACCTCGACGCCTCGGCCGAGGACGGCCAGGCGCAGGCTCTGGGCAAGGTCTTCTCGGGCCAGGCCGGCGGGCCGATGGCGGCGCTCACTCCGCTCATCGGCGAGGTCCTCGCTGTGGAGCGCGTCCCCATCGACTACCGCAACGACGGCCGCCTCCACACCGCGCGGGTGGGCGACGCCATCGACATCGAGATTGAGGACCAGGTCGCCCCACAATTCGGCGAGGACGGTCCGGTCATGGGCCTGACCGGCATGTTCCACCCGGTGAACAGCACGCTGACGATCGCCCGGTCCACCCGGGCGACGGGTGCCGGCGTGTACGGCCGGTCCTGGGACTTCTCCGGCGGCAATGGACACTCGGCGCCATTCGCGTGGTCCGCGTGATCGGTGGGCCTGTCACCGTCCGCCGCAGGGCGCGCCCCGCCGCCTTGCTGCTGGTCGTGGCCGCGGCTGCCTGGGGCCTGGTGGTGACGCGCTGGGGCGGCATGCAGGCGACGCCGGGCACCATGAGCCTGGGCCTGCCCGCTTTCCTGGTCATGTGGACGCTGATGACGGCCGCGATGATGCTGCCCGCCACGGCGCCCGTCGCCGCACTGTACGCGCGCACCATCACCGTGCACCGGACGCCGCGCATGGTCGCATTCACGGTCGCCTACCTGCTCGTCTGGGCCGCAGCCGGGCTGCCGGCGTATGGGCTGGCCGCAGGCCTGGGGCAGGCGGCGAAGCTGCCCGCCGCGGCCGGGACCGCAGTGGCCGCGGCCGTGTTCGCGATCAGCGGTCTCTACCAGCTCACGCCTCTCAAAGACCGCTGCCTGGCGATGTGCCGATCACCGATCGGGCTGATGCTGGGCTACGCCTCGTACCCGAGACAGTCGCGTGATCTACGTGCTGGAGCCCACCACGGGGCCTTCTGTCTGGGCTGCTGTTGGTCGCTGATGGTGCTGTTGGCGGCGTTCGGTGTGATGAACCTGTGGGCCATGGTGGTCCTGACCACCGTGATCACCGTTGAGAAGCTCGCTCCGGCCGGCCGCCGAGTGGCCCGTGCCGTGGGGGTCGCTTCGATCGCCCTGGCCTTCGCCGTCTTCTGGGTGCCGGCGCTGGCTCTGGGCCTCACCGGTGGCGGTATGGCCGGGATGTGAGGACGGCCCGTATCCGGCGGAGGGGGGCCAACGCCGGAGGTCTTGTGGATCAGCGGTTCCTCGTCCCGGCGCTGCAACTCCTCCATAAGCCGGACATGGCCGAGGGCGGGGTCGAAGACATCGCCGCTGCCGGGCTCGGAATGCAGCACCCACACCACCAGGTCCCCGGCCTGGCGGGCGAGCCGGACCAGTCGGTCCACCTGGTCGGCGATCTTCGGGTTGGAGATGGTCTCCCACAGCGGGCGGGCGCGGAAGGATTCCCGGACGTCGATGACGATCAATGCTCGGGTCATGCTCCCGGGCCTGGCCCGGAGGCCCACGCGGCGACAGGCCCCATCGGGTCCGGGTACGGACTGATCTGGTCACAGCTGGAGCCGTGACCATTCGCTGCGCAGTCGCCGCCACGCCGCCGTGCTTCCGGCCCTGATGGTCCACGTGGAATGGGCGCTCGCCGCTCTCGACGGCTCGTCCGCCGGAGCGGTGTGTCAACTGCCGGGCGGCGATCTCGTTTTGAGGCCACGTGGTGAGTTCGGTGGGCGGGACGGTCTCGTCGGTTTCTGACTCGATGGGGTGGTGGCGGGCCGTGGCGAGCAGGTCCAGTCCCATGTGGCGGCGGGCCTCGAGGGCGTCACGTACACGAAGACGATCGTCGAATCGTCAACTGCACATCAGCGGCGGCTGAGCACTTGTGATGCGACGTTGAGACTCGCTGCGTGGTCGCACCTTTCGGCCGACGGCATCCGGAGCTTGCCCACCGCCGCTCTGGGGACAGGACACGGGGAGGCCGACGGTGCCTCCTTCAGGAGGGCCGAAGGAAGCGACGGGCGTCGGGTGCTGACGGTCGTGGCCCCCCTACGTGCCCGAGCCGGCCGAGTTCAGGCCGTGGTGAACTCGGGGGCGATACGCGCCGCTGCGGCCGCCGCGTGGCGCTTGACCTCCTCTTCGTCCAGGTGGTCCAGGCCGAGGTCGATCACGAGCCGGTCGGCCTGCTGGCGCGCCAGCGCCTCTAGGGTGTGGGGCAGGCTTTGGCCGTCGATCGGCTGCCCGGACTCCTTCAGCTTCCGGGTGGCCTCCCAGGCGGCCGCGTGGCCGGCCTGCTCCTCGGTGACGAGACGGTCCAGGCTGGAGCCGCCATAGATGACGGTGTGCGCGTCCTTGTACTGCGCGATGCCCTGTGACACGGTTCCTCCTCGCACTAGGCCCGACCGGGCTCTTGCGTGCCGGCCGGATACCGTCCCAGACAAACCCGGCCCGGCCGGCCCGCGCCCGGCAGCGACGTCCGAACGGGTGACCTGCCGGGGGAAACACGCGTTGCGCTAACGGCACTCATGCCCAGCCCGACGACGAACCACGTCGGCTGGCCGCCGCCGTGAGAGAGCTCGTCATTCCCTCAGCGAATGTCCGTGATCGGCTTGCTCCGAAGCTGAGATCGGCTGGGGTGTCGCCCGGTCGCAGCGCTACCCGTGAACGATTGGGCAGCCGGTGTGGTCCTCGCCCAACGTCCGAATGCATATCCGGATTGCCGATCTCTGTCAGCGGTACGTACTCGTGGCGGACCTCCCGTCCCAGCACCGCGCCGAGCGTGCTCGCCATCTGGGCGGGAGTGGGCGCGTCGCCGGCCACGCGGCGAGCGACGTGCGATCCCTCAGGGATCCGGCCACCAGTTCGACGCCTCGGCGGGCCAATTCCCGTGCGGTTTCCCGCAGAGGATCACGTACCGGAGCCCGGAGCCGGACATGGCGGCCGACCAGCGCGTCGGTGACGGCACCGCCCTGCCCGCCGGTTGCCCCCAGTACCAGAATCGGCCCGTTTACCCTCGCGGAACGTCCTTCCCGGCAATCAGGCATGGCCGTCGGTCAACGCAGCGGCCCCACGTAGCCATCCGTCGTGGACGGCAGACGCAGCCGCGCGGCTGCCCGATCGTAAGCACCTGATCGCTCGGCGCATCGCCCCCGATGCACATCTTTGTCCGCAGAGTGTCCGGTCAGCCGAAAACAGGAGCGGCGAGACAGGGAACGCTGACCATGATGCAGAACGTCGACCGGGCGGGATTCCTCAGCAGCCCGATGACATCTTCCACGAGGAGCCGGAGTCGGGCGCCCACGCACGCATGGAACTGTGGCGGGTGGGCGACCTGGATCTCTCCACTCGCGCAATTCAGGCTTCGCGGTGGGTCGCACGGAACGGCAGGTACGCCCCGTGGTAATCGCCCTGCCGGGCGCGCACCGGTTCGGCGACGTTCGCGCCGAACTGGCGGCGCGCCAGGCGGAAGACCCTCGCCCTGGTCCTTCCGGGTACGCGCCCACCGCCCGCGCTGATGACAGGGCCGCCGGCGCAGCGTGCGCACGGCTCACCCAGGGCGGCAAGCCCTCGTCCGCGACGACGAGAGCGGCACCTGCGGTCCCCTCGATGATCTGGGTCTTCTCGCCCACCCCCCGGACCGTGTCCCGCCGCGCGCTGAACCGTGCGGCGGGACACGGCGACCGTCATGCCACAGCGGCGCGTACCGGCCGGGCTTGGGCTCGCTCACCATGTCCGGTGCGCCGGCGTCGGCCAGGGCGTCCCGGTTGCCGAAGCACGCCAGAGGGCCCTCGACGTCTACGTCGCGGGCTTGGCCAGGAGCAGTTCGGTGTCGTGGTCTGCGGCGGTGCCGATGCGGGTGGCGGGGGTGGCGTAGGGGTCGTTGTAGGCGAGTTCCCGGTACAGAGCCGCCAGGCCGGGATCGGAGGTGTCACTGAAGTCGGTCCGGTAGGGGGCGGCGGACTCGATGAGCGTGGTGAACAACGACAGAGTGCCGTCCTGGTTGTCGGCGATCTCGATGATCCGGGCGTGATGCGGGTAATCGACGTGGGAAGCGGTGTTGATCTCCCAGAAGGCGCGTTCAGGGACGGTGTGGCCGTGCGGGATGATCTGGTTGGTGTGGGTGTGCCCATTGACCCAGGCCACGACGTTCGGGAAGCGCTGGAGGAGTCGCGCTGCGGGTTCGGATCCGGGCGCGGGCGATCTCCCGTTTGGACGGGATGCCGAGCAGGGTCGTCAGTTCCTGCTGCCCCGCGGTCTGCGGCTCCGCCGCCGCGCTGCCCAGCTCGGGCATGTATGCCTCGATTCCGTAGTGGTTGAACGGAGCCATGATCGCGAACTGGTTGCCGTAGAAGGCGCGTTCATTGGAGCCGATGACGATCGCGTCGAAGTTCCGGTCGGGGTCGGCCATCGCTGCGAGCAGAGCCGCCGCTTGTGGCCGGCGCGCCCAGGGGACGATGTCGCGACCGCCACCGTCGCCAACCGACCGTCGAGACTGTGCAGTTCCGGCTGAACGTAGCCGGGGGCTGGACGGCACGCTCACGGTGCCGCGAAATCGCGTTGCAGCAGCCCGGCAGTGCGGGTGCCGACAAGAATCCGTGTCTGTAGACGTGACATCGGAGTTGTCGGCAAGCGCGGTCTGAGGGGTCAGTCGATCATGGCCTCCACCTGGGTGGATGATCTATCGGCACCCGCAGTGCCCGTCGGGCGCTGAGGCGCATCCCACATGCGATTGGGGTGGTTCCGGGGTACTTGGAGTGCAGGAACAGCAACCACGACTGTTGTCGTTTGACAACTATGGTCATGAGGCAACAAAGTAGCGGAGTCGCACTGCGCGGGGAAGGATCTGCAATGTTCCGGTGGGCGGAGGTCGCTCCGTGCGCCGGCCATCCAGGCCCCGAAGCGTCGGGGCGAGCGGTGGTCCGGCCCTGTGATCAGGCCGTCTGGTCGTCGGCGTGCGAGCCGGTGTCGTGTATCTGCAGTGTTGCTATGTCGCAGAACGCCTCCAGGCCCTCGAGGAGTGCGGTCCGCTTGGTGGCGGGCATCATCTTCAGTACCGCCTGCAGCTCCTGCTCCCGGCGGGCGCGCACGCCGTCGAGGAAGGCGCGACCGCGGTCGCTGAGATGCAGTTGCACCTCGCGCCGGTCGGCGGGGCTGACCGCCCGCTCCATGAAGCCGGCGGCTACGAGCCGGTCGCAGAGCCGGCTGGTGGACGGCGGGGTGGAGGCGAGCGAGTCGGCGAGGCTGCGCAGATTGATTCCGTCCTGGTGTTCGAGCATCAGGAGCACGCGCATCTGGGACGGAGAGGCCGGCGCGGTCGAGGCCCGGCCCCACAGGACTTCCAGCAACTCCACGGCCGTCGAGGTCACACGCGCGACCTCGGCGGGCTCGGGGCGGGGGCGGAAGACAGTCACCGTCACACTCTCGCAGGCGCCTGGGACGCCCGCCAGCGTACTAGGTGTCGGTAGCGGCAAGAGATGGCTGGGACGGCGCAGCGTGACTCGAACCGGGCGGCCTCCTCGCCCGGGCGGGGTTCGTGTGTGTCAGTCAAAGGATGGGTGTATTTAGGATCATGGACAGATTTGTGACCGCTGAGCGTGCTCTGCGCACGGCGGCCCCACACGAGTTGCTCCACGTCGTGCGCCGCGTGCTCGCGGAAGAGTATGCGGCGCAGTCCGTCGAGTTGTTCATGGCCGACTACGGCCTCACCGTCCTGCAGCCGGTGTCCGTGTTGCCCCACACCGCGGTGCCGGTGCCGGTGCACAGCAGCCCCGCGGGCCGCGCTTTCGGCGCCCAGGAACCGTTCGTGGAGGGCGCCGGCGGGGAATCTGTGCGCGTGCATCTGCCGGTCAGTGTGCGCGGAGACCGGCTGGGCGTGCTCTCGGTCACCCTGCCCGGCGAAGAAGGTGTACGTGGCCTTCTGGGGGAGCTCGCGGACATCGCCCAGGTGCTCGGTCATGAGGTGGTCGTGGCCGAGCGCGACACGGACGTCTACCTGCAGGCGAGGCGCAAGGACCGGCTGACCCTGGCTGCGGAGATGCAGTGGCAGCTCCTGCCCGGCCGCTCCTGCTCCGGGCCGGAGTACGAACTCGGCGCGCAGCTCGAACCGGCTTACGCGATCTTCGGTGACAATTTCGACTGGTCCGCCACGGCGGACCATCTGGTGCTCTATGTCACCAACGGCATGGGAGAGGGCATCGAAGCCTCCCTGCTCACGAACCTCGCCATCAACGCTCTGCGAAACGCCCGGCGGGCCGGGATCGCCATCGACGACCAGGCTGCCTTGGCCGATCAGGCGGTGTACGCCCACTACCAGGGGCGTTGCTATCTCTCGGTGCTGATGTTCGACTTCGACCTCGCCACGGGCCGGGCGAAGGTGGTGGACGCCGGTTCCCCGCAGCTGCTGCGGCTGCGCGACGGCGTGGTCGAACGCGTCACCTTCGAGGCGCAGCTCCCGCTGGGGATGTTCGAGGAGACCGACTATGTGGCTCAGGAGTTCCTGGTCGAGCCCGGCGACCGGCTCGTCTTCGTCAGCGACGGGGTGTACGCGGTCGCCTCGCCGAAGGGTGAGGCGTACGGGGACGCCGCCCTGGCCCGGGCGATCATGTCCACTCGCCTCCTGCCCGCTGCCGAGGTGCCGCGCGCCATCCTGCGTGAGCTGACCGGACATCGCGGACAGTCGGTCCCGAAGGACGACGCCCTGGTTGTCTGTCTGGACTGGCGGGGGCGCTGAGCCGTCGAGACCGCGGGCCGGGTATGTGTCGATGCTGTGTCGCTTCCGCCACACGTGCAGTGTCAATGTTTGTCATGTGGCAATAATTGGCTGGGTTGTGCCGGTCCTGGCGCAGCGGCCTGTTCTCAAGGGAGACGATGCAGGTGTCGGAGCCGGCAGCGGCCGAATCGGCGGCGCGGGAACTGGCGGCGTTCCTCGAGCGCCGTCGTGAACAGATCGCCCAGCGGTGGGCGGGCACGCCTCTTTTCAGGACGGTTTTCACCGTCTCCCGTGACGAGGCCGTGGAGGCGTGCAAGACCGTCGTGGATGCCCTGGCGGACGTGGCCTCGACCGGCCGGCTGGAAAACATAGCCGCTCCTGGCTTCGAGTCGGTGCGTGAGCAACTGGGGCGCATGGCGGCTTCTCGTGCCCGCAGGGGATTCAGCACGGCCCAGATCACGGACGAGGCTGCCGGCCTGCGGGTGACGATCGCCGAGTTGCTGCGTGGCGAGATCCATGACCTGCCCGGTCATGAGGCGCAGGAAGTCTTGTTGGCCGCGACAGTCCTGATGGGGACGCTGAGTCTGGTGATCATGGAGACGACGGTCAACGCCGGCGAAGAGCTGATCGCGCGGCAGCGTCAGCAACTGCTCGAAGTGGCCACCCCCGTGATCAACCTGTGGGAGGGCATCGTCGCCGTGCCCCTGATAGGCACGTTGGACAGTGCCCGCAGCCAAGTGGTCATGGAATCACTGCTGGGGGCCATCGTGGATCAGCGGGCCCGATACGCGATCCTCGACATCACGGGCGTGCCCACGGTCGACTCGCTCGTCGCGCAGCACCTGATGAAGACGGTCGCCGCGGCCCGGCTGATGGGCGCCGAGTGCATCGTCTCCGGCATCCGTCCGGCCATCGCGCAGACCATCGTGCACCTCGGCATCGACCTGGGCTCGGTCCTCACTCGCAGTTCTCTGGCTGACGCCCTGGCCTATGCCCTCACCCAGCAGGGCATCGAGGTCTTCCGCGCGGCCGGTGTGAACCCGCGATGACCACGTCCTTTCCGGGCCATTCGGCCATGGTGCCGGTTCCGGTCCTGGCGCTGGGAAACATCCTTCTGATCTCCCTCCAAGGGGAACTGCACGACAGCGTGGCCGAGCAGCTCCAGCAGGACATCACCCACCGCGTCGCCCGCAGCGAGGTGAGCGGCGTGGTCATCGACGTCTCCGGTGTCGAGATCGTCGACTCGTTCCTGGGGCGTGTCATCGCCGAGATCGCCGCCAGCGCCCGCCTGCTGGCCGCTCGTACCGTCCTGTGCGGGATGCGACCCGCCGTGGCGATCACCCTGGTCGAGCTGGGTCTGACCCTGCCCGGCCTGGTGACCGCCCTTGACGTCGAACGCGCTCTCGAACTGCTCCAGCAGGCCGATTCCGCGACCGCCCCGGGCACACGTGCGGGGTGTGCATGACACCGGACTCCGACCCCGCCACCGCGACGAACCTGCCGATCCGCTCGGACGCGGATCTCGCTTGGGTACGTCACCAGGTGCGGCAGTTCGCGGCCGAAATCGGGTTCGGGCTCGTGCAGCAGACGAAACTCGTCACCGCGGCCAGTGAACTGGCCAGGAACACCCTGGTCCATGGCGGTGGAGGGCAGGCGAAGATCACCGCGCTGGTCGACGGCTCGACGCGTGGACTGCGACTGTCCTTCATCGACACCGGCCCCGGCATTCGCGACGTCGAGCTGGCGATGCGTGACGGTTACACCACCGGGGGCGGTCTCGGGCTGGGCCTCAGTGGAGCCAGGCGACTGGTCGACGAGTTCACCATCGACACCAAGCCCGGTGAGGGCACGGTCGTCACCCTCGTCGCCTGGGCCACCGGCGTTGCCGCCGCTCGTCCGGAGTCCCGATGACGCGCGTCTGGGTCGTCCCGGTGCACGACTCCACCCGAGTGCGTGACGCCCGGGTGGCGACCGAGGAGGCCGGCGCCCGTGCCCGCCTCGACACACATCGCACCGCTGTCGCGGCCCTGGTTGCCACCGAGCTGGCGACCAACTTGCTCAAGCACGCCGGTGGCGGCAGCTTGGTGATCGACCTCGTCGATCGTCCGGGAACGGGCGTCCGCGGTCCGGCAGTGCAACTCGTCGCCCTCGACCACGGCCCCGGCATCCGCGATGTCACCGCGGCCATGCGTGACGGCCACACCACCAGTGAGGCGTCACTCGGCGCAGGACTGGGCACCTGTCTTCGCATCTCCAGCGCGTTCGACCTGTACAGCACCCATCGCGGCACCGTCGCGGTGGCCCGTGTCGACCAGGGCGCCGGGCCGGAGGAGACCTGGTCCGCCTCCCCGGCCGGGGGGATCAACGTCCCCCTTGCACAGGCGGAGTACTCCGGAGACGCCTGGAGCTGCGTCCGGTCGGGCTCTCGCGTGACCCTGATGCTCGCCGACGGCCTCGGCCACGGAGACAAGGCCGCCCAGGCGTCCAGCGCCGCGGTCGACGAGCTGCACCGCGTTGCGCACCTGCCGTCCGCCGAGATTCTGCGGCACCTGAACCTGGCACTACGACCTACTCGCGGGGCAGCGGTCGCCGTGGCCCAGCTGGACTCGGGCAGCGGGGAACTCGTGTTCACCGGGGTCGGCAACGTAGGCGCCCGGCTGCGCACCACAGGCTCATGGGAGCACCTGGTCTCCCACCCCGGCATCGTCGGCGCCCAGTTCCCGGCGACCGTACCCGTGCGTCGCCTGCGCTGGGAGCCGGGCAGCCTGCTCGTCCTGCACAGCGACGGACTGCCGAGCAGGTGGGTGCCGCCCCACGATGCCGACGTCCTCGCCCACAACCCGGCTGTGGTCGCAGCGACCATCCTCCGGGATGCCAGCAGCGCCGCCAGCCCCGTACGCGATGACACCTGTGTGGCCGTCCTGGCCTCCGACCGCCCGGCCGGGCGCCCGTGATCCCGCCGGAGGTCCGGAAGATCACCTCGGTCACCGAGGCCGTCCGCGCCCGGATCTCCGCCGCGCGCCTGACGGCCGCCCTGGGCGCGCCCACGGTCGAACAGGCTCGTTTCCTCACAGCGCTCACTGCGCGCCTGCGCCAGAGTCTCGGCGAGGGCGGTGCGGAACTCGCCCTCACCGTCCAGCCGTCCGCGCCCGACGAGACCTCGGTCGTGCACGCTGTCGCACGGCCCCTCTCACCCGGGCCCAGCCGAACGCCGCCCTGGCGGCTGACTCTCGTCTGTCCCGGACCTCAGAGGGGGAGCCCGTACCACTCGGAAGGACTGGACGACACCACTCAGGCAGAAGCAGTACTGGAGGCGGACGAGGAGACCGCAGCGATCCTGCGCCAGCTGGACGAGACGCAGAGGCAGCTCCGATTGCACCGCGAGGAGCTGCACCAGACCAACCAGGGCGTGCTGGCCCTCCACGCAGAACTGGACGCCGCCGCGCGAATCCAGCGGGACCTGCTCGACGCCGAACGAGCCGCACGCGGCCAGGCGGAGAAGGCGCGAGGCCTGCTGACGTTCCTCGCCGACGCCAGCGCGGCCGTGACCACATCGCTCGACCAGGAGGACATCCTGCGGTGCCTCCCTGAGCTGCTCGTCCCCGGGTACGCGAGCAGGGTCGACGTATGGCTCTTCGACGAACCGGCGAGCTCGAACGGCGCCCACTCCGCCGCGGCGGTCGCAGCCGCCCGCTGTGACCGTCCCCAGCACGCAGGAGCGCACCCTGGTGCACTCCCCGGCATCGACGACCTCCCGCCCTCCGCACTGTCCCCGGACCGGCCGCTGCTGTGCATTCCCCTGACCGCGCGCCGGACCGCCGGCGTGCTGACACTGACCGCACCGGACGACGGCTTCGACGAGGACACCAGCGTGATGCTGGTCGAACTGGCCCGGCGGACCGCCATCGCCCTGGACAACGCCCGCCGGTACGGACAGCACCGGGACACCGCCGAAGCCCTGCAGCGTGCCCAGCTCACCGATCTGCCCGCCACCGAGGGGCTGCACCTGGCGGCCCGCTACCTCCCGGCCACTCGGGGACTCAACATCGGCGGCGACTGGTACGACGCCTTCCCCCAGCCCGACGGCAGCCTGCTGACCGTGGTGGGCGACGTCACCGGACACGGGCTGCGTGCCGCCGTGATCATGGGGCAGCTGCGCACCGCCCTGCGCGCTTACGCGGTCGAGGACGACAGCCCCGCCCGGATCCTCACCCGTCTCCACCGCATGCTGCGCCACCAGCAGCCGAACCTGTACGCGACCGCCGTGATCGCCCGCTTCCGGCCCGGCGACCCCCGCCTCGTATGGGCCGCCGCCGGACACCCTCCGGCCCTGGTCCGTGCGCCCGGCGGCCCCGTGCGCGTGCTGGACACCCGCCCCGGCGTGATGCTCGGAGTGCCCCTGCCCTACGAGTACGAGGACCATACGGCCGAACTGCCGCCCGGCTCGACGCTGGTCCTGTACACCGACGGCCTGGTGGAGCGGCGAGCACATGGCATCGACCCAGGTATCGAACTGCTCGGCCGGACCCTGGCAGCCCTGGGTGAATCCGAGCTGGAGGACCTCGACGTGTGCGCCGAGTCGCTGCTCAAGCCCCTGGTGCACGACTCCGAACGCGACGACGACGTCTGTCTTCTCCTGTGCCGCACCCTTCCGCCCGAGGGCGGGGAACCGGAGTACACCCAGGCCCGCGACATGCGCACCGGCAAGGCCGACGACGTGCCTCGCTCACAGCAAGCCGCACTGGCTGCGCCGACCACTCCGGAGCAGACCCCGACCGCGATAGCGTGGAGGTCACAAGGGGAGAGGATGGAGACACGGTGAATGCCTCTGAACCGCGCCCGTCCGCGGAAGCCCAGCTGCGCGCAGCTCCGCCGCACGCCCTGGTGGCCACCGCCGGCCGCCTGCTGGCGGAGCGCTTCGGCGTCCTGAATGTGACGCTCCTGCTCGCCGACTACGGTCTGAGGTTCCTGCAACCCGTCACTCATCTGCCGCACACCGGCGATCCGGTCTCCGCCCACGACGGCCCCGCCGGTACCGCCTTCACCACCCAGAACCCCGTGCTGGAAGTCACGGCCGACCCGGCCACGCAGATGGTTCACCTGCCCATCACCGTCCGCGGTGACCGCCTCGGAGTGCTCTCCCTCCGCGTGCCCGATACCTCCACCGACCCGGGCACGGTGCTTCAGCTGGGCGACTTCGCCACTGCGTTGGGCCACGAGGTCGCCACGGCGGGCCGGGACACGGATCTGTATCTCCAGGCCCGCCGCACCCGTAGGCTCACCCTCGCCGCCGAGATGCAGTGGCAGCTCCTCCCAGGTCGTGGGTGCGCCCGCGACGAATACGTCATCGGCGCTCACCTCGAGCCGGCCTACGCCATCGGCGGCGACAACTTCGACTGGTCCACCAGCGCCGACCACCTCACGCTCACCGTCACCGATGGCATGGGCGAGGGCATCGACGCCGCCCTCCTCACCAGCCTCGCCGTCGGCGCTCTGCGTAATGCCCGTCGCGCCAGCATCGGCTTCGCGGACCAGGCATGCCTCGCCGACCAGGCCATCTACTCCCAGTACGGAGGCAAGATGTACGCCTCCACCCTTCTCCTGCGCTTCGACCTCGGCACCGGCACGGTGTGTGCGGTCGACGCCGGATCCCCCCGGCTCTACCGCCAGCGCGGTACCACGATCGAACGCGTCGAACTCGAGGCCCAGCTGCCCCTCGGCATGTTCGAGGAGACCCTCTACGAGGAGCAGACCTTCCAGGTCGAGGCAGGTGACCGCCTGGTCGCCATCAGTACCGGCGTCCACGGCACCCGGTCGGCGACCGGAGAGGTTTTCGGCGAGGGCGTCCTGCGCCAGATCCTGAGCGCGACCCGGCAGACCTCGCCTCACGAGGCGGCACGAGCAGTCGTCGCCGGTTTGATCGAACACGTCGGCAGCGAGGGCCTCGTCTCCGACGCCGCCGTCGTCTGCCTCGACTGGGCAGGGCGCGATGCCGGGGGGACCCCACGGCGCGGCTGAACCGCTGACCCTAAGGCGCCCGCGGTGGCTGGCGAAAGGCTTGGCCCGGAGCGGCAAGGAAGGCTTTCATGCCACGGATCAGCGCCGATCGCTCCGCAGGTTCCATGGCCGCCAGTACTTCTGCCAGGGCCTGGGTGCGCTGACGGGCCACATCTTCCAGAACGCGGCGCCCCTGACCGGTGAGCCTGAGCTGCACCTCGCGACGGTTGTGCGGATGCAGCGCGCGCTCGAGCATGCCCGCTGCCTCCAGCCGGTCACAGAGACGGCTGGCGGTGGGAAGCCCTATGTCCATTCGCTCCGCCAAGCCCGTGAGATTCACCTCCGGTGCCGTCTCCAGAGCCCGAAGCGCCCGCAGTTGGTGGAGGGACAACCGTATCGTCGCCTCCTGAGCTGCCACGGACCACAGGTTCGCAAGACGCTCCACGGCATCGGCGATCTCGCGCGCGCCGACGCTCGGATCGTCACCCGAACCCTCAGCGCGGTAGTCAGCGCCACCGGGAAGTGTCACGAACAAATCACTTTCAGTGAGACTGGGTGTTGCGGGAACACCCCACATTCAATCGCGGTACCCAGTGAGCCGGAGTGCAACCGGTGTCATCCGAGGCTCACGGCCATCCGGCCGTGCCAGGTGCACACGGGCGGGCGCCCTGCCTCCCAGCCGGTGCGGGGGCATGGGCGGCGAATCCGAGGGAGACGGCCAACAGGAGCAGCACCGACAAGGTGCCGCCAGGCGCCATTTCCCTCATCAGCAGCCCGGCCCGGCGTCCGGGCCGGGCTGCTGAACCCGGGTACCGGGCCGGGGGCCGCAGGGCGTCTGGGGGCGTACTGCGGTGGCCGGTCGTGCCCGCGGTCGCCGTCGCCCCGGTGCTCGTCCTGCGCCGTGCGGACCCTGTGCCTTCCCGCCCTGTCGGGCGACAGCTGCAACCCGGCCCCAGCGCTCCCGCTCCGCCGAGGAAGACTGTCCGTGCCAGGTGAAAGCGGCAGCCCAGTCGGTGACGTCGTCGTTCCAGACCGCCACCGGTGGACGGACAGCGCCGCCCACCATCGAGTCGCGCGACCGTCCGCCTCATCCATGAGGCGGATGCTCTCACCCCTTCGGGCCGCTTTCTGACTCAGAGACACCTCCTGCCGTGCGCCCGCCCGCGGCCTTTCCACGGCCAGGCGCGGCACATCCGGTCCGGGCGGTGCGTGAAGGCTTGCTCGCGAGTCTCCCGGACAGCAGGGCGTCACAAGCGGGCGGATGAACAGAGGAGTGCCCACCGGCGGGGAGATCCGTCGCCACTCGGCCACGCCCAACCGGACCCCCAGGTGTTGCTCGGCATCTACGCGCTTCCGCATCGAGGCCCGACCCCGGCGAAAATCACCGGCGCTGCACTGCGGCCCCCGTCGCCGACGTCATCCGTGCCGGCCGGAATGCCCGAACGGAATTCGACAGCCAACTGCTGTGGCAACTGGGGTGGTGAACGTGTGGCGGGCCGTGCCTCGAAAATTCTTGCATTGAAACTGACGCCCGTGCGGGTCTGGCGGTGGACAGATGATGGAACCTGCGGTGTAGTTTCGCCCGCTCTGCCTTTGGAATCCGGGGGCTATGAGGGCTACGGCGGGGTGCGGCATATCTGTGCGTACGGCGTTCCCTGGCTTCCCGTGCGCGGTTGCTAGAAGGTGTTCCCGCGTAGGCTGAGTTCGGCTATGACCTCTTTGCCGTCGTCGAGGCGGACCGTGTGGAACCGTTCGCAGAGCCGGGTGATCAAATGCATGCCGTGTCCCCCGATGCGGCTGGGGTCGGGGACCAGCAGTCGCGGCGGTCGCGCTGAACAGTCGCGGACGGTGATGCGCAGCAGGCCGCTCTCGGAGTCGAGTTCCAACAGAAGTCGGCCGGGGCCGGGTGCGTGACGCAGTGCGTTGGTGACGAGTTCACTGACGACGATCTGGGCGTCCTGGCCCGTCTGGTCGTCGGAGGGGTGTCCGGCGTGGACGAGCAGCGTGCGAACGGCCTGTCGGGTGTAGGCGATGGATGTCCCTTCGCTGCTCCAGGTGGCGCCGTAGCGCAGGGGTGCTGCCGAGTCGCGCTCATCCGTCGCCTGCTTTCTGAGCGGGATGACCATGGAATTTCCTGTGCAGTGAGTTCGGCTTTCTGGTTACTGATCGTTTTCGGTTGGCTTTTTTCGCCTACCCGCTCTCGCCACGCTCATGGGGGTGACCGCTGAACACGGTCTCTTGTAGGGGTCCGAGTCAAAGGTCGTGAAGTGTTTGAGGCTGCCGCTGATGGTCAAATGCCGTCCGACCGAGGGGCGCAGGGCTCCCCTCAGCATGAACTCGCTTTCATCTGAGCGGCGTTGTCGCGTGCTGCAGAAGCATGCTGTCGGCGAAGGTGACATGGGCGAGATCCACCACTGTAGTGACAAGTGCCGCGAGGTCGGCGTTCTCCCAGGCCGTCCTCCCAAATGACCCCTTCGGTCCGCCGCGTCACGCGAGTCGCTGCCGCGCCTCGTCGAGGAGGCCGTCAAACGACCCGCAGACTCCGGCGCTGTGAGCAGCGCCGGTGGGCGGTCTTTGTGCCAGGGATACGGTCGGCTCAAAGGAAGCGCCGGAGCGGGGTGACCGCGGCTTCCTTGGCGCGTTGCAGTACCGCCCGCCGTCTCCATCGCGGGAGGTCGATCTCCACACTGCGCAGCAGGTCTGCCTCGTAGTCGCGGTCGAGGGCGCCGGTGAACGTCTCGTCCAGGACTGCGAGCATGACCTCTTCGTCGTGGTCCATGGACCGGCGGTTGAAATTGGTGGATCCGATGAGGGAGGCGACCGAGTCCACGGTGATGATCTTGGCGTGCATCATGGTCGGCTGGTACTGACGGATGTGCACGCCCGCCTGCAGCAGCTGTGTGTAGTGGTGCTGACCGGCGAGCTGACAGGTGCGCTGGTCAGTGTGGGGTCCTGGCAGCAGGATCTCGACTCGCACGCCTCGACGCGCTGTATCGCACAGCAGGTCGATGAAATAGGTGTCGGGGGCGAAGTAGGCGGTGGCCAGCCGGAAGCGTTCCTCGGCGGAAGTGAGCATGACGCGGATGAGGGTCTGCATGTCCTGCCAGCCGATGCTCGCGGAGCCGCGGACGACCTGCACCACCGACGAGCCGACCTGCGGATGCTCCGTGAAGCGATCACGGTCGTCGAAGAGTTCGTCGTGGCACTCCGCCCAGTTCTGTGCGAACGCGGCCGCGATGCCGTCCACGGCCGGACCGCGGACCTGGACGTGGGTGTCTCTCCACTCGGCGGGGTTGCGTGCATCACCACACCATTCCTCCGCGATGCCGACACCGCCGGTGAAGGCGGTGTGCTCGTCGACGACGAGGGCCTTGCGGTGACAGCGGTGATTCTGCTTGAACGGCGACAGCCACACGGGTTTGCGGAACCAGGCCACCTGTACACCCGCGGCGCTCATGAGGTCGAGCAGTCGCCCCTCGATCTCTTTGGCGCCGAAGCCGTCGAGCAGCAGCCGCACCCGCACCCCCGCGCGGGAGCGCTCGGCCAGAGCGGCGGCGAAATCATGGGCGATCTGCCCCCGCCAGTACACGAACGTCATCAAGTCGATGGTGTGCCGAGCCGAACGGATCGCCCCGAGCATCGCGGGGAAGATCTCATCGCCGTTGCGCAGGGGCACCAGCTCGTTTCCCTCAGTGGCGGCCACACCGATCAGCCGCTCCAGGCGGCGGCGCAGGCGCTGCTTGCGCGCCGCCGTGTCAGGTGTGGTGCCGCGAGACGGGGGTGCCGGTACACCGTCGAGTATCACGCCGAATCCCCCACTGGGCCATGAAGACAGAAGCTGGTGGGCCGCAGGACGAGCCCGAACAAGCGATTGCCCGGCGGACACCCTCTTACTCCAGCCGTCCGCCGGGCCCAGCCCACCCGCAATCGGACACGACTCCGTTCATCCAGTGCGTCGCGCTCCTCGAAAGAGGGGGCTCCACACCACAGCGGGAGTCCACAGCAGGGGTGTGCGCCGGCAGCTTGGACGGCGCCCAGCACTCCTGCCTGACGAAGCCCTCTCCTGCGTGAGATCGAGGGTGCCCAGGGCCTCAGCGGGCCATCAGAGCCACGGCGAGGCAGGATTGGATGCCGGCCTCGGTGCCGGCCTCGGCGAGCTGTGCCGCGGCTTGGGCATCTCGGGCGATGGCGGCGAGGCCGTCGTGGGTCAGCGGCGGTGCACCGCCACGGGGCGGGCGCTGCTAGGCACTGTGTGACGAGCCGGGCAGCGTTCTGGTGAGCGAGTTTGCTTGAGGACTCGACAGCACGATCCGGCCCTGAGCATCCAGCACTGCCGTCGCCGGGCGAGGCTAGTCCACCGACCCGACCGGCTCTGCCGGATCTGCGCCTGTGGGGTCCGAGGCGGTCCGAGGCGGTGGCGGGCCGTTCGGCGTCAGCCATATGCGGCCTCCTTCGCCATGACGCCCCGGAGCCTCCCCCGATCCGCCCGCTGGCGGACCTTGCGGTCCCGTCCCATCCGCCGGTGACGGTGGGGACCGTCGGCATGCTTGAACCTGCTGGTTTCCCACCGCAAGAACGGCGTGAGCCTCGTCAAACGGAGTCGACACACACCACTACGGCGTAGGAGCCGAGGCCGATGAGACGGTCTCCGGAGATGTCCCCTAGAGCTGTGTACAGGGTGCGGATCCGTCCGGTCGTGTCGTCGAAGGCGATGTCCTTGACAGTACCGTGGGCAGTGCCGTCCTCGGTCAGGACGGAGTGTCCCATCGCCTCTTGGTGAGCTGGGAACCTGTCGTGACGGGTGTCGGTGGCGGCGCGGGAGTGCACGATGACGGCGTCCCGTCCCATCCCTTTGATCGCGTGCCAGGCGACGGTAGCAGCGTGCTTCGGGGCTCCGGACAGGCGAAGGCAGGCGACGCTTTTGGTGTGGGCGTCGATGGTCAGGCCTTCCACTCGCCCCAGCGGCTCGGCCTCTTCCGCGGTGATCACGGGAAGGCCCTGAGCCTGAGTGAACAGCATCATCCCTGGCCCTCTTCTCCGATACCGGCCGTGCCCGCGTACTGCTCGGCGGTGTGCGCGCGGAAGGCTTCGACCTGGGCGCTGAAGCTGGGCAGGTCGTCGGCGACGAAGTGGCGGGCGTGCGCGGGAACCACCAGGGCCCGTCCGGAGACGGCCAGTGTCTCTCCGCGTGGGATGAACGCCTTCCGCTCCCGGTCCTCCGGGTTTTCGCGGGCGGCGATCTCGAATCCGATCACCCGTCCGCTGCTGCCGGCCTCGATCACGACATCCAGGACCGTGCCGATCTCCGCCCCCTGATCCGTGAGGACGGGCGCGCCGATGACCTGGCCGTGTCCGGCTTCGCCGGCTCCCACGACCAAGTCCCGCTTCTCCAGGACCGCCTCACTGAGAATCATCACGGCGGACGGCCCGATGGCGTGCACCTCGGAGAAAGGCAGGCTCTCCTTGAGGGGACCGGCCAACAGGCCGCGTCCGCTCAGGGTGAAACCGGTGATCCGGCCCGCCTGAGCGTCGAAGACGGTGTCCTTGATCTGGGCGACGGCCTCGCCTCCCAGCGTCACGACCACTCGTTTGGTCAGTTCCGAGGCCAGCATGAGTGCGATCACCGCGGATCCTCCCGACTGGTCCGGTGGCCCGTACGCACCGCGATCACGGTGCCGCTGCGGCGTCTGGCCTGAACCGCCAGCGTCGCCGCGGCGAGCAAGCCCACCGCCAAGATGAGGAGTACCACCCAGCCCCACCACTCCATCGCCGACCTCCTCCTACCGTCCGACTTCGCCGTTGGCCGTCGTTCTGTCCGGCGGTCCCTGGGCTATCCGCTTGCCCGCAGTACGGGTTCGCACGCCTTCCGCGGTCGGAGTCGGCGGACCAGGTCACCCCTGGGAGTGACTCCGCCGGGGGCAGACGGCTGCGCGGGATTCCTTCCTCCACCGAGGACGTCGTGAGAGCGACCACCGGGATGTGGCGAGGCCCTCGTAGGACTTGAGGAGATCGAGGTCGGGAGTTGAGATCAATTGTCCTGGTGAGCCCGGAGGACGAGCACGGAGCGGCCCTCGACCTCCACTTCGCTGCCGCCCTTGATCAGCGGCCGGTACTCGGTGTACGGGATGGCGGTGTCCACCTCCACCGCCCACCACGGATCGAGCCCTTCGGGAACGGTGAAGCCGAGAGCCTGGCTGTGGGCGTTGAACAGGAGGAGGAACGAGTCGTCCTCCACGCGCAGGCCCCGCAGGTCCGGTTCCGTGATGGCCCTGCCGTTGAGATGGACCATCAGGGACCTGGCGAAGCCGGTGTCCCAGTCGGTGTCGGTCATCTCCCGCCCGGCAGGGGTGAACCAGGTGAGGTCCTTCACCGCCTCGCCGGATGCCTGCGCCGCCCGTCCCCTGAAGAACCGTCGCCGACGGAAGACGGGGTGCTCGCGGCGCAGGGTGATCAGCTTACGGGTGAAGTCGAGCAGCTCGCTTCCTTCGGTGACCTGTGCCCAGTCGATCCAGGTCAGTTCGTTGTCCTGGCAGTAGGCGTTGTTGTTGCCGCGCTGGGTGCGGCCGAGTTCGTCGCCGTGCAGCAGCATGGGTACGCCCTGGGAGAGCAGCAGGGTGGCGAGGAGGTTGCGCTGCTGGCGGGCGCGGAGCGCGAGAACGCCGCGATCGTGGGTGGGGCCTTCGGCACCGCAGTTCCACGAGCGGTTGTGGTCTTCGCCGTCGTGGTTGCCCTCGCCGTTGGCCTCGTTGTGCTTGCCGTTGTGCGAGACGAGGTCGCGCAGGGTGAAGCCGTCGTGCGCGGTGACGAAGTTGACCGAGGCATAGGGCCGGCGGCCGTCGTTCTGGTACAGGTCGGAGGAGCCGGTGAGGCGGGAGGCGAACTCGCCGAGCGTGCCGCCTTCGCCGCGCCAGAAGTCGCGTACGGTGTCGCGGTACTTGCCGTTCCACTCGGTCCACAGCGGCGGGAAGTTGCCGACCTGGTAGCCGCCGTCGCCCACGTCCCAGGGCTCGGCGATGAGCTTCACTCGGGAGATGACCGGGTCCTGCTGGACGAGGTCGAAGAACGACGACAGCCGGTCCACCTCGTGAAACTGGCGCGCCAGGGTGGCGGCCAGGTCGAAGCGGAAGCCGTCGACGTGCATCTCGGTCACCCAGTAGCGCAGCGAGTCCATGATGAGCTGCAGGGTGTGCGGGTGGTTCATCCGCAGGCTGTTGCCCGTGCCGGTGGTGTCCCAGTAGAAGCGCGGATCCTCCGGGGACAGGCGGTAGTACGCCGCGTTGTCCAGTCCGCGCAGCGACAGCACGGGCCCGAGGTGGTTGCCCTCGGCGGTGTGGTTGTAGACAACGTCGAGGATGACCTCGATGCCTGCCTCGTGCAGGGCCCTGACCATCGAGCGGAACTCCTGCACCTGTTCGCCTCGCTGCCCGGACGAGCAGTAGGCGTTGTGCGGGGCGAAGAAGCCGATGGTGTTGTATCCCCAGTAGTTGGACAGTCCTCGCTCCACCAGCGCGTGGTCCTGGACGAACTGGTGGACCGGCATCAACTCCACTGCGGTGACACCCAGCTTGACGAAGTAGTCGAGCATGGCCGGGTGCGCCAGTGCGGCGTACGTGCCGCGCATCGCCTCCGGTATCGCCGGGTGGGTCTTCGTCATGCCCTTCACATGGGCCTCGTAGATCACGGTCTCGTGATACGGGATGTGCGGTGGGTGGTCGTTGCCCCAGTCGAAGAAGGGGTTCACCACCACCGACTTCGGCGCGTACGGAGCGGAGTCGAGGTCGTTGCGCCGGCCGGGAGCGTCGAAGTGGTAGGGGAACAGCGCCTCGTTCCAGTCGACCTCACCCTCGATCGCTCTGGCGTAGGGGTCTAGCAGCAGCTTGCCCGGGTTGCAGCGCTCACCACGCTCGGGCCGGTACGGGCCGTGGACCCGGAACCCGTAGCGCCGGCCCGGGCCGACGCCGGGCAAGTAGATGTGGTGGACGAAGCCGTCCACTTCCTTCAGCACGACGCGCTCTTCGGCGCCGTCTTCATCGAAGAGACACAGCTCCACGCGCTCGGCCACTTCGGAGAACACGGCGAAGTTCGTCCCGGCACCGTCGAAGGCCGCACCCAAGGGCGACATCTGTCCCGGTCGCGGGCCTACCTCGGTGTTTTCCTGCCAGATACGCACGTCACGCCCCTCCCCAACGCGGATGGTGGGCAGCCCCGCCTCGTTCGTTCCCTTTTGCCCTCGTCCCCGGTGAGCATGCGCGTTGCTGCCCTGCACGACCAAGGGTGACGAGTACGACGTCGCAGCACATCGTCGACGTACGTTCAAGGGATGCGCGTCAGTGGCGGCTTTGCCTGTGAGAGAGAACTCGCCGGATGGGAGGGGCCGTACCAGGTGCGCCGGACCAACTTGTCGAGCAACCGGGTCGCCCATGAGGCGCTGGTACAGACGCATCTGACCGCCCGAGTCCCTACGGGCGTGACCGGCCCGGCCCGTGCGTGGCTTCTGTGAGTTCGGGTTCCAGGCCCTCGCTCACCGGGTGGTGCCCAAGACCGGCTTCGGTACGCCACGCTTCGAAGGCCGCGGTAGTGACGGCGACGACCGCAAGGCCGAGCAGCCAGCCGCCCAGGACGTCGCTGAACCAGTGCACACCGAGGGCGACTCTGGTGAAGCCGACGCCGAGCACGCTGAACACGGCGACGCACCAGCAGGTGGTCCGCCAGACCGTCGGTACCAGGGGCAGGAGCACCAGGACGAAGATGGCGAAGGACGTGGTGGCCGTCATCGCGTGGCCGGACGGGAAGGAGTAGCCCGGGGCATGCGCCACGGGGTCCTGCAGAGCCGGTCGGACACGTTCCACAACCGTCTTGACCAGCAAGCCGATCAGCCCGCCCGCCACGGCGGTCACCGTCGCCCAAGCAGCCAGGCGCCACGCCCTGCGGTGGAGCAGCCAGACGGTCAGGGCCGCGACAGCCACGCGCAGGGTGACGGGGTCCCAGACCCGGTCGGACAGCAGGTGCAGGACGGCGGTCCAGGCCGGGTGACGGACGGCGACTTCGTGCAGGCGTTGTGCGGCGCCGATGTCGATGCGCCGCAAGGGCGCCCACTGCCCCTCGACCAGTACCAGGATCAGTGCGAAGGGCACCGCGGCCGCAGCGGCGACGGCTGCGGAGACGAGCAGCCGTGCGCCGAATCTGCGGTCGGCCTGCTGGCGACGTGCACGAAGCTGCCGTAGGGCGGTCAGCGTGCCCATTCAGACTCCCGGATCTTCTTGGACCGGGCCGGGACGCCGACCGCGTGCCGCTTCCAGCTGGGCGGCGAAGGACAGCCCGAGGAACAGGGCGATCGAGGTCAGGTAGGCCCACAGCAGCAGCGACATGAAGGCGCTCAGCGGGCCGTAGACGGTGTCGAAGGAGCCGCTGAGGTTGAGGTACAGGCTCAGCAGCCAGGTCAGTGTCATCCACAGCAGCAGGTACACGGCCGCACCGAAGGCGAGCCAGGTGTAGCCCGGCTGTCTGCGGCGTGGGGAACGGCGGAAGACGGCGCTCGCGGAGATCAGGGCCAGCAGCAGACCGAGCGGCCAGCGCAGGATGTCCCAGGCCTTCTGGGCGCTGCCGCCGAGGTGGTAGACCGTGACCGCCGCGGAGGCGAGGTAGTCGCCGGCGACCATGGCGACGAACCCGAGGCCGAGCGGAAGGCCGGCGCCGACGGACATCACCAGGCCGCGCAGGTACTTGTGGTGGAAGGGACGGTCGCGTTCGTTGCCGTAGATCCGGTTGGCGCCGCGCTCGATCTGGCACATGGCGGTGGTGACGTTGACCAGGGAGAAGGCCGCGCCGAACCAGAGGGCGGCCTCGGCGCCGCCGCCCGACGTGTGACGGCTGCTGTCGAGCGCGTCGTCGACGACGCCGGCGCTGGGACCCTGTGCGATCCGGTGGATCGTGAGTTCGGCGACCCTGCCGACATTCTCGGTGTGGAGTGTGGTGGACAGACCGACGAAGGCGATGACCAGGGGGACGACCGCGAGTACCGTCTGCAGGGCGAGAGCCCGGGCGTGACTGAAGCCGTCGGCGTAGCGGAAGCGGATGAAGGCATCGCGCAGCAGCGACCAGCCGCCGTAACGGCGTAGCGCGGCCCAGGCCTCGTCGGCGGACAGTTCCTCTCCGCTCATGTCCCGTGTCTCGGGGACCTTGGTGGCGGTACCCACCTATTCCCCCCGTGCCGGCAGCAGCATGGTCAGGGCGCCCGGCCTGACCTCTGCGATCAGGCGGCGGCCGGGTGCCACGGGATCGCCGTCGAGTTCGCGGGGCTGCAGGTCGTCGAAGGTGATCTCGGCATGCCGGAAGTCGAAGAACTCCACAGGTGCGCCGTCCGTGCGGCCGTTCTGTGCGGGAACGGTGGCTGCGGCCGACGACGGTTCCATGGTCCTGCCCCGCAGGAGCGCCCATACGGCGCGCATCCAGCCACCGAGTCCCCGCGGGTCCAGGATCAACAGGTCGAGCCGTCCGTCGTCGTAACGGGCACCCGGGAGCAGCGTCAAACCGCTCTGTACGGTGCCGATGTTGCCGAGGAGCACCATGCGGGCCGTACGGCGCAGGGCCGGCGCGCCGTCCAGGCGGATGTTCACACTCATCCGAGGGGTGCGCAGCACGCGGAGAACTGACACCGCATAGGCGGTCCAGCCCAGCACGGCCTTCGCGCGGTCGCTGTGATTGGCGCGCTCCAGCATCGCGGCGTCGAGGCCGGCGCCGGCCATGGCGGCGAAGTGGGTGGCGGCCAGGCCGTCGCCCTCGATGCGGCCGAGGTCGATGTGGCGCGTCGTACCACGCAGCGCGGCATCGAGCGCGTCGGCAGGAGACAGCGGCAGTCCGAGGTTGCGGGCCAGGAGGTTGCCGGTTCCGCAGGGCACCAGCAGGAGAGGAACCTCCGTGCCCGCCAGGGCGTCGGCGGCAGCGCGAACCGTGCCGTCGCCCCCGCAGACCACCACGAGCATGGCACCCTGGCGGACGGCATCGGCCGTCTGGCCACCCCCCGGGTCCTCGGCGGAGGTCTCCTTGAACGCCGGTTCGTCATAGCCGTGTCTTTCCAGGACCCGGCGCAGCGCTTCGCGGTCGGTCCGGTCGGTGACGGTGGGATTGAAGATCACCGCGGCGTGACCGGGCGGCCGCCCCGCGCGGTCGGCGACGGCGGGGAGCGTGGAGGCGACGGGCGCAGCAGTCACGAATCCGTCCGTGAGCAAGGCACGTTGGACGATCAGCAGGGACAGGCCGCCATTCACGAGACCGCCCACGACATCGGTGGGGTGGTGCATGCCCCGGTACAGTCGTGCGAGGCCCACCGCGACGGGAATGAGGAACAGCAGGCCGGCCACGACTCTCCGCCAGGGACCGCGCAACCGGGACAGCACCAGCACAGCCAGGCCGCCGTAGAGTGCGGTGGCCGCACCGGTGTGACCGGAGGTGTAGCTGGAGGTGGGCAGCGAGCCGTCGAGACGGTGCACCTCCGGACGGTGACGGTCGACCGCCACGGTGATGACCAGGAAGACCAGCGACTGCAACGACACGGCGAGGGCGAGGAAGGCTGACTGCCGCCACATCGGGAGCCTGGGGATCAGGATCAGGCCCAGACAGCTCAACAGAGTCACGGTGATCACCGTCGGGGTGTCGCCGGCCTCGGACGCGACCGATGACAACGCGGTGAGAGAGCCTGTGCGCATACGCTCGAAGGCTTCATCGACCTTGTCCTCGACCGTCAGCGGCCACAGACCGTGGGCGGGTCCGGTGATCAGCAGGCCGATCCCCACCATCAACGCCGCCTGGCAGGTGGTCAGCGCGCTGATCCATCCAGCGGACCAACCGATTCCGTGCGGCACTGCGGAGCGGCCGCTCCTGGTGGCGCCGGGGCGGTGCCCAGGTCTTTCACCGGGCAACTCGGCAGGTGTTCCCGTTGCAGCGGTCGGCATCCGTACCCCCTGATCACGTCTCGCGGCATGTTCGGCCGGAGGTCGTCCCCTGGCTCACCGCCGTATGCCCGCTCAGCTCCGAAGCAGGCAGACCTACGTCCGGCTCACTCCGCCTCAGGAGACCGACCGGCCGCCTTGGTGCCGCCGATCACCTGGCTCACCGGCGGGGGTCGCTGCACGGACCCGCTTCTCGTAGTCGGAGAAATCGACTGTCCCCGCGGTCCTTGCCGCCTGACGGTCGAGCTTGAGAATGTAGGCCTCTCCCTCGGGCGAACCCCCATGGTCGACCCGATGGTTCAGGACCTTCCTGCTCAACTGAACACAGCTGACGGCCTGCTGTGTCGGCTGTCCCGTGCCGACCTGTAGGCCGCTTGCCTCGGCCGACGCTGGGATGGAACTCGCGGCGTCCGGAGCAGCCACCCGAAGGGCTGGCACAGTCACGTCCTGGACATACCCACTCTTCGCCCGTCTCCGGTTCCGGCGTGCTCGGGTGTGCGCGCTCGGGCGGCGGCGGCCTGCCAGGTGCCGGCGACAAGGCGCTGACCGGGACGCGCCGCCGTGATCGAGGGCTGCCCCGCTCGCTCCTGCGCGGACCGCCACCGCAACCGGCCCCCCTCTCCGGGGCCAGGCCGGGGAGGTTTGTGCATGGCGTCAGGATGTGGCTGAGCGAGAAACTACTATGTCGTCGAGCTTTGAACGCCACTGGGTGCGCAATGGGGCAGCCGCGACTGGGCGTCGGGCGCATGGTGGGCTTTGGCGGCGTCCTGCGATCCGCGGGAGTGGACCGACAGGGATGGGCGGCGCGCCGACATCCGCCCCCTCGGAGACGCTCAGGACGAGTGGCGCGCACGGCGTCCCTATGATGGGCGATAGGGGCAAAGCCGGGGAATGGGCCGATGCCGATGATCGGATCTGCGAGTGACCGGCGGTTCGACGGGGGAGAGGAAGGTCACGGCGGAAGGCTAGGGCCGAGGGCTACGACTGCCGCCGCTGAATCGCGCGGCCGGGTCCACGGATGGCGGCCTGCGCTCCCTCCGCGGCCCGCACTAGGACACCAGGCGGTGTCGCTCTCGGTGGGCCTCCTCGATGTGCTGCGCAGCCGCTCGCTTCACAACGGCCGCCGAGCCAGGGGCAACACACAGCGGGAGGGGCCCGGCCGGCGCACGCCGGACGGGGGTCCGCAGCCGCCACCCCCGCTGCCTCGGCAGGCGCGGCAACTGGGCCTTTCGTGGATTGAAGAGGCACCGGTTGGGCACGCGACTCCGGGCCGGCAAGGTCGGCCGCCAGTGCGCCAAGGGCGAACTCGGCACGTGTGGGGTGGGGCCTGCCGGCATCCGTCCGCCGGGCGGTCGCGCGCGGCCGTCGCCTGCGGGGAAGCAGGCCGCAGTCCGGGACGCGGTCCCCGGGCCCGGCCCCGGCCGCGGGGCCGGGCCCGGGGGAGCAGGTCAGCGGACGTAGCGGTGCATCGTCACGGTCGGCATGAAGTCGGCCAAGGGGTCGTTGCCGCCACTGGTGCGTGGTGCGCGTGCCGCCTCACGGTCGAGGACGGCTTTGACCTGCCGGGCGAGCTCGTCGGCCTGACGCGTGATCTGGTCGATCGGCAGGCGGGACGCCCTGAGGGCGTCCACCTGGCGGTTGATGCTGTTCAGTTCGCTGCGCGCCTGGCGACTCAGGCTGAACTGCCGGGGTGTGGCCACGACGAATTGGTAGGCGGCGGAGACAGTCTGGCACGCCGGGCAGTGTTCGTTGACGGACCTGCTGATGTTGGTGGCGTTGATCAGGCGGGCGTTCCGGCCGGCCGTGGTGACGATCTGGTAGGAGAGCGCGACGGAACGGCAGGGGGCGTCCAGGGAGCATCCCGCCGAGACCGCGGTGGCCCGGTTGTTGGCCGTCACGGCGACGGAGGGGCCGTATTCGTGGAGCACGAAGGATTGGTCGAACTGGTTCACGTGAGTCCTGTCTGCGTGGCTGAGCGCGGCGTCGACAGCGATGGCGACGTCGTGGGAGATGCCGGCACGGCCGGGGGTGGCGCGCGCCGCGGTGGTGACGGCCGTCATGGCCAGGCCGGCGGTGACGGCGACACCGAGACGGACGGCCGTCTTGGTGGCCCTGGGGGTGCGCGGCTTGCGATGGTGCATGGTCTTCTCCTGCATAGGGTGCGGTGGTGCGTGGTGTCAGGAATGGCTCGGGATCGATGGCGCGGTCGCCGAGGGCGGTGGCGAGGTGGGGGGAGGCTGCGAGGGCGAGGAGGAGTCGGAGGGGGATTCGGTGGGGGTCTGACTCGTGGACACGCTGGGAGCGGGGCTGGTGGGCGTGGTGCCGGCCGACGTCGTGGGGCCCGGTGAGCCGGTGCCGGGCGGCGGGGCTGCCGGGGATGCGGCGGACGGTGTGGCCGCGGGGGTGCGCCGGCCGCTTGCGGTGGGGTGGGGGACTTGCGCAGGGCGGCTCTGCCCGGGCGTGGCGCCGACGGAGTGGCGGGCGGCCGGATGCGTCGCAGTGGCGTGTGTGGGGGTGGGGGACGGGGTGCGCGGTGCGGGTTTGCCCGGTTGCAGGACGGGGGTGACCGGGGCCGCTTCCGGAAGCGGTTGGGGGGTCAGGCCCTGCACCCAGGCCGTGGCGAGGACGGCGCAGCCCACGGCGGCCGCGGCGGCCAGCGCCAGACGCACCACCGGCCTTCCTGCACTCGCCCTCGCGGCAGCACGCCAAAGGCGGGCTGCCAGCCGGGCGGCGAGGTAGGCGCCTCCCGCCATCGGGCACAGCAGCATGAATGTGCCGATCACTCCGACCAGCCCGGCCGCCATGTGCCCGTCGGCGAACGCCGCGATCGTTCCCAGGCATTGGTCGTGCAGGCCGCGCGCCGCAGTGGCCAGCAGGCGCGGCAGGTTCCACAGGGCGTACGCCGCCTCGGCGAGCAGCAGTGGGACCATGGTCAGCACCCACACCGTCACGATGGTTCGTGCGGAGCGTTTGAGGTCCGCCACCTGCGCTGCGGCCCGGTGGTGCCCGGGCAGCAAGCTCAGCAGGATCGGCTTGACCTTGCCGTACAGGTCGGGTACGCCGGCGAGGTCGCCCAGGATGTAGTAGCCGTCCAGCCGCACCGCCGGTACGAGCTGCTCGAGGACTTCGAAGTGCGCGAGGTACACCGCGGCGAGAAGGAAGGACTGGCCGGTGAGCAGGGAGGCTGCGGTGAGGGCCAGCATGAAGATGACGTTGAAGTAGACGCCGCCCAGTCCGGTGCGCAGGCGGCCGGCCTTCCCGATCCGGTACACGTCGGTGACGTCCGTGTACATGGACGGCCAGATCAGGAAGATGCCGCATCCGATCTTCCCGGGCACTGCTCCGCTGTACCGGCAGGCCGACGCGTGCCCGAACTCGTGGAAGAGGAGGGAGGCCACGGTCAGCGCGAAGATGATGAGCATCCACAGCGGCTGTTCGAGCACCTGCAGCACGGGTGTCATGGCTCCGTGGACGGCGAAGAGCCAGGCGTCCATGACGACGACGCCCGCCAGCGTCAGCACCACCACCAGGGGCCGGTGCAGCCATGCGAGCGCGGTGGCGATGCGGGCCACGTGCCCCTCATGGAAGATCACTTTGTGGCCGCGCAGGGCAAGCAGCAGGTCGGAGCGGGGAGTGAAGACCTCGCCGGGGTGGTCTTCGAAGGGGACGGTGATCCCGAGCGGGGTGAGCTTGTGCTCCACCAGGTAGACGATGTTCTCCGTGGTGACTTCGGCCCCGTAGCGGCCACTGACCCGGTGGGAGATCGCCTCGGCGTCGCGGACGCCGTCGACACTGCTGACGACGAGGTACAGCAGGCGCGACAGCTGGATCACTTGTCCGTCGCCGCGGCGGACGATGTATCGGCGCTCGGTGAAGCCCGACCCCTTGTATTCACCAAGGGTCTGCAGACGGTGGCTCGGTTGCGGGACGGGTGCGGTGCTCGGGGACGCCGGGGTGCCGGCCGTCATGGCGGGCGCCGGGTGTGCGAGGGGACCGGACGCGAGCGTGGCGACCGTCTGCCCGGGGGAATGTCCGGGGTGTGGAGCGTGGGCCTGCAGCTTGGTGAGGCTTCTGTTGTCTTCGGACGCCGGCATGGTCTTCTCCTGGGCGCATCTGACGGTTCGACACATGTGCGCGGTGTGCAGCGGATGCCGGTTGGGGTGTCGTTGCATCCCGGCAGCCGCCCAAGAGGGCACGACCGCATGGGGGCGGTCACGGGCGGCGGGTGCGCGGTGAGGTGAGGTTCGGTGCGAGGAGAGCGGTCCCGACGCGGACGGCTCGGTCACCGAGGCCGAGTGGGCCGGAAGCGTACTCGCGGGTTCTATTGGCCAACCGGGCTGGCTGCCACGGCTCTTGATGCACCATGAGCAGCGAGCCGGCCGTGGCGTGGTGAGGATCTGCCAGGTGACCCGGGCAGGGCCAGGTCCGTTTGCCGACCTGACCCTGCCCGGTCCGCGTTACTGCTGCACGCTGATGCTCTGCGTGGCTTCGGACTGGGCGACCGCGTACGGCGAGCACTGGTTCAGCGCGGCCGATTCGTTGTGCGCGTCCACGTGCGCCACCTTCTTCGTGACGGTGGTCATCTTGGCGAAGTTGAACGAGAACTTGCCGAGCGCCTCACGCCTCGGCAGCAGTTCTGCGGTCTCGGCCTCGAGCTGGTCCATGTTCATGAAAAGACTCCTTTCAGCCTTCAAGTGATGTGTGAACAAAACGAGTTCCGGTGCGTTACGGCCCAACATGCCGTCGGGCCGCTGTCCGGCCTCGTTTCGGCCTGCCGGCGCGTTCCGGCTGACGGTGAGCGAGAAGCAGGTTGTCTGCACGGCCGTGCCGCAGGATCGGTGGACGGCGAGAAATCCCTTCCTCCGCAGCCGGGTCATGCGGAAACCCGGCAGCGGAGTCGGGGCGCGGCGGAACTGGGAGACAACCGCCCGCCGTCCAAAGCCTCCGAACGATTCGTCCGGAGATCCCGGACAGTAGCCGAAACCGAAGGAAAAGTGCAAACAATTCAAATGCGACATTCGTTCAAAGTCGCACTGCCGTTCACTTGCGTGGCATCACCAGGGCCGATTGCGATGGCGCGGCACTGCAGCGCGCATCCGGCCACCGGCCGCCGGGCCGGTCGGACGCGGGGCGGAGGTGCCGTCGGCGCTCGGGACGGCCGGGCGCGGCACCGCGCAGTCCTGGACCGGTGGGGTCGGGCGGCGCTCCGGGTAGGGTTACGTGGGCATGCCCCAACGGGCGTGCGGACGTGCGGCACATGACGGCGGGAACGGCGTCGTCCTCGCCGACGGATGTCCGACGGCTTCTGCGCATTGACCGGGTGGTGCCGGCGCGCTTCCGTGGGTGGCGTGCGCGCAGGTCACCGCCGCCGGTCCGGCACATCGGCGAAGTGTCCGGCGCCGGTTGATCCGGTCTTGTTCAGCAGGCCCCGGGCGTGGGCGGTTTCGCCACTCTTCCGCCTGCAAAGGGCGTTCCACGGCACGAAGCCCCCCGGCGACCTGCGTTCGGTGGACACGGCCCGGTCGCCCAGGGCGAGCTCCGCCGGGCACGACCGGTTACCGCTCGACAGGGGGGAGATGAATGCCCTTTGTCACCTGCAGGTCACCTGCTGGCGGAACTCAGCTGACAGCAAGTCTGTAGACCGTCAACTCGGTTCCGTCGAAACGGACCTGGAAATCCGGCGGGCCTGTGCCGAGCGTGGGAACGGCGTTGTTGAGGTTCTGGAGTTCTGCGGCGCTGAGAACGGCGGCAGCAGCCTTGATCATGTCGGTGAACGTCGTCTCCGGTACCTGCCGGAGCGAGTCGCCGGAAAGCAGAACCACCGCCTCGCCCGTGCTGCTGCGCACGACAGCGGTCATGGGGGCTCCTTGTACGACAAGCACCTGCTACCCCTCTCGGCGTGACCCTTTCGACCCGCTGGATGCCGGCACGGCAGGAGGATAACCTTCGCTCTTCCCACGACCGTAAGCCGTCGTGCACGCACTGGATTTCGGAAAGATTCCGCCGAGCTTAGCGGGAGAGGCATTGCCGAGTGGACGGACCTGGCGGGGCGTGCATGTGCTCGATTTCCCGCGGCCGTAGGTCGGGTGGTGCTGTCGGTGAACGCGGTGCGCGGCGACCTGGCCGTGTTCGGCCGGGTCGCCGCGCCGGCCCGGCCGCAGCGTGGGCCGGCGCGAGAGGCTGGAGCGGACGACGCCCACCGGCCCGCTCGTCCCGCGATGCCAGGTCTGCCGGTGACATCCCTCCCCGGGCAGTCGGCTCAGGCCGGGACGACCGGCACACGGTGATCCGCGGCAGGGGATCCTGGCGGGAGCGGTGTCATCTGCGTGTGCGCCAGGTGCGCTTGTTTTCCTGCAACGGCCCTGGATCCTGGGCCGCATCGATCTCCGCTTGGAGTTCGATCGCGTTGACGATGCTCCCGTTCAGTGTCCTGCGAATGATGGGATCTGTGATTCTCCACGCAGTCATGGCGTCGTCCGGCGAGAGCGTGGTCGAGTTCGGTGCCCGTCGTGGTGATTGAGGCGCTCGCTGTTCAGGAATGAGACCGCTCTCCACCAGAATCCTCCGATGATCAAGGTTGAGGACCGTCGCCCACGTCGTCAATTGCGAGGGCAGCGGCAAGGTTTTGCCGTCCAGCGTCCGGCTGATGGTGGTCAGGCTCAGACCGGTCGCGGCCGCCAGTTGCGCCCGGCCGCCCTGCCGTCGGCGGACGTCGTATCCGGCTGCCGTCGCAGCTCCTGTGAGATACGCGGCGACCCGCTGCGCCTGAGCCTGCCGCTTGGCCCGGCTTTCGTGGGGGGAATCTTTCGCACTCCGCATGCCCCGGAGGGTAGCGCGCAGGCATGTCGTCACACGCTGGTTGCACGCGTGCACCTTTGCAGGTCAAAACCTAGATCGGCATTTCTGCAGGCCACATCCCAAATCTCGTATCTGTGTGCGAATCAAAATACCCTTGCGTCACTCATGCCTGGCAACTTGCATATGTTGCGCTCGTGTGGGTTAGCCACACGGCTGCACGTTGCTGAGGGGGTCTTTTGACCATGCTTCGCCTCCACATGGCCACGCTCCTGGTAAAGGCCAGGGAGCTCGGTGACGAAAGTGTCGCCGACATGGCGCAGCGCACCGGTATCAGCAGGTCGACGCTCCACCGGCTCGCGACCGGAACGAAACAGCCGAGCCTGGCCACACTCTGGACACTGCGCGACGCCTACAGTGTCCGGCTCGACGCCCTCGTCTACGACGACCCGCAGACGATGCAGCGCAGCAGCCTTCCGCAACGGCAGCGTGTGCTTGCCCAGGACCGGCGCCGCTTGCGGCACGGGGACCGGGACCGCCACGCGGCCGGCTGAGAACCGGCCCGGTCCTGTCCCGGGTCCGCGGCCCGGAGGCGGTCTTCGCACCACCACCACCTCAGTTCTGCCACGAGCCCCACCTCACTTCTGTCCACGCACGATCGGGAGCAACCTTGACCACTCAGGCTCACGACGCTGCCTTCGACGGCAGCGCCACGGGGGAACCGGCCCTCATCACCCGTGCCCAGCAGGGCGATCGCGAGGCGTTCGCCGAGCTGTACCGGATGCACCACGGCGTTATCGCCGCGCTCATCGGCCAGCGCGTCAGATCGAATGCGGCCCTGGCCGAGGACCTCACCGCGGACGTCTTCGTGAAGGCGTGGGCCAAGATCACCACCTTCACATGGAACGGTACGTCGATCCGCGCCTGGCTGTGCACGATCGCACGTAACGTGGTCATCGACCACTTCAAGACCGCCACGACACGCCGCCTCACCTTCGTCGACCAGATCACCCAGGTGGGAGACGCCTGGGCCCCTTCGGTGAGCAACCCCGAAGACACCGTTCTGTCCTCGCTCGCGCTCGACGACCTGCATCACGCCCTGTCCGAGATCACCCCCCGTCAGCAGGTCGTCATCCGGCTGCGGTTCCTGGGTGAGATGTCCGTCCGCGAGACCGCCCGCACCATGGGCACCACCGACGCTGCCGTCAAAACGCTCCAGTGGCGCGCGCTCGACTCCCTCCGCAAGGTCTACGTGGGAGCTGTGGCATGACCATCGCCTACGGCAAGGGCACGGACGTCGAGCAGGAACTCACCGCGCGACTCAGCCAACTCGTCCACGCCTTCATCGCCGAACTGAACGCACAGGGCCGCTTGGTGGAGCCCGGCGGGGCCGACACCCTCAGACGACTCCGGGAACAGAACCGGACGCAGCACAGTCTGCCTGAGGCGGAACCCGGCGACACCGCGGTCACCCAGACCGCTGCGCATCCGGCACCGGGCGCCCCGGCCCTGTGGGAGGCGATCACCGCGCCCCGCGCCGGGGAGGGCACACCAGGCGTACCCGTAACGCCCCGCCCGCTGCACATCCTCTGCGTGTCCGAGACTGCCCCCACGAGCGCGCACGTGCTCGACTCGTGCGACGCTCCGGTCGGCAGACCCGACCCGGCCGACCCGGCCCCCGCCCAGCAGGCCGCCGAGTTCGGACCGGTCACCGGACACAGCACCGGCGCCCAGGAGTCGCGCACGGCCGACGGGGAGCAGGCGCAGTCCCCGGCCGCCGCCACAGCGGCCAGGCTGCGGGCCGAGAACGCGGGCCGGCTCGAGGTCACGCAGATCACCTCGGATCATGAACGTGTCACCGTCCACATCAACGCCATGTCGCTGGGCGACTGGGAATACTGGCTGGCCGCGATCGGTGCACCCCTGAACGCGCCGACCCACCGCAGCGGATGGGCCCAGACTGCCACCGGGCACCTCGACGGTGTGGAGGTCCGTCTCACTGCGGACGCCGTGCCCCGCCTCTTGGAGGAGGCGGCGCAGAGGACTACCGAACCCTTCTGTCTGGGGGGCCGCATCTACGACCTCGCCCTCGGCCACACCGACCGCCTTGGCCAGACCTGGCACTACCACGGGCAGCGCCAGGAGGACGACACCCCCCTTTTCACCGTGGGCGGTACCAGCGGCCTGCTCTACCCGCTCACCACCATCGTTACGGCCAACGGGCCCCTCACCCCCGCCGCCGCGAACCCCGACCACCCCGAAACCCGCTGAGCACGCGTCGCACCGCCGGTCGTCCCCTGCAGCCCCGGGTCCGCACGCGAAGACCGCTGCAGGGCAGACGATGGCTGCCGAGGCCGCAAGAGGCCACCCCGGCTGCGCGGAGTGCGGTCGTCGGGCGCACTCGGGTCGCATCGGGCTCGCCACCGCAAGGGCGGGGCAAACTGCCGACTTCAGCCGGCACATCACTCCAACCGCTCCTGCTCGGCATGCATGGGGCCTGCGGCGGCGCGTCGCCGAGGGCAGGGGCACGGGACCACCGCGAGGGCGGTGCGTGGTACTCGGGGTGGCCGGGGTCCTCGCCGAGCGGCACGACCGCCAAGCCCGGGGCCGAACGCCTGGCATTGCACGCCGAGGACACCTCCGCCGTCCGGCGCCACGTCGCCCACGCGGCTCAGCACGGGTGGAGCCTGATGTCGCCGGCGTCGTAGGTGACCTCCTCTGGCCGGACATTCGATCGCGTGGCACGCCGACCTCCCGCAGGCAGGGGCGATCAACTCCCCGGTTGGCCAGGCGCACTGACGCACAGGGCGTCCCGTCTCAGTGAGCTGGTCCTCCAGGCCGCCGACGCCGAGCGGCTCTCCGGGTTCCGGAGCGAGGCCCTCTGCCACGTCGAACTCGGCCGCAAGGGCGACGCAGGCATCGAGATCGGGGCGCCCGACGCCGGTTTCACCGGCCGCAGTTCACACTCGTCCTCCACCCCGGGCACCGGCCCACGGCCCGAGCAGCTCCGCCTGCCCATCGACGTCAACGCCACCGACCGTGACCAGGACGCCGAGCTGGAGCGGCGGCTCGCGCTCGGCGCCGGGTCCGCCGACGTCGGCCGGAGCGGCACCGAGAACTGGCAGGCCCTGGCCGACCCGGACGGCAACGAATTCTGTCTCCTGCACGCCCGGCTGGGCCCCTGTGATGGCGTGCGCGGTGGCGCCAAGCCGCTGGGCCGTTCGCGTGCGGCCGGGGATGTGCTTCACGATCAGCGCCCGGGCCCTGGCTTGAGTTGCACCGTGTTGATCGACGAGCGGCGCGGATGCCGCGGCGGCGGGCCTTTGCGTGGAGCCGGCCGTGGGCGGGGCGGTCGGCACGCGTGTGAGGGCGCCGACCGGCCGTGTGCTTGAGGTCGTGGCACGGGTGGAGGTGCGGCTCGCGGTACGGGACTCGCCCTGGCCGATGTGCTCTTCGTTCACGGCGCAGGCTGAGCTGGTCCACAGGTGTCGACCACGGCTTGCAGTCGCAGGGCAGCGTAGCGAAGGCGCCGGTGAAAAAGAAGGTGCAGAACGCCCCGGCGGCAGGGCCGTTAGACTCATCGACAGGCGGTCACTCCCTCTCCACAGGAAGAACCGGCGTGCCCAACACACTGCAGGAAATGATCAAGCACAAGTTGGACCAGAACGGATGGTCCTACAGCGAAGTAGCGCGCCGCGGTGGCATCTCCCGTTCGACGGTCCACCATCTGGCGACGTCGGCGCGGCTGGCGCAGATGCCCCAGCAGACCACTCTGGAGGGCTTGGCCAAGGGACTGGGCATCCCGGTGGCGCCAGTGCAGAGGGCCGCTGCCGAGGCCGCGGGCGTCAACCTGTACCTCGAGGATGCGCCCGAGGCCGCGGATCCCGAGGTGGCGATCCTCATCGCGAGCGTCCACAAGTTGAGCCCGACCGACCGCCGGCATGTGGCCGTCCTCGTCGAGTCGTTGCTACAGGCGAACGGCACCGGGTAGGGAAGGCGAACGTTCGGGCCGTACGTCGGGGCCCGTCACTTCGGGCGCGGAAGCGGTGGAAGCGTTCGTGCCGTGTGGAGCCAGTCGATGACGGCGTGCACGGTGACGCAGTCGAGTTCGGCCAGTTGGAAGACGGCCTGGACGTCAGCTGCAGCGAGGGGAACGCATACCTTGTCCAGGGCGCCGTACAGGCGCAGTCGGTGGGCGTGGGCATTCGAGGAGTCCTGACCTTCGTGGATGTCGGGTTTGGGGCCGCCGGTCGCCGGCAGAGGTGGTGTCGTTTCCAATTGATCCGCCTTGGTGTGGATGGGCAGGCTGGGCCGGCGGCTCACGCCTGCCGGGTGAAGCGGTCGAAGGTCTCGCTGAGCTGGTTCTCGAGGGAGTGAGTGTCCGGCCAGAGGGACGGACCGTGCAGTTCGCGGTGGATGGTGTCCCAGAAGGACCCGACGACCGCGTGGTCGTACCAGTCCCCTACTCTTCCGCGGACGGGCGCGCATTCGAGCAGGGCGGCCCGCTCGGTGAAGGAGCAGGCGAGCAGGCTGTCGTGCGCGGTCCCGGCGGCCGGTTCGGCGTGGGCGGCACGGGTGATGGCGGCCATGAGGGCGTGGTGGACGAGGCCGCGGTGTGCTGTCGCGGCGGTGCTCCAGCCGATCAGGCATCGGGATGCGGTGTCGAGGACGACGGCCGTGTACAGGGGGCCCAGGAGCGTGGTGAGGGCGAGCACGTCGACGGTCCAGCGCCGGCTGGGTGTGCGGGCGCCTTCCCACGGGACCTGTTCGTGCAGCCGTCCTGCTCTGCCGCGGATTCCGGCCCCCTTCATGATGAGCTCCACAGTGGTGTGGCTGACGACGATGCCGTAGCGGTGGCAGAGTTCCTGCCTCACCCTGCGGTATCCGTAGGTGGAGCCGGACTCCTGGTGGATGTCGAGGATCAGGCGGGTCAACCAGGCCCGGCGCAGTGCTCGTGGGGAGGGGCTGCGTGCGCGCCAGGCGTAGTATCCGGACTCCGAGACGTCGAGGAGTGCGGCGATCCTGCGTGCCGGGAAACCCTGTGACGCCATGCGGTGGATCACCTCGTAACGTCTTTTGGGGGCATCATCTGCCGTAGCGTGGCGATGACTTCGCGGCACAGGAGGACTTCCTGCTCCAGTTCGTCGATGCGGGTGCGGGCCCGTGCCAGGTCCGACCCGGTCGCACGGGAGCGCCGCCAGCGGTAGACGGTCTGCGGGGAGATGCCCAGTTGCCGTGCGACCTCCTTCGCCGGGTGTCCTTCGGAGACCAGTTGCTCTGCGCGGGTGCGCAATGCTGCGGGGTGAGGACTGCTCACTGGATCCCACCCGTTCATGCCGCTGCCGGAGGCTGGGTGAAGGGGCCGGTGCGGGGGCCGGTTCACCACCTGGCGTCTGCTGGTGGATGTCGCCGGGTCCGCCGTCCGCCCGGCGTTCGAGGGTCGGCTCGCCAAGGTGTGTCTTCCCCCGGCCGGCAGGCGTCGTAAGGACCCTGACACCGGCGGCAGGCCTTGACCGTCCGGTACCCGCACCGACACCCAGCCGGCCGTCTTCATCACCCGGCATGCTGTGTGAGCCTCGATCCCTGCGGCGCCGCAGGGGCACGCCCGGGGGGCCCGCCCCTGCGCCAGGGGTCGTGCTACTGCCGGACGCTGATGGCCTGGGAGGCCTGGGACTGGGCGACCGCGTACGGCGAGTACTGGTTCACCGCCATCGACTCGTTGTGGGCGTTCACGTGCGCGATCTTCTTCGAGACGGTCGTCGTCCTGGCGAAGTTGAACGAGAACTTGCCCAGCGCCTCGCGGCTGGGCAGTAGCTCGGCGGTCTCGGCGTCAAGCCAGTCGTTGTTCATCAGGAGGCCTTTCATGAGTGAAGGGATGTATGCGAAACCGGAGCCGGGCCAGGCGGCGCCATCGCGGGAGCCGTAGGCCGGGCGCGACTGCGTCGCACGGATCCCGGAGGGACGCTGTCACCCTGGGCGGCCGGGCCATGGGGAACACGCAGGCTCGCGCCAACCCCGCCGTCCGGAGTTTCTGGACGATTCGTCCAGAGGGCGTGGACGGTAGCCGAAAATGCACGGTCAGTGCAAACCGTCTATTTCCGACATTCGTTCAGAAGTGCGTGTCTGTTCCATTTCTTGCCTCTGGGCTCAACTGCGCGCCCCATGCCGCGTGGTGCGGCCGCCGCTGCTCCGCCGGCTTCGACGGTGTGCACAGATACGAGGGCAGCACCGGCGGGCCGGCCGGCCCCTTGCCCCGACCGCTTGCCCGCGCCGAGGCATCGAGAACGCTCCCGTCCCGGAACCAGCGGCCACAGTCGGCCACGGACGGTGTCATGAGGGCAGCGGTGGGCCCCGGTTGCCCTCCACTGGAGGGCGCGCCGATGCGCGCCGCCGCCGAAGTTCCCCTTCGGTGGCCCCGGCCGGCGGCCCTGGCCCTCATCTCCCCTGTGCCGGAAAGCGCGCCGCACCGCCCGGGAGGTGCCCCGGTGACCTTCGCCTCTGCGCGGCCGCCGTGCAGCCGGCGGAAGGCGACACGCAGGAGTCCGGCGTGGTCTGCCGCCCGCGGATGGTCGGCAGGCATCTTTCAGCGAGAAATGCACTCCATAAAAGTCGGGGCAGCGCCGAAAGTCGCCTCATCGGCTTCGCCGTCAGGTCGCCGCAAATTTTCTCATCGCATGACTCCGAAAAACGCAGGGCAATTCAAGCGGCGTATTCACGACGGCGGACCCAATTTGTCGCCCGCTTGCGAACAGGCCTGGCGGGTTGGGAAGTTCACCTGGGTGGGTGCCTTTTCCAGGGGTGGCACACGTGTCTCCGCAAAGAGCACGGCAATGCCGCTGAGCTGCTGTTTTCGATATCTCGCCCGGGATGCTGCCGGATTGACGGTGACTTGGCCGCAAAGAATTCCGCGTTATTTGATGTAGCGTCAGGCTCAGCACTAGGGCGAAACGGGCCCTGATGTTTGAAAGGAGATCAGGTGAAGATCCTTGCTAAGGCAGCAGCGGGCACGCTTTTGGCGGCCGCCGCTGTCATGGCGCCTCTCTCGATGGAGGCAGCCGCTGTCCCGGCGGCTGCCTCTGTGACGGCAGTGGCGCCCTCGTTCCACCCGGGCGACCACCACGCCTACTGGTACCGCCACGCCGGTGACTGGCGGCGGTACTGCGACGACGACCGCTACGACCGCTGGCGTCACCGCAGCCACTGCCACGACGACGACTACTACAGCTGGGACCACTGCAGGTACGGCCACCACCACCGTGTCTCCTACTGGGACCGCGACTGACGTCGCCAGCCCGGACGATGTCCGCGCCGCCCGCTGTCAGGAACCCTGGCCGCGGGCGGCCGGCGTTGTGACAGGGGAGGAACACGCCCGCGCCGGCATGTCGGAGCGGACGCCACTGGCACGATTTGCCCGGACTACCTGCGCACCCTGTATGCCCACGGTGCGGTGCCGACTCCGGACATCCTGCGCAATCGGGTCCTGGGGCACAGGGGGCGAGGTATGGCTGGCGATCTGCTGCTGTTCCGCCAGGCCGCCGTGAAGACGCTCCGGCCGGAACTGGCGGCAGATCCGCTCAAGATCCGGATGCCACTGCAAGTGAAATGCGGAGGTGAGAGGGTGAGTTCGGGGCATCGGCTCGTGCGGTCCGCCACCGACCGGGCGAAGCGACTTGGCCCCGGCCCCCGACTGCATTCCAGGACTTCCTGGACCGCCATGAAGTCCCTCGGCCGAGAACCTGGCGAGCCGTCAGCGAATGAGCTCGACGACTGCAAGATCCCGACGGCGTCGAGCTCAGGCCGGGAAGCCGTAGCCGTAGCCCTCAGAGTCCAGCTCGTTGAGGAGGCAAGCGAGCGCCTGCACCGTCTGCGAACGGTCACCGCCGCCGTCGTGCATCAAGATGATCGCGCCGGGTCCCAAGTCCTGGTTGATGTTGCGCAGGATGCCGTCCACGCCCGGGCGCCGCCAGTCGTTGGCGTCGTCGCTCCAGCCGAGCGACTGCAGGCGGTTGGCGCCGGCTATCCCGCGGATCGTCGGGCTCCAGTCGCCCCCGGGTGCCCGGTAGTACATCAGCTTCACGGAGTTTCCCGCGGCGTCGGTTATCTCGCGCTTGGCGTCGATGATCTCGTGGATGTTGTAATAGACCGACTTGCGGTGCTGCTGCTCGTCATGATGGACCGAGTGGTCGCACAGCCGGTCCCCGTCCGCGACGATCGCCTTGGTCAGGTATGGGTAGCGCTGGGCGAGCGGCCCGATCTCGCAAAAGGTGGCCTTCGCGTGGTGCTGAGCGAGGAGTGCGAGTACCTGCGGGGTCCATCGCGGGTCTGGGCCGTCGTCGAAGGTGAGCGCTACGGATTTGCCGCTGCCCTCTACTCCGTGGCTGACCAGCGCGTCGGAGCCCGTCAGGGTGCTCGGCAGTTGCCCGAAGGTGTTCGCCGAGCCCGATGGCGAAGCGGGCCTGGACGGCACCGTGGCGGAGGCTCCATTGCGGCCGGACTGCGTTCCCCCTGAGGCGCGGCCGGATGCCGACGCGGAGGGGGAGGCGTAAGAGGGTGACGGCGCCTGGGACGACAAGGGCGGCCTGGAAGGGGACAGCGTCGTCGAGGGAGTCACGCTGCTGGGCGAGCTCTGGGGTGTGTGCCCGCCTGCGTGGTGCCCGCACGCCGTGATCACGGCTCCTGCGATCGCCGCCGTGAGGGCGGTTGCCGTCGCCACTTTGATTCTGGCCAACGCCACAGATCTACCTCCGTCGGCACCACTCGGTGCTCAAATCGGTGCTGGTAATGGTCACGTCGAGGCAGGGCTGAGCGCAGGCGCGCTGCCGGTCGACGGCACGGCGGCATCCATGGTCGGGATCCGCCGGTGATCTACTTCCCTGTGCGCCGGCGCCCAGGGTCACCGGTCGCTCCAAGTGCTCCGGGGTCGGTCTGGCGCGGGCTTCGTCGCCCGGCCCCCGCTGTCGATGGAGATGGCCGGTACAGCCGGTTGAGGCCTGATGTCCGACCACGCTAAGGGAGGCCTGTCGCTTTGCTTAATAATTCCGGCCTGTGATGAATGTCGCGTTGTTCCTGAGATGTAAGGGTCGGAGCCTGAAACAGAGCCGTCGGCATCGCATCAGAGCAGGAGAAGTCCGGGCCCGTAACACTGTGTGATGGCCTGATCAGGGCTGCGCTGACTGGACGTGTAGCGATCTGGTCCTACGCCGGCAGGACGACTGCTCGGGATGCACCGACGAAACCTGGTCGCTGCGGCACACAGCCGACAGGCGGGGCACCAGGCCGCAGCCCCGTCGCCCAGGACGGCTGCTCTTACCGGCCTCTCACCAGCAGGTTCACCGGGACCGCCCAGGACCACCGCAGGGTGACGCCGCTACACCGCCACCTCGTGCGTGACCCGGATCTTCGACTGGCCGTGCGGGCGCCGTTCCCAGTCGTCCATGAAGCGGGCGCTCAGACCATGCCGTCCGGCCAGCGAGAGGAGGGTCTCGGTACGGTAGTAGAAGTCCTCGCGGAGCACCTGGTGCTCGGTGCCCTCCGTGCGGTCGAAGGTGAAGTCGAAGAAGCCGTCGGGGGCCAGCACCCGCCCGACGTTGGCCAGGCATTCGTCGATCACCTCGAGCGGCGAGTGCGAGAACACGCTGTGGGCGTGCACCACGGTGAACCAGCCCGGGGGCAGGAAGTCGAGCGTCAGGCTCTCGACGAGGGCCAAGTGGGGGAGGCGGCCCTGCAGGCCCCGGCGGACGATGGTGCGCTGTGCCTCGAGGAGGATGTCCGGCGATATGTCGATGCCGTAGTAATGGCCCGGGGCTAGGTGGTCGATGAACCGCCACCCGGCGCGGAGGTTCCCGCAGCCGATCTCCAGCATGCGGTCCTGGGGATTCAGGCCGTGTTCCACCAGGTAGTCGAACTGCATCTGCCCGAGTGCCAGCCAGCCGGCCTCCGAGCCGCTGCCGACGGCACGCTCGGGGCTGCGCGCGGTGTCGGAGGCCATGACGGCGCGGTAGTACGCGACGTGGTCACGGTGCCGCAGGCCCAGCCAGGTGTCCCGCGCCGCCCGGCGCAGATAGGGAGGGATCCGCCCAGGGTGCCGTACTGCATAGCGCAGCTTGTGCCGTACGGACGACCGGTTCCTCGACAGCTCGGACTTTCGCATGGCTGACTCCGTGATCCACGACAGCCCCCGCCCGGCAGCGTAGCCCGGAGCGCGCGGTACGGCCTCCCCGCAGCGCGGTGTGACCGGGCGGAGAGGGGGTGTCCGCCGGAGCGGTCCCCGACCGGTCCGTCGTACGTCGGTGCTGTGCCGTCAGTCCTCGTCGTGGTCGCCGGAGCCGTTGCCGTTGCCGTTGCCGTGGTCGTTCCTGGCTGGCGGCTCGGCCGAGGCGGCGCTGTGGCCGGATCCCTGAGTCGGCCGCAGCGCCTTGCCTTGCCGGAACCGCTCTGTAGGGGGGCAGCGACCGTGGCCGTCGTGGCGTAAGTGCACGAGGGGAAGACCCCGAACGCGGACGAACTCTACGACGAGGCCCTGGACTGCCCGAGCCCAGCTGCGCCGGCCGAGCGCATCCCGTCGGTCCAGGACTTTCCGGAGCCAGACCCTGCCGACGGCGCCGCCTCACCGGCCGAAGGCCCGCGGTCACGCCTTCAGGCCCAGCCGGAAAGCCCGGCTGCCCGGCTCTGGCCGTGATGCGCGCACCCCGGGCCCTGCGGGCCGCCGTCGCCCGTCACACCGCCCGGTGAGGATCACTTGCCTTGTCCTGTCCCGTCGGACGGAACCGGTGATCGTCGGGTCCCCTCTAGCCAAGTAGCCGGCATGCGTGGTCATTGCGGACGCTACAGCCGGTAGCGCCCGGTTCACTCTCGTTCAGCGGTCCAGAAAGGTGGTCGTGTGTCTCTCACCGGAACGCCGTTCTTCGTCGCCCTCATCGTCGCGACGGTCGTGGCGATGGTTGGCACGATCGCCCTGTGGGCCAGGATCCGCGGGCCCAGGCCGGTGCGTTGGCTGACGCACGCCGTGATGATCGGCCTGTGCCAGCTCACCGCGATCAGCGTCGTGGCCACCTGGATCAACAACAGCTACGGGCTGTATGCGTCCTGGGACGACCTCACGGGCAATACGGACAACACCAACGCGGTCGCGATGCCAGGGCCGCCGGTGCAACGCGCGAAGTTCAACCACAGCACCAAGGGCGGTGTCCTGGACACGTACTTCCACGGGCAGAAGTCCGCCCTGTCCGGGCAAGTGCTGGTGTGGAAGCCGCCGCAGTACGACGAGCCGGCCTACAAGAACAAGCGGTTCCCGGTCATCATGCTGCTGCACGGCGTGCCCGGATCCCCGGAGTCCTGGCTGGAGCGCGGTGGCATGCCGGGCGCCTTCTCGGACCTGCTGAAGCAGGACAAGGTGCACCCCTTCATCCTGGTCATGCCCGTGGTCAACCCGGGCAGTGTGGACACCGACTGCACCGACCTGCCCAACCGCAAGGTCGCGACCTGGATGTCGGTGGATGTCCCGGACCTGATCAGGCACAAGTTCCGCACCCTGCGGGGTGCCGGTGGCTGGGGCGTGATGGGTTTCTCGACCGGCGGCTTCTGCGCCGCGAAACTGCCCCTGCAGTACCCGAAGGTCTTCGGTGCGGGCGCCGCTCTCGACCCCGACCCGCTGACCGGCGACGAGTCCGTCCTCCCGGACCCGACCGTGCGCGGGCTCAACAGCCCGACCTACCTGGCGCGGCACACGAAGTCCCACGTCAGTCTGTTCCTCGCCACCTCACGCGAGGACCGTCTCAGCCCGCCCTCCTACATCACACAGTTCCAGGCGGCCGCGGCGTCCTCGCCGGTCACGGTGCGCACGCTGTTCCTGCCGAACGGCGGCCACAACTACAACACCTGGTCCGCGGAGTACCCGCCGGCGTTCGCTTGGCTCAGCCAGTGGCTCTCCGCCCCGCACTGACCCCGGCTGCGGGGCTGGCTCAGCGGGTGGTCGGGTTTTTGCCGAGCAGGTCGTGATCGCGTGGCGGTAGGCGGTAGGCGGTAGGCGGTAGGCGGTAGGCGGCAACAAGGTGAGTGAGGTTGACTGAGGCCGCACACGACAGCCGGCTCGGTGTTGCGCGTCAGCGGTGGTCGACGTCAGGTGGCTCCGGAGGACGGCCAGACGCGCCGTTCGCGTCACCGGCCGGGCGGAATCAAGGTGCCCGAGGTCCCCGTCTCCTTCTGGATCGTCAAGGTGCTGTGCACGACGGTCGGAGACCGCGGCGGACCTGCTGAACGGGCGTCGGGCGTGCACCAGGAGTCGGGACGCGGCAGACGACACTGCCGACCGTTCACCTTATGTGACGAGTTGCCGGTTAGTCGCTGCAGGGCGGGGCAAAGGGCTCTGTGAAAGGCGGTGATTTCGTGGACGAGAGGATTCGCAAGTACTTCATCCGTGCCTCGCTCGTGGGGTTGCTGACCGGAGCGGTGCTGGGCTTCGCCTCGGGAGGTGGTCTCGGTGCTTTGGTGGGCGCGGCAATCGGCTTTGCCCTGGCCGCCGGCAGCGTCCTGTACTGGGGTGAACATGGTGGTGTGCGCCGCCGTCAGCCAGCAGGTGAGGTGCCACCAGGTCGTTCGGACGGCCAGCACCTCAGGAGGGCTCGCCGGGTACCCCACCAGAGGGCGGGCACGTCGACTGGCTGGCCGTACCTGAACCACTGACCTCGCGAGCGACTCGACCGCTTCCACTCCAGGCCTGCTGTCCTCAGTTGGTGGACGAGGCCGAACTGAGCGTGTGGAAGCGGAACATGAGGGTGGCGGTCGTGCTCGAATTCGCGGTCAGCGCCATGCGCTGCGACGACGTGCAGTCGGCGGTGACCCGTCTGGAGATCGTGCACGCCGCCACCTGCGCGCCACCTCGTCTGCCGCGACCCAGCCGGCGCGGTGCCCGGCACCGAGAAATCGGCCGGTCGGACCGCGATGTTCCCCGGGCCGTTGATCAGGCACTCCCCTCGGCCAAGTCGAGGGCGCGTTGTGCGAGCCACTGGTCGTGGACGGCGCTCGGGGAACGCAGCAGGGAGCGTTGGAGCAGTGCTTCGCTCCGTGCCAGGCGTTTGCGTACCGCGGATGCCGAGACGGACAGCGCGGCGGCCGTCGGGCCGATACGTGCATCGAGGCGAAGCCAGGTGGTGAGCGTTTGCGCGATGGAGATCGGGACGCCCGGTGTCCGCAGGGGACGGAACTGTCGTTGTGCCCAGGCCACGACATGGGGTGGCGCGAGGAGTTCGTCCAAGGAGGGCGCCGTCCCCCCGGCGTCTGACGTGCGATGCTCCGGGCGGGGCGGGATGCCTGAGGTGATGGTGCGTAGTGCGAGTGCCAGTGCGGCCTGGTCGGCGAGCCGGTTCAGGTCAAGGCCCAGCAGCTGCTGTATGAGGGAGAGACGTGCGGTCAGGGTGTTGCGGTGGATCTTCAGATGGGCCGTCGCGTGGGAGGAGAAACTGAGCCATGACGCGGCGGTGGCGAGCAGTTCCCTGCTGTCCGGGTCCTGCGAACGACGTGCGCAGTGGCCGCGCAGCGGCGCGAGGAAGACCGCGGCCCAGGCTTCCGCGGCCGGCCCGATGGTGAGTGTCAGGTTGGGGTGGGCCGCGAACGAGGCGCGTCCTTCGGCGCGGTGGCGTGCTGCGGCCAGGGCGTGGAAGGCCTGGGCGTAGCTGATGGCGGTGTCGCGTAAGGGCACCGGGTCACTCACTCCGATGCAGCAGGTCTTCGCCACGGAGCGAGGCAGGACCGGCTCGGCAGGCATGCCGGCGTGGGTCTCGCGGTCGGCCGGCGCGAGCACCACCAGGTGGTTGGTGTATACGGGTCACTGCACGATCCACGCGCGGTCGACCGCCTTGGCCCACGTTTCCGCGACCGCCCTGCGTATCGTGTGCGGTCCCTCGATGACGTGCATCCGCACCACGTCGGGCAGCGCGGGCCGCAGTGCCCCCGCGACCTGGCGTGCGGTGGTCACCTGACCGTTCATCAGCAGGTGCAAGACGGCTTCCCGGATTCGCGCATCGGCGTCCCGGAGCCGGCGCTGCTGCTGCCGGGTGCACTCCAGCTGCCAGCACAGGCTCAGGCCGGATGCGGCATCCGCGAGCAGGACCGGCAGACCCGGTGGCATCGGCCGTGGCACCACGGCCGCGAGAAAAGGCGCGTGGACGCCTGGTGGGCCGTCGAGGGGAAGGACGACGCCCGTGAGGTCTTGCTCGTCGATGGTCACGGACCTGAGCCCTCGCGCGGTGGCCTCCCGGATCCCGTGCAGTACGAGATCGCGCTCGGCGCTGCCGAGGGGCAGCGGGGGCGGGGAGACGGCGGCGCCCGAGCGGTTCACCAGGAGGACGGCGGCCCCGGTTCGGCCGGCCAGCCAGCGGAGCAGCAGCGCGGTCCCGCCCTTTCGGGCTGCGCGCTGCATGTCCAGCACGTCGTCGGCCCGCCGAGCGTGTCCAGTTGCCGCCGTGTCCGTACGCGGATCATGACCGTGCATCTCACTTCCCCGAGAGACAGCCGAATCCGTTCGGCTGGAGGGTATCCGGGGCTCTGCCAGGCGGACAAAGGGGCTCGCTGTGCGGTCTGGCACCGGAGGGACCGCCTCACTGTGCAACGGCGTCCTTCGCACCCCATTCGTTCGCCCGTAGGTTCTGCCGTGCCCACCCGATGCCGGGCCGGGCACTGGGGGCGATCCGGCCGGAGGTACCGGGCGTAGCACCGCATGCGTGCCCAGGCGAACGACCATTCGCCGTACTCCCATCACGGGATCTTGTCCGATACAGGGGGAAACCATGAAGAAGACCGCCAAGCTCAGTGCCGTGGCGGCGATGGCAGCGCTGGTCATCGTCGACGTGGGCATGGGGACGGCCCACGCGAGCCCGGGTAACTGGCAGCTTCACACACCGTTCGCGGGCAACATGTGCCTGGACGCCGCGTATGCGCCCGGCGACCCGCACCAGGATCCGTGGAAGGACGGTGACAAGGTGCAGATGTGGGTCTGCAACAACCAGGCGCAGCAGGGGTGGATCTTCCACCCTGTCAGTACGCCCAGTGGCGTACCCGCGTTCACCATCACCAATCAGCGCAGCGGTCTGTGCCTGGACATGGACATCAGTGGTGGCACGTACCACAACATCCCCAACGACTACAAGGGGCACCTGGTCCAGCTGTGGCACTGCATCACCAACAACGGGCAGCCTGAGGCGAACCAGGTCTGGTACCAGCTCTCCGGTGACTACGACGGGTGGTCGCGACTGCAGAGCGGCTCCGACTCCGGCGGCACCTACGACTTCATGGACGCCAAGAACTACGGCGGCACCGACCCGTCGCAGAACGGGGATCCCGTGCTGGTCTGGGACTACTACTCCCCGACCCTCCCGGACGGACGACACGGGGACGCGCCCCAGAACTGGAACTGGACCTGACCACGTCCACCCGCGGATCAGTGCGCTGACCACGATCGGGGCGACTCCATGAACCCGTTGAGCAGTCCTCATGTACATGTCGCAGGAACACTTCGCGACACGACACGGAACCGCGCGGCCGCGGACAGTGGTTGTGCCGACTGTCCGCGGCCGGGCTGTGCAGCGAGGAAGGTCCGGTCATCGGCTGGCGACACGCCCGCGCTTCGTCGAGGACACCGTCCTGCGCGACCTGCGCGGCGGTACCGTCCTGCTGGACGACTCCGACCGCACCTCCGCCACCGGCTCCTGGCGCACCACCCTGCGGGCACTGCCCCGCATCCTCGACGCCTGCCAGGCACGGGGCCGGCAGGCCGGTCCCCTGCGCGAGCGCGGGCACCGAGCGCAGGGAAGCAAGGCAGAGCCACCTGTTGGTCAGCAGGGCAGACGAAGGGTGACGGCCGCTCCGTTCGCCGCGTTGCCGGCTCGGGCGGTGCCGCTGTGGGCGGTGGCCACCGCGTGCGCGAAGGCGAGTCCCAGGCCGGATCCGTCGCTGGTGCGGCTGGCCTCGGCGCGGGCGAAGCGGTCGAACGCCCGCGGCAGGAACTCAGGTGAGAAGCCTGGGCCTTCGTCCGTGACGCACACACTCAGCACGCCTGCGTGGACGGTCGCCGCGACGCGGACGGTGCCGTGCCCGTGCCGCAGGGCGTTGTCGATGAGGTTGCTGACGGCCGGCCGCAGCCACCGGGCGTCGATGTCGACGGTCACGTCGGCGGCATCGACGACCAGTTCACGCCCGGCCCGTTCTGCGGTACGTCGATGAGGGGTGACGGCGGCGTCGACGAGGTCGGCGAGGGACGCGGGTGCGCGGGCGATGTGGCCGGTGCTGCCGAGTTCCTCCAGACCCAGCAGGGCGTTGGAGAGGTCGATCAGGCGCTGGACCTCGGCGTCCACGGAGCGCAGGGTCTCGGTGAGTTCCCCGGCGGAGCGGGGGCGGTGCAGGGCGACGTCGAGTTCGGCGCGCATCAGGGTGAGCGGGGTGCGCAGTTCGTGGCTGGCGTCCGCGACGAACCGGCGCTCGCGCTCGGCCGATGTCTGAAGGCGGTCGAGCATGTGGTTCAGGGTGTGGCCGAGGCGGGTGATCTCGTCGTCGCGGTCGACGGGCACGTCCAGGCGCAGGTTCTGCGTGCCGTCGGCGAGGGTGGCGGCCCCGCTGCGGTAGCGCTCGACGGGGCGCAGGGCGCCACGGGCGGTGCGGTAACCGACGTAGGAAGCGGCGATCAGGGTCAGGCCCGAGGCGAAGGCCAGCTGAGCGAGGAGTTCGCGCAGCGCTTCGTCGCGGTGGCCGCGCCGGACGGCGGCGACCACGATCCGGGTCCGTCCGCCGGTCGTGACGCGGTGAGCCTGCAGGCGCAGAGTGCCTGGGGTGATGAGCAGCAGGGAACCGATGTCATGCCGGACCGTGGCTCCACGTGCGACAGAGCCCAGTTCGGCCGGAGTGAGCAGCATCTGGTGGCGGATGGCCTCGCTGGAGTCCAGCACTCGGCCGTGCGCGTCGAGGACCTGCTGGAGACTGCCGCTGGGGCCGGGCGGGAGCTGCGCTCCGTGGCGCACGGCGTGGTCGAGGCTGCGCTGGTAGGTGGTCAGGTCATCGTTGAGCTGCTGGTCCAGGGCAGTTCTGACCCGCCAGTAGACGAAGCTTGCCGCACCCGCGAGGACCAGTGACATGGTGAGGGCCACGGCCAGCACCAGACGCGTGACCACGGGCAGCCGCCGAAATCGGGGCAGCAGCCGGCCGTGCAGGCTCACGGAGCCGTCTCCAGCCGGTAGCCGCGCCCCCGCAGCGTCGTGATCGACGTGCGGCCGAAAGCCCGGTCGGCCTTCGCGCGCACCTTGGAGACATGGACGTCGATGGCATTGCTGCGCAGGTCGGCCTCGCCGTCCCACACCTCCTCCAGCAGCTGCAGCCGTGAGACCACGGAGCCGGCGTTCTCCATCAGTACGCGCAGCACGGCGAACTCCCGCCGGGACAGTTCCAGCTCGGTGTCCCCACGCCATACACGCTGCTGTTCGGGGTCGAGGACGAGGTCGCCGACCCGGAGCCGGCCGGCCGGGTCGGGGCGGCGCCGGGATATCGCGCGCAGCCTGGCCAGCAGCTCGTCCATGGCGAACGGCTTGACCACGTAGTCGTCGGCGCCCGCGTCGAGTCCGGCGACGCGCTCGCTGATCGCACCCCGCGCGGTGAGCAGGATCACGGGTACGTCGATGCCCTCGCTGCGCAGCGTCCGGCACAGCTCCACGCCGTTCATGCCGGGCAGCATCACGTCCAGCAGGACGGCGTCCAGCCGGGGGTCACGTGCGGCGGCCAGCCCGGACGGCCCGTCGTAGCGGCCCTCGGCGGTGTGTCCCGACTCGGTCAGGTAGCGGACGACCAGATCGGTCAGGCGGGTTTCGTCGTCGACGACCAGGCAGTGCATGCCGGGCAGGGTAACCGCTGGCCGGGCATGGCCGGCCAGCCGAAGGTCTTCATGGTCTGTTCATGTGACTTCCCTACCGTCCTTCAGGTCGCGGTGCTCCGCGGACCGCGACCGGTCCGCCGTTCCGACGCGCCACGACGGAACGGAAGGGACAGCCATGCACGCACTGGTGCTCGCCGCCAAGGGCATCACCCACCACATCGCGGTCACCGACCTCACGACCCGCGGCGGTCTCGACGTCATCTCGCTGCTGATCCTGGTCGGCTGGCTCTACCGCCGCCGGCCCAGCGTGCCGGCGATGCCGTTGGTCTTGGCCGCACTGAACATCGGCCTGTTCGCCGCGATGAGCACGATCAGCGCCGGCAAGTTCCCGGCCGGGGTCGGGTTCGGTCTGTTCGGCATCCTCTCGCTGGTCCGCCTGCGCAGTGCCGCTTTCACCCTGCGCGACGTCGCCTACACCTTCGTCACACTCGTGATAGCCCTCTGCACGGGGCTGCCGCAGCGCCAGACCTGGCTAGTCGTCGCCCTGGACGCCGTGGTCCTGGTGGCGGTGCTCGTGGTCGACGACCCGAAGTCGTACGAGCCGCCGACCCGGACGGTGAAGCTCACCCTCGACCGGATCTACCCGGATCCCGCTCTGATCGCCGAGGACGTGGCCTTCCGGTTCGGGCAGGCGCCGCTGTCCGTGGTCGTGGACGAGGTCGACTACGTCCGCGAGACCACCCGGGTCTCCGCCCGCTACCCCGCCCAGCCGCAGGAACCCGCCATCAGCACGGACATCGAGCCGCGTGAGCCGGTGACGGTGTCATGACCGCCGGCCCCTCGCTCGCGGCCGGGCTGGGCCTGCAGGAACTGCGCGGTGCGACACTCGCCGAGGTGGACGCGGCCGCAGCGCTCCAGCACCGGGTGGACCGCAAGTACCTGGTTCCGCTCGACCGGGCTCGCCGCCTCGTCGCCCAGCTGGCCGACAGCCACCATGTCCTCGATCTCGGCGGGCGCCGTACGACGAGCTACCTCAGCGCCTACTTCGACACCGAGCAGCTCGGCGCCTGGCGCGCCCACACCCAGAAGCGCCGCCGCCGCTGGAAGGTCCGCACCCGCCTGTACGCCGAGGACGGGCTGTGCCGGGTCGAGGTCAAGACCAAGGACGGCCGCGGTGCCACGGTCAAGCACGCCCTGAAGGTCCCGGCCGCCGAGTACGGCGAACTCACCGAGCACGCGGCCCGGTTCGTCGACGAGGTGCTGGAACGGGCCGGTGTCCCCGTCATGGCCAAGGAATTGACCGCCGCCGCCGAGGTTCGCTACGTCCGCGCCGCCCTCGCCGACCTCGACGGTGGCAGCCGCGTCACTCTCGACGGCGCCCTCAGCTGCCACCGCGACGACCGCACCGTCGCGCTCGACCCCGGACAGGTCCTGATCGAGACCAAGGGCCGGGCCCAGCCCGCCTCCGCCGACCGCCTGCTGCTCGGCATGGGCGTCCGGCCGGTCTCGCTCAGCAAGTACATCGTCGGCCAGTCCCTGCTCACCCCGGGCCTGCCCGACAACGACGTACGCCGCCTCGCCCGCGCCCACTTCACCACCGCGGTGAACCCCGTACCGCTCCCCGCCGAAAGGAACCCCGCCGCATGAACGTCCTGCGCGGTATCAAATGGCCGTACGCCCTGATCGCGGTGCTCGCCGTCGCGGCCATCGCCGTCGGCGCGCTACGACCGCAGCTGGTCACGTCGGTCGCCTCCACGAAGAAGAAACCCAGCGCGACGGCCAAGATCAAACAGGATCCGCCGCCCACCCTCTTCACCGACGCCCAGATCGCCGCCATCGGCAAGAAGGCGGACGACCAGCACAAGAAGGCCGACGCCCTCTTCGCCCAGTGGAAGAAGGCACACGGCACCACCCGTGACGACAAGGCGTTCGCCGCCTGGGCCGCCCAGCAGGTCCCCGCCCCGCCCGCGGCCGCGCAGCGCACCGCCGAACTCCACCAGGTCCAGCAGCTCGCCAAGACCCGCACGACGGCGGGGAAGAAGGCCGCCACCTGGCTGGAGCTGCATGGCAAGAAGGACATCTGGAAGCTGTACCTCCACGACCAGCGCGACCTGGTCCCCGCCGCGCAGGGCTCGGCCGAGAAGGCGGAGCTCAAGGCAGCGCTGAAGATGGCCAAGACCATCAGCGACCAGGTGGCCGCCAAGGACAAGCAGCCCGCCCCCTACGTCCTGGACACCACCCTGCGCCCGGACAAGCACATCAAGCCCGGCGCCAAGGGCCCGTACTCCTACCCGTCCAGCCACGCCGCCCGGGCCGCCGCTGCCGTCATCTACCTCACCGCCCTCTCCCCGCACCGGGCCCCGGACTACCAGTGGATGCAGGACGAGGTCCTCTACTCCCGCCTCTACATGGCCGGCCACGTCCCCAGCGACATCACCGCCGGCGCCCTCCTGGGCGACCTGATCGGCGACTACGAACTGGCCGTCAGCGGTCGCTGACATCCGCAGTCGTACTCGGCGCCGTCCGCTGTGCGGGGTCGCTGCGCGAGCCGTCGCGGTGGTTCGGTGGGTGACGCCCCTGGGGGGAGTGGGCGCCCGGTCAGCCGATGGTGAAGTAGGCGAGGCTGCCGAGCCCGGCCAGGGTGCAGTAGACGGCGAACGGGATGAGGGTGCGGTTCTCGAAGTAGCGGACCAGGTAGCGGGTCGCGAGGTAGGCCGCGACGAAGGCGGCGACGCTTCCCGCCAGCAGGGGTCCGCGCAGACCGTTGCCCTCGGAACCGAGGAGTGGGGGCAGCTTGAGCAGCGCGGCTCCGCCGATCACGGGGGTGGCGAGCAGGAACGCGAAGCGGGCGGAGTCCTCATGGTCGAGGCCCTTGAAGATGCCCGCGCTGATGGTGGAGCCGGAGCGGCTGATGCCGGGCAGCAGGGCGAGGATCTGGGCCGCGCCGATCGTCACGGCCTGGCGGATGGTCATCCGCGTGATCCGCAGGTCGGACTGTGCGTCCGCCGGCAGATGCTCCTCGTCGGGGGTGACGGCGGCCCCGGCCCGCCTGTGGCCCGTCCCGCCGCGCCGCAGCTGTTCGGTGACGAAGAGGACGACGCCGTTGAGGGCCAGGAAGATCGCGGTGGGGACGGGTCGTCCGAGCGTCGTACGGAAGACCTTGTCGAGCGCGATGCCGGCGACGCCCACCGGGATGCAGGCCGTGATGATCAGCCAGGCGAGCTTCTGGTCCACGGTCTGGATGCGGCGCTGGGTGATCGAGGTTGCGAGGCCCCGGATCACGCGGATCCAGTCCCGCCAGAAGTAGACGACGAGCGCGAGTGCGGTGGCCAGGTGGAGGCCGACCAGCTCGTTGAGGTAGAGGGATCCGTCGGCGGAGACGTCCAGGTCGTGCTTCCAGTGCCCGCCGAGCAGTGCGGGTATCAGGATGCTGTGCCCCAGGCTGGAGACGGGGAACAGCTCGGTGACGCCTTGCAGCAGACCGACGCCCACGGCTTCGGGATAGGTCAGGACGGACATGGAGGGCCTTCGACTCGGAATGCGGGAAAGTCAGGCTTCGGGCGACGCTCGCGGCGGCTCCGACCCATCCGGAAGCTACTACATCTTGTAAAACTTGATGGCGGGGGTGAAGGGTGTTCATCTCGGCGTTCTGCAAGGTTCACCTTCCCTCGCTGGGTGTCGCGTCGGCGGCGGAGGCCGGTGAGGACGAGCTCCCTGCTGTCGAAGGGGTGCTCAGCCCGCCGCACGGCGGCGGCGCAGCACCCTGCGGGCCACGAGGGCGAGGATCAGCACGCCCAGGGCGATGAGCGCATAGGTCGAATAGCGGTTGACCTCGGTGTAGATGGTGGTGATGTGGTTGCCGGCGGCGTAGCCGACGCCCGCCCACAACCCGACCCACAGCACCGCCCCGAGCGTGTTGAAGGCGACGAAGCGCGGCCAGGGCATCTCGGTGGTGCCGGCGATGATGCCGTTGAGCTGCCGAAGCCCCTCGAAGAAGCGCGCGACCGTGACGACTTTCCCGCCGTGGCGGGCGAAGAACTCCTCGGCCTTCTCGTACCGTTCGGGCGGGAGGAAGACGTACTTGCCGTAGCGCTGCACCAGCGCGTGTCCTCCGGTGCGGCCGATGAGGTAGCCGACGTTGTCGCCGAGGACGGCGGCGACGACGCCGATGGCGATGACGGTGGCGATGTTGAGCTGCCCGGCCCCCGCGTACACCGCCGCGGCGATCAGGATCGTCTCGCCCGGGGAAGGGACGCCGAAGTCCTCCACGAAGATCAGGCCGCCTACTGCCCAGTAGCCCCAGTGAGTCAGGATCGGCGCGAGGTCACCGAGCACCCCGGGCAGTGGTGGTGTACTCATGTGGATCTCGTTCCTTCGGCGGAACGGCGGGCCCGGAGGCCGATCAGACCGGTGAGTAATGCGTCGGCGAACATGGCGGTGAGCGCGGGGGCGATCACCAGCAGCGGGCCGAGATGCATGTCCTCCGGGGTCAGCTGGTCGACTGCCGTGATCACTACCGAGCTGTGCCCAGCGGTCACATCTCCCACACTGCCACCGTCCGCCACCCCCGACGAGTGGACGCCACCTGGGCGATTCGGGAACCTGACCTCTGACCAGGCCAGAAGGAGTCGTGGTTCTCGCCGGCGTCACTCATGCCGTGATTACGCGCCCGCGCACCCTAGGTGAAGGCGACGCACCGAGCGCCGGGCACTGTCCGCTGGGCGCTCCCTCCATCCAGGTCTCTGGGCGCCGGGACCTTGTGGGGCAAGGCCCTGATCAAGAAGCCGCTCGGAGGTTCGTCACGACCGGGCCCGTCTGTTCTCCCGCAGCATCGGTGGCAGCTCACCGGGCAGCGTCCAGCACTCCGGCCCACCACCCTGACGCGGCCAAACCTCTGGACCACCACCGTGCCACTCAATGAGGTCCGATTCGGCTACATCCAGCTCATCCCCATCCACCAGCCCGGCTTGTCGCAGGAGCAGCGTCAGGTCGTGCAGCGAATACGCCGTGCCCAGAACTTTGTCACCGACGCACACGCGGCGGCCTCCGGAGCCGCATGGGGCTTCCACGCTCGCAGAACGCTCAGCCATGGGCCCAGCGTCTCACTGGGCAGCACCCCGCCGCACGTCCGCGAAGCGACCTCAGACGGACGGGCTGCGCAGGGCTTGAGCCGGGAGGACTGTCGTACCTGATCGACCCACCGCCGCAGGCGGGCGCAGGCCGCGGCGGGCCGTCCCTGATCGCTCCACGGGTCGTCCGCGGAAGGGCGCTGCGGTCGACGGCGAAAGTGGATGCAGTCCAGCATCCCAGCCGCGGGCAGGCCGAGTCATAGAGGGCACAGCGTTCCCATCTCAGCATGGCGACGGCATGATCAGGTCGAATCCGAGATCACTGGACGATTCCTCCGCCAAAGCTTGGTCTCACGGGTGATCCAGTCGTCGAACTCGTCGGCAAGGTTTTTGAGTGAACCCGTGTCGCCCAGGCGTATGAAGTGGCAGTCCAGATGATCGCCCGGGTTGTGCGGATTCAGGGTGCCGCACCGGAGGCCCGTACGGTCGAACTGGCCGGGATCTGCTGAGCATGTTGGCAGCATTCAAAACTGCAGCCTTCTGCTCTTCCTCAACTCTGCTTCTCGACTGTCGTCGTTACCGAACTCGAACTCGTGAGGTCGGCGACCTCGCTGCGGGCAACGAGCAGTTTCCTCGGGTGCGGGCCGACTGGCGCCACCGTGGTCCTGATCAGTCCAGAACCCTCACCACCATCGGCGCGACCAACTGGCCGTGATCGAAAGCCTCGGCGGCTGCGGCCGCCAGTGCGCCCGCAACCTGGGCGTCGTGCGCTGCGCCGATCCATTCGCACGCACAGCGGGCGATGAAGTACGGCTCCAAGTCGTCCTGCCGCCGGCGCGGCGCGTCACGTAGCGCGACCCCACTGAATTCCGATGAACCCGCATGTGCCCAGCCGCCTGGCCCTGAGCACGTGATCGTCTCCGAACCGTGTGGCCCGGATTGGTTGCGCAGCACATCGTCGCTCAGGTGAGCGCGACGACCGTCGAGCCCCGGTCCTGCCTGCTGATGCCGTCCCGGTCGTCGAGCGGCCTCCCGGGGTGGTCGAAGGCTCCTGCCAGCAGCAGGTCGAGGTTGGAAGATAACTGTGCGGGCCGAACGGGTTTGCGGGCTACCCGTCGGTGCCTGGGCGCTCAGCCCAGGCCATGAGGCAAAGGCCAGCGATGACCAGGCACATAGCCGCAGTTCCGTCAGCATAGGAACGCCCATGCGTGGTGATCCCGATCGTGGCTGCCAGACCTACCATGATCACGCCGATACCCCACATGCGCGGAGCTGCGATGGGCCTGCGCCACGGGAAGGGCAGCCGGCCACAAAAGATCGCTACAGCTCCTGACCCGAAGGTCATGAGCCACGCGATCGCTATACAGATCCAGTCGATGACGTCCACCGACAGCCACCCCCACCACTTCCCTGCGGCTCGTTCCCGCAGCGCAGAGAGCCTGTCAGGCCAGTCATCGACGGGAAAGAAGCCGATCAGGTCCTTAGCGCGATCTTTACCCCTGGTGAAAGTCACGGGGTGCCCAGCACCCACCACCTTCCCCAGCTCCCATCCCGTCTGCCGCCGACCCACACGCCGTGGAGCGGGAGTGGTTCAGGGCGTCAAGGTGGAGCGCGCCACTGCACAAGGCCCGGCACGGCACCGCCACGCTCCTCACCGCGGCTGGAGTCGCGCCCCGCGTCGTGACGGAGATCCTCGGTCACCCCCAGATCAACATCATGATGGACATCGACAACCCATGTCGTCCAGGACACCCAGCGCGAAGTCATGAGCCACATGGACCGCCTGCTGCGGAGACGTCCTGGTCGTCAGTGATCAGTGGCGAGCGCCCGCGCCGATGTCAGAAGCAGAGGTCAAAGGCCCCGGGACCATGCGGCGGTTTCTAGGGGTCGTCGCAACACGTGGTCGTGTTGATCAGGCCGCGAGCAGTTTATGCAGGCGCTCGGCTGGGGTTTCCCAGCCGAGCGTT